>JAQBCT010000071.1:0-3623 GCA_032124855.1 Gammaproteobacteria bacterium
TCCGGCACACCGAAGAGAATCTCGATCGGCTGCGCGACATACGCGATGAACTCGGCCGTCAGCTCGATCATCTGCAGCGCCAGGCCAAGGCCGCGGCACGCTACCGCGAACTGAAAGAGGAAGAACGCACGACCACCGCGCAGCTGCACGCGTTGCGACTGGTGGCGCTGGAAGCCGCGTTGGCGGAACGCGAAGCGGAGATCCGCGCGTTGGAAGTCGCGCTCGAACGCGCCGTCGCGCAGCAGCGATCGGTGGACGCTGAAATCGAAAAGAGCCGGGCGCGTCACTCCGAACAAAGCGACGAATTCAACAAGATCCAGGGCCGCTTCTATCAGCTGGGTGCCGACATCGCGCGCATTGAAGAGGCAATTACCTACAACCAGCAGCGCGTCAAGCAGCTGGAACTGGATCTGGATTCGGTGTCGCTGCGCCGCAAGGAAACCCAGCGGCAACTGGCGATGGACGACGAGCAGATACTCAACCTGCGCTCGGCGCTCGCCGAAGCCGGTCCGCGGGTAGACGCCGCGCGCGAAGCCGATCAGCGTTCCTCCGAAGGCCTCGAAGCGGCTGAGGCGCGGATGCAGGACTGGCAGACGCAGTGGGATGCGTTCGCCGACCATGCTGCTGCAAATCAGCGCGAATCCGACGTCGAATCATCGCGCATCGAACACCTCGAACAGGTGCTGCAACGGTTGCGCGCACGCGCGGCACAGCTCGATGACGAGGGCCGCAATCTCGTTACAGGCGATGTATCGGACGGCATCGGCGAATTGGCCGCAGGCATCGAGGCAGAAACTGCCGCACTGAACGGTGCGGAACTCGACATGGAGCATTGCCTGGCGGAGCTGGCCGCTTCGCGAGAGGATCTGATCATCCGCGAGCAGGTGCTGGAAGAGGCGCGTAACGACGTGCAGCAGCTGCGCCACGAACTTGCCTCCCTGGAAGCCATTCAACGCGCCGCGGTGGGCCGCACCGAAGGCGCCGCCGATGACTGGTTGCGTGCGCAGATGCTCGCGGATGCACCACGCATCGGCGAGGCATTGTCGGTGCGCGCAGGTTGGGAACACGCGGTGGAAACCGTGCTGGGCGACCGCCTGCAGGCGGTGCATGTCGATTCGGTGGCCGCCTACGCGGCGCAGGTGGCCAGTCTCAAACAGGGCGTTGTCACACTCATCGACGGCAAGCCTGGGACATCGGCGCCGCACGATCTGCCGGCGCTCGCGACGATGGTCACCTCGAGCGTGTCGCTGGGCAGTCTGCTCAGCGGTGTCTACGCAGCACCCAGCCTCGCGGTGGCGCTGGAGCAGCGCACCGGGCTCGGCACATCCCAGAGCATCATTTCCCGGGAAGGAGTCTGGCTGGGCGCGGACTGGCTGCGCTTTGATCGCGGCGACGACATCGGCCACGGCATCATCGAACGCGGCCAACAGCTCGACGTCCTGCGCGAACGCGTAGAACAGGCAGAGCTGAATCTGACAGAACTGCAGGGGCGCGTGGCACAAGGCCGCTCTCGGGTGGATGGCCTGGATCAGCGGCGCCAGGAACTGCACGGCACCATCAACACCCAGTCGCAGCGGCTGGGGCAGTTGCGCACCGATCACGGGGTGCATCGGGTTCGCCTGGAAGAGGCGGATGCGCGGCGCGAGCGGCTGCGTCGTGACGCGGCCGAGCTCGAGCAGCAGATCAACCACGAGGCTGGTCGTCTGGCCACCGCGCGTGCCAACCTGGCGGCTGCCGAAGAGGCGCGCGAACAATTCGACGAACAGCGCACGCGCCTCGGCGCGGCGCGTGAAGAGAATATGCATGCCGTGGAGGCGGCACGTCGCCAGGCGCGTGCCGACCGCGACGCATTTCATGTGCTCAACGGCGAAAAACAGGGCCTCGACTCGCGGCTGGAGGCCACGGAAACCGCGCGCGAGCGGCTGCTGCGTCAACAGCAGGAACTGGCCGACCGGCACGGCGAGCTGAGCCAGGGCATCGAATTCAGCCAAGGGCCGCTGCCGGGCCTGCAACAGGAGCTGGAAGGTAAACTCGGCGATCGCCTGGCTGTCGAGTACAAGCTGACCGACGTGCGCAGCGCGCTGGAAACCGCCGATGCGCAGGTTCGGGAGTTGCAGACCCGCCGCGGCGAACACGAGCAGGCAGTGGAGAGTGTTCGCTCCACGCTGGAAACGGCCCGCGTCGAGCGCCAGGGGCACAGCGTCAAACGCGCCAGCGTGGTGGAACAACTGCAGGCCACCCAATTGACGCTCGAGGCTGTGCGCGAAACGCTGCCGGCGGATGCGACAGAAGCGACCTGGGTTGAGCAGTTGGAGCGCATCGGCAATCGCATCAATCGCCTCGGCCCCATCAATCTGGCTGCGATTGAAGAGTACGAGTCAGCCGCCGAGCGCAAGCAGTATCTCGATCAGCAGCACGCGGATCTGGTCGAAGCGCTGGACACGCTGGGCAACGCCATCAAGCGGATCGACCGCGAGACCCGCGTGCGCTTTAAGGAAACGTTCGATGCGGTCAACGGCCGTCTCGGCGCTCTGTTCACCAAGGTTTTCGGCGGCGGGCATGCGTATCTGGAGCTTACCGGTGAAGATCTGCTGGATACTGGTGTCACCCTGATGGCGCGCCCGCCGGGCAAGCGCAATTCGAGCATTCATCTGCTCTCGGGCGGCGAAAAAGCGATGACAGCGGTTGCGCTGATATTTTCCATTTTCCAGCTCAATCCCAGCCCTGTGTGTCTGCTCGATGAGGTGGATGCGCCACTGGATGACTCCAACGTGGTACGGTTTGCCAGCCTGATTCGCGAGATGTCGCAGGATGTGCAGTTCGTCGTCATCACGCACAACAAGCTCACCATGGAGATGGCCGACAATCTGATGGGTGTGACGATGCACGAACCGGGTGTATCCCGACTCGTTTCGGTGGATGTCGAGGAGGCGGCGCAGATGGCCGCAGTCTAACGATGCGTATGAGAGGCGCCGGTGGCGGCGCAGATGGCCGCAGTCTAACGATGCGCATGAGGGGCACCGATGGACATTAAGGACTGGATTCTGATCGGAGGCAGCCTGTTGCTTGCCGCAGTCATCGGACACGGTTTCTGGCTCGCCTGGCGTGGCCGACGAGCGACACTGCGGATGGATATCGACCCCACTGTGCCCCGTGAAGATGTGGATGAGCTGGACCTGCTGAAGGCGGAATTGCCCAATGGCGGGGCGCGCGTTAAGCAAATGCCGCACGAGCAGCGCGGCCTGGAACTGGGCACCGCCGAGCCCACACGCCCAGCACCTCAGCGTTCACCTATCATGACGGAACGCAAACCGGGCGTGCGGCGCGAACCGATGGCGCGCCCCATCACGACGCAGACGAAAATCGAACGCGTCCGTGCCGCGGCGCAGGGTTCACGGCCCGCGCCACGCGATGAACGCCCCCCGGTCGAGCCGGCAGCTGCGCTTGCCAATGCAGCGGGTCCGTCGGATGTCATCGTGATCAACGTGCTGGCACGCACCGGCACCCTCGCCGGCGCCGAACTGCTGGATGCCTTTCTGCGCAATGGACTGAAGTTCGGCGACATGAACATCTTCCACCGCGTCAATCCGACCACCAAGGCGATGCAGTTCAGCGTGGCCAGT
>JAQBCT010000072.1:0-7915 GCA_032124855.1 Gammaproteobacteria bacterium
GCCGGCGGAGTCGAACTGGCGCTGTCTGTGCACCATGCGCTGGTGACGCTCGCGCCCTCGGTGCACATCAGCCTGGTCACCGCCGGCGACGCGCTCCTGGATGGCCACAATGCGCGGGTAAGAAGGCGTCTGACGCGGTTGCTGCACGCGCGTCGTATCGAGGTTCTTACCGGTTTTCGCGTGACGCGCGCGGACAGCCACGGTGCAAGCGACGATCAAGGTCGCTTTGTGGCGGCGGATTTGATGTTGTGGGTAACCGCCGTTGCTGCGCCCCAATGGCTCGCCGACAGCGGCCTCACACTGGATGAGATGGGCTTTGTTGCGGTGGATCGTACCTTGCGTTCGGTCTCCGACGATCGGGTATTTGCAGCGGGCGACGTCGCCGCGATGATCAATCAACCGCGCCCGAAGTCAGGTGTCTTCGCGGTGCGCCAGGGCCCGGTGCTGGCTGACAACCTGCGGCGCCGGCTGCTGGGTCGACCGCTGCGTAACTATCGCGCGCAGCGGCGCGTGCTGGCATTGATCTCCGAAGGCACGCGCAGTGCGACTGCGTCACGCGGCGCGTGGAGCGCGCACGGCGCCTTGATGTGGCAGTGGAAAGACTGGATCGACCGGCGCTTCATGGAGCGTTTCCAGCGTCTGGAACCGATGCAGGAACCGTCGCGGCCGGCGACGCCGTTCGCCAGCGAGCTTCCCGACGCGATGCGGTGCGGCGGCTGCGGTGCAAAGCTGGGGGCCGATCTGTTGGCGCGAATCTTCGACCGTCTCGCCGTGCCGGTGCACCCGCGCGTGCCTGTTGGCATTGGCGAAGATGCAGCACTGTTCAACGTGACGGGTCGGCAGGTCGTGCTGACAGCCGATAGCCTGCGCAACATGCTGGACGATCCCTACGAGTTTGGACGCATCGCGGCGCGCCACGCGCTGAACGACGTATTCGCAATGGGTGCACAGCCCGCGACAGCGCTTGCGTTGGTGAGCGTTCCGCTGATGGGTTCGGCGCAGATGGAAGAAGAGCTGTACCTGGTGATGCGCGGAGCCCTGGACGTGTTCATCGAGGAAGGCGTCGCGCTGGCGGGTGGTCATTCCAGCGAAGGGCTGGAACTCACTGTGGGTTTTGTGGTGGTGGGGGATGCACCACCCGTGCCGCTGCGCAAAGGCGGATTGGCGCCCGGGGATGCATTGATACTCACCCGTCCGCTGGGCAGCGGTGTGCTGTTTGCAGGCAAGGCCCGCGGTCTCGCACGAACGCGGTGGTTGCGCGAGGCGATCGCGGTGATGGATACATCCAATGCAACGGCCGCGCGCATTCTGCGCGAGCACGGCGCGCGCAGCTGCACCGATGTGACGGGGTTCGGATTGCTGGGTCATCTTGCCGAGATGTTGCGCGCATCCGGTTGCGGCGCCGTGTTGCGCGCCGATGCGGTCCCGGTCTATGCCGGCGTAATGGAACTGCTGGCGCGCGGTGTGGTGAGTTCGCTGCAGCCCAACAACGAACGGGTACTGCAGGATTTCAGCTTGGAGGGGCTCGACACTGCGCAGCCGCGGGTGCGCGTGCTGATGGATCCGCAAACCGCGGGCGGGCTGCTGGCGGGCGTTCCGGCGCAGAAGGCCGCTGCGTGCATCGACGCACTGCGCCGCTGCGGCTATCCGGACGCGCAGGTGGTGGGCGAGATCCACGCGGCCGGCGCGGCCGCGGTTGTCCGTGCCTAGCGTCATCTTCATCTCCGATCCGCTGTGCAGCTGGTGCTGGGGCATGGCCACGCAGATCGCGCAGATCCGGCGCGATCTTGCCGATGATTTCGACTTCGATCTCTTGCTGGGTGGCATCAATGTCGCCAGCACGCGCCCCTTCAGCGACGCAGGTCGTGCGCGGCTGGTACAGCTGTGGCGAACTGTCGCGCAGGTGACATCCGCGTCATTCGGTGACGGCCCGCCGTTTGGCGATTTCGTCTACAACAGCACCCAGGCTTGCATCGCCACTGAAGCGATGCGCGAGGCAACAGGTCAACCGCCGTTCGAATTTCTGGAGCGGCTGCAGCGCAGCTTCTTCACCGACGCGCGCGACATCACGCGGCGCGAGTTGCAACGCGAACTGACGTTGCTGCCCGCCCACGAACTCGGTCGTTGGGAAGTGTTGATCGACACGCCGCGTATCGCGGCGCGGGTCCGCGATAGTTTTGCCACCGCCAAGTCGTACGGTACAGCTGCGTTGCCAAGCGTGGTGCTGGAAGTGGACGGTGCGCGTCGTCTGATTGCCGGCGGTTTTGTTGATGCGCCTACGCTGACAGGCGCGCTGCGCGCGGCTACGCGCCGCACCTGAAACGTCAGAAGAATTTCGCCACCGTGGGGCGGAACCGATCCATATCCACCAGAAATGAGTCGTGGCCGTGAATCGACGGAAGTAGCTGAAAGTCGACGTCGGCGACGATGCCTGTTAATCCGTTTGCCAGTTCCTGTTGCTGATGTGGCGGAAACAGGAAGTCGGTTTCAACGCCAATAATGAGCGCGCGATCCAATTGCAGACGTGCGAGCCCCGCGGCAACGCTGCCACCGTGATCCGCCGCGTCGAATAGATCCATGGCGCGCGAGAGATAGAGATAGCAATTCGCGTCGAACGCGCCAATGAACTTGTTGGCGTGGGCTTCCAGATAGGATTCCACTTCGAAGTCGATGCGAAACGGCCCCTCGTTGAGCACTTCGTCGGTGGCCCGTTCGCGGCCGAATCGAAGATCCCACTCCTTCGCGGAACGGTAGGTGATCATGCCGAGCTTGCGCGCCAGCCGCATGCCCGAGATCGGTCCTTCATCTGGCAGGTAGTGGCCGCCGTTCCAGGCCGGGTCTTTGCGGATCATCTCGCGTTGCAACGACCGCAGCGCAATGGCCAATGGCAGACTGCGGCTGGCTGATGAGATCGACAGCAGCCCGCGCGACAGGTTGGGATACAGCATGCAGAACGCCAGCGCGGTCATGCCGCCCATGGATGCGCCCACGGTGGCAAACAGCGACTCGATGCCCAGCGAGCGCACCACTTCCGCGCCACCGCGCGCGATGTCTTCGACGCACAGCATCGGGAAGTTCAGCCGGTGCGGTTTGCCGGTTTCCGGGTTGATCGATGACGGCCCGGTCGAGCCGAAGCAACTGCCCAGCGAATTGATGCAGATGACGAAATAGCGATTGGTGTCGATCGGCTTATCCGGTCCCACCATATCTTCCCACCAGCCTGCGGCAGGATCCTCGGGTGAGGACGCGACATGTGCGGAGGGTGACAGGCCAGTGAAAATGAGCACGGTGTTGTCACGATCACGACTCTGCTGGCCCCACGTTTCGTAGGCAATCACCGGATCTTTCAGGCGTCCCCGCATCATTGGAAATGTGCCCGTGAGCTTGAGCAGTCGCCGCGCCGTGGTCATGTGCGTTCACAGTTCGGTGGGGAGGGAGTGTTTATAACAAGCCGGCAGTGCCGCGGGGAAGGGCGAAATGGGTTGTGGCGCGCAGTCCTTAAGCATTCTAAGGGATATTAAACGCTGGCCTCAGGACAGGCACTGTGCGCGGCGGCTACGGTTGGTCCATCGATTCGGTGTGGTGGTCACGCCGACGAAACGCCGAATGGAGATAGCCAATGCAACCGAAAGACCGGATGACCCCACCGCGCCGCGCATTGATTGGGGGTGCGCGCCTTGCTGAGCGTCGTAGCGACCCTGCTGACATTATGCGGGTGCACAACGATGAAACCGGTGACGGCGGAGCCGGCTGGGTTGCAAGAGCAGATACGAAGCGGTGCCCTGATCGCAGTAGGCGACCAAGTTTCCGTATTCACCCAGGATCACCAGGAACACAAGCTGCGCGTCACGGGCATCGATGCGGGTTACGTGAGCAGCGGCGCCGTTCGCATTCCCATCGACAGCATCACGGGTCTGAGAACGCGTGAGTTCAGTGCTGGCAAGACAGTGTCCGTGGCTGCGGGCGCGGCCGGGTTGGCGGCGGTCGGAGCATTTCTTGCCGCGTTGGCGGCGGTGGGGTACATATGATTACGCGACTGCTTCTGCGGTCGCCAGCGAAGCAGCCGGTTCGCGCCTTGGCGTGGCTGCGCGCCTTGCTGTGCGTCGTTGCGACGCTGCTGACACTGTGCGCATGCACAACGATGAGACCGGTAACGGCGAAGCCGGCCGAGCTGCAACAGCAGATACGAAGCGGTGCCCTCATTGCGGTAGGTGACCAAGTCTCCGTATTCACCCAGGATCACCAGGAATACGAGTTGCGCATCACGGACATCGACGCGGATTACTTGAGCGGCGGCACTATTCGCATTCCGATCGGCAGCATAACGGGTCTTAAAACCCGTGAGTTCAGTGCTGGCAAGACGGCGTCTGTGACTGCGGGCGTGACCGGGTTCGCGGTGGCTGGTCTATTTTTTGTTGCACTGTCGTCGCTGGCATTCATGCCGTGATCCCACAATTGCTGCCGCGGTCGCCAACGATGCAGCCTGGTCGCGACCCGATCTAAAGACGCAGCATCCACGTGCGCCGATAGCGTCCGAACAGGTTGACCTGGATCAACAGGCATTCGTTGATCGCCCCAAGTTTGCGTTTGAAGTTGCGCGCCGAACGATTGAAATATCCCGTGACGCTGAAGTAGCGCAGGCGGCCGCGCTCACGCAGCGCGGCGTAACACTGCAGGCGGAGCCATGGCGTCAAATTGCGCCCGCGATAGTCGGGGTGACAGTACACGTCGAAGAAGAAGGCTTCGTGCGGTTCGAGGCGACGCGAGTAGAACGGTGAGCTGATTTCATCGAGATCACACCAGACCTTGGCGATGAGGCGCGTAGGGTCGCGCACCGCGAAGCACAGTTTTCCCGCGCGGAAGCGTCGCAGGTAGACCTCGCGATCGCTGCGTGGCACGAGTTCGAGCAACGCGTCGTTGTCAGCCGGGCCGAGTTGCGCGAAGAGAAATCGCGGATCCACAGCGATCGATATCTCACGTTGCGCATCCTCGCGCGTCAGGTACAACGGCACTACCGACATGCCGAGCCAGCCGAGCCGGCGCCGGATGCCCCGCGCAATCCGCGTAGGGGTGATGGGTTCGGTGGTGGTGACCATTTGCCTCAGCATCGTGTGCGACGATCACTTAATCACATCAAACGCCCTGACTTGCGAGGAAAGGTTCGAGAACCTCCGTCAATCGTAAACACCGCCGCGTCTGCTCTGGGCACGCCAGCGCGTTCCGCAGGTCCTGAGTGCCTGACCGCCTCGCGATTTCGCCACAGCCAGCGATCCACGCGTTCAATCTGGCACGCGCCGTTACGGAGTGCCCGGGCGGCGGACGACGGACGCTCCAGCGAGAGCACTGCGTTGATCTCTGCTTCGAGACGATGGAGGATCGCGGTATGGGCGTTCGATTCGAACCGCGCCGTCTTGAAGTTCGTTGCGAGCCCCACCTGCAATCCACAATCCACCGTGATCCCATTGGCAGTAGCGCGTTTTCGCCCCGGTGCGCAAAATACGCGCCTTTCGGAGAAGTGGCCGATGGGTTGACGGTGCCTGACTCGAAATCAGGTATACCGCAGGTTGTATAGGGTTCGAATCCCTACCGCTTCGCCAAATGCCCTCGCCGCTCACAGACACGCCAAGGAGCAAGTACGTGACTGAACTCCAATCTCCCAACCAACGTCGCAATCTCGCGCTTACCGCCATCGCGGTCGTCGTCGTCCTGGCGGCGATCTTCAGGATGATGTACGTCGCGGAGCCGGAACCGGCCCCCGTTCCGGGGCAGCACGCCGACGTGCAGGAAGTAGGAGACGCCGGGGGCGCCCCCATTCAGGTCGGCGTGACTTACGCGGGCGCAATCGATGCATTGCCCGCCGCGGCCAAGCTCTACGTGTTCGTACGACCAGTGGGCGAGCGGATGCCGCTCGGCGTGCAAGCATTTGACGCGCACGAACTGCCGATCGCGGTCGACTTCGCCAGTCCGACGGCTGCCACCGCGGCCCGGGAGATCGAGGTTGTCGCGCGGTTGTCGATGAGCGGTGCGGTTGCCGCTCAGCCGGAAGATCTGGAGACCGTATCCGGGCCAATGCACTTTGGCGCACACACGCAGAACGTGCAATTGGCGCTCGGCACCGCGAATGGGACTGCGATCGCGAAGGTCGCGGCAGCTACGTCAGGGTTGGCGAACGCCGCGGCGCAAGCCGGAGAATCGTTTCGGATACCGGTGCATCTGGCGCTTGCTCCAAGCGTCAAGCTCGCACCCACTACGACCGTCTTTCTGATCGTTCGTGCGCCCGGCGGACCGCCGATGCCGCTGGCCGTGAAGCGACTTGCGGTCTCCGATCTGCCAACTGAACTTTCACTATCGGACTCCGATGCGATGGTGCCCGGCCGGTCACTGCGCGATGCAGGCAACATCGAGATCATCGCTCGCGCATCCGTGTCGGGAAACGCAACGCCCGGACCCGGCGACTACGAAGGCCGATCGGGCGCCCTGCGGACCGACGCGATTGCCGCTCCGATCGAGTTGCTCATTGCGCACCCGCTATAGTCTCTCGGGTTTCTTCGCGTTGCTGCTGTGGATCGCCACGATGCCGTGCGTCGCGCGCGCCGACGCGCCGGTCGAGGTTCGCATCGGTGAGCGACTTCCACCAGCAACGCTGCAGGGGCTCAACGGGCCACCTCGAAACCTTTCGGAATACCGGGGACGCCCACTGATCATCAATGTGTGGGCCAGCTGGTGCGGTCCTTGCAGAGCGGAAATGGCGTCGTTGGAACGGCTGGCGTGGATGGCCGCGTCCGACAACATGACCATAATCGGCATCTCAACAGACGACTTTCGCGAACGCGCGACGCACGCACTGGTTACGTCCAATGCAACCATCGCGCAGTTCCTCGACGCTGGGCTCCAGATGGAGAGTATCCTCGGCGCCTCGCGCCTTCCGCTCACGGTGCTGGTCGGCGCGGACGGCCGCGTGATCGAGAAAGTCTACGGTGCAAGGGCATGGGATGGTCCCGCAGCCAGGCGGCTCATTGATAAGGCGTTTGATCGCCAATAGGCGGAACACAACTTCGCGTCGTACTGAGCCACGCCGAAATCGAGAGGCGACCCCCAGATGGAATCAAGCGAGCCCAACACATACGATTCGATCCATCCACGTTCAAACGTCCCGCCATGCCCAATCTGACGCTCAGCGAACGCAACAGGTTCCTCACGGAGCCCGGTGTCGTCATGCGCATTGCCGTCGTAAGGTCCGATGGAAGTCCGCTCGTTACCCCGATCTGGTTCATCCACGAAGAGAACGCGATCTACTTCACGCCGCGACAGCGCTCCGAGTGGTTCGCGTGTCTGCGACACGATCCGCGTGTGTCGTTGTGCATCGATGAACAAGCGTTGCCCTACCGCAAAGTGATCGTGGAGGGCGCAGCGGAACTGGTTCACGATGTCGGTGAGGATGCGCAATGGCGGGATCAGTATCGACGCATTGCCATACGTTACGTGCCACCGGGCGCCGCGGAAGCCTATGTGCATAACACCATCAACGAACCGCGTGGTCTGTATCGGGTGTCGCTTGCCACGGCAACGCTGCGCAGCTGGCGCATGCCACTTGAAGGAGAGCCGCAGGAGGGCATCTGGCATCCGCGCTACTATCAGGATCCCGCAATCAAGTTTGATGACTGAAGGGCCAAGTCGATCCCCGTGACGCAAATCGCGGCAACCTCAACCGCCATTTTGCCGTACGCCAGGACATTGCTAGCAAGGCTCCCGGGTGTACCCCACATTTGATTGAATCGCGATATCGCCGCATAGCGGCAACTCGCGAGTCCCGAGCAGAGTAGCCGATGCGGCTTACCCAGGCAGACGCTTGATTTCTCTACACCGAATCGGCCAGCGGTCCCATGCACATTTCATCGGTGTACATGCTGGAAGG
>JAQBCT010000073.1:0-8350 GCA_032124855.1 Gammaproteobacteria bacterium
CCATGGCGCCGCCCATGCCCGCCGCAAGTTTTTCGGCGCCGTCCTGGACGAAGGTGAAGTAGGCCCCGATCTCGAGTTCGAGCTGCGCGAAGCGCGCGCCCGCGGCCGCGCGGATCCACTCGATCTTCTCGGCGGTGGCCGCGGCCGTGCCCGAGCGTACGCCGTCCGCACCGATCGCTCCGGAGCGGTTGTTGAAGTTGAGGCTGACGATGTCGGCTTCACGGCCCGCAATTCGCAATATCCGCGGGCTGCCGCCACCGATCATCAGCGGTGGATGCGGCCGCTGCACCGGCTTGGGCTGGCCTTCGAAATCGCGCCACGTCACGGTGTCGTTGGTGACATCGGCCATGCCATCGCCCGCGAATGCGCGCAGCGCTTCGATCACATCCTCCAGCCGGCTGATGCGCTGTCCGGGCGCGTCGAACGAAAAGCCAGTCGCGTGATATTCCTCTTCGAGCCATCCCGCTCCGAGACCCAGCTCCAGGCGCCCCTCCGACAGGAGATCCAGCGTCATCGCCTCCTTGATCAGTACGATGGGATGACGGTAGTCGATGCAGAACACACGACAACCAATCTTGAGCGTCGAGGTGACCGCCGCCGCATGCGCCATCGCCGGCACTGCGGCGAGGTTCTGCACGGGATGGTTGGTCTTCGCCAGCGCTGGTCCGGGTCCGAGCAGATGGTCAGCAAGATGCAAGCTCGAATAGCCCAGCGCCTCGGCCTTGCGCGCAGTCTCGGTCCAGGCACTGCCTGAGGCTGCGTTGAATGATTGCACGCCGAAGCGAAACGGTTTGCTCATGGTCACTCCTTCAATCACAGCGATGGGACAGAGCCGGACACACTACAGACGCGTCGATGAGCGGACAACCGCGCGTCGATTGCCTATCCTTGCGCGCTTGCCTTGTCGTGAGACTGCCTGTGGATTCAGCTGCCCGATTCAATGCGCGCTACTACGAGCGTTTCTACCGCAATCCGGCCACTCGCGCCGCAACACCGCAATCCGTGCGCCGGCAGGCCGCGTTTGTTGCAGCCTATCTGAAGCACATCGAACTGCCGGTGCGGCGCATTCTGGATATTGGCTGTGGTCTCGGCTGGATGTTGCGCGCGTTCGAAAAATCGTTTCCGCGCGCGCGCTGCGACGGCGTGGAGTACAGCGAACATCTATGCGCCAAACGCGGCTGGACGCAGGGATCGGTGACCGATTTTAGCGCCGCAACGCCCTATGACCTGGTGATCTGCCACGACGTACTGCCTGCGCTGAACGACGCCAACTGTGAAATCGCGCTGGAGAATCTCGCGCGGCTCTGTCGCGGTGCGCTGCACCTGGGCGTGCTCACGGCGGAGGACTGGGCGCAATGCGATCAAGAGCGCACGGATGCCGATGTTTTTCTGCGTTCCGCCGATTGGTATCGCAAACGCCTCGCGCGGCATTTCGACAACGTCGGCGGCGGGATTTTTCTGAGACGAGACGCGGACGTTACGCTGTGGGCGCTGGAGACCCTGCCGCCGTCACGTAGTGGAACTCGATGAGATAGACCTGTTCACCGGGGCCGTGCTTGGCGACCTTCAACAAATCGGCAATGCCATTGAATCCGGAGCGACGCGCCAGCTTTGGCGTGATGTCGTCGAATTCGATCTGGCGCACCGCATCGACAACCACGAAGCCATCGCCGAGGTGGTACCGGCCATTCACCTTGACGTGGGCGCGCTGCCAGATCCGCACGCTGCACGTGACCTCGCCACGTGCAATGGGATCCCGCAATCGCTGCGTGAATTGCACGGCGCGTTCAGAAGGGTACGGCTTGATACAGCACGATCCACAGCGCCACCAGCACGAAGTTGCTGAGCGCAAACACCGACAGCCGATGCACGACTCTGTTGTACGTCAGGTGAATGAGACTGTGCACCACCCGCAGCGCGACGTAACCCCACGCGAGACCCAGTGCGAGCGCGCTGGTCACACCGATTGCAACGAACGCCAGACATGCCACATAAAACAGCACCGGCAGTTCGAGCAGATTCATATAGTTTCGGTTCGGTACGTTCACCGCTTCAGGCACGTGCTGCGCGAGCCCAAACTTGAAGTCATCGACAACCGCCGCACCGGCCGAGACTGCCCGAGCCCGGCTCAGCGGAATCAGCATCAGCACCAGAGAGGTCCACAGCGCGAGGGCAAATATCGGTTCCAGAAAGGCATATGAACTCATCATCCGTTCCTAATTCCCGTGCGGGACCATGAATAGATTGTCATCGGGGTTGCGGTCAATGAGTTTGTTATAGGGATCGATTCCCACCCGAACGGGACGCCTTTCGACCACGAATTGGAGCGTCGCCGAATCACCCCCAAAATGCTGCTTTTCAATGAGCAGCGGTGTGGGCAGATCGTCCTCGCCCAAACCCTCGTCGGCTTCGCCGAAGAGCGCAACATCCAGCCACACGTCCAGCGGCACGACATGCTCCGCACCGGCGCCGTCGGCTTCAAACTGCTGCGTTGCAACCTGAATCGTGACGCGATATTTCCCGTCGACGGTCTCTTCCACCACCGCATCGGTTACGCGCAGATCCCACAGCGTGATTTTTTCGAACAGCGCGGTAATCAGCGCCTGCTTGTCTGCCGGTGCCTCGGCGCGAAACAGATCGATCAGATCACCGGACATGGGAAAGCCGGTTTCCACGCCACCGTAGCGCGTCAGAAAATTGCGTAATGCCCGATTCACGGCCTCCTCGCCAATGGCGTCCTTGAGCGCGTACATCGCCAGACTGCCCTTGCTGTAGTGGATATAGCCCTGATCCTCGACGAGTTTCAGCGGCAGCTCTTCGATCAATTCACCGCCTCGGTTGGACAGATAGCTGTCCAGTTCATACTTCAGAAACCGGCGCATCCTGGCTGCGCCGTATTCGTGCTCCATCACCATCAGCGCGGAGTACTGGGCGAGCGTCTCTACCAGCAGCGTTTCACCTTGCGCATAACGTCCCACCTCCTGGTGTCCCCACCATTGGTGCGCGAATTCGTGCGCGGTCACGTAAAACACGTAATCGATGTGTTTGGGATCGCTCAGGTCGGCGACGAAGCCGATCGACTCCGAGTATGGAATCGTATTGGGGAACGACTGGGCAAATGACGCGTATGCGGGGAACTCCAGAATGCGAAACTGCTTGTGCTGATAGGGACCGAATTCACGGGTGAAATAGTCCAGCGACTTCTTCGACGCCTCGATCATGCGCTGCACATTGAACGCATGGGCGGGGTGATAGAACACCGCAAGCTCGACATCTCTCCAATGATCGCGCACCACTGCATACCGGGCCGACAGAACGGAAAAGAATGGCCAGATGGGCGCATCCATTTCGTATTCGAAATAGCGCCGGTTCCCGTCGTGCCGTTCACTTTGCAGATACCCCGGTGCAATG
Organism: Gammaproteobacteria bacterium; assembly: GCA_032124855.1. GTDB lineage: Bacteria > Pseudomonadota > Gammaproteobacteria > Pseudomonadales > Azotimanducaceae > DATJGR01. The sequence goes on from JAQBCT010000073.1 coordinate 3,412, forward strand.
GCGATCTGATCTGCGCTGGTACTCACCACGGCGTGAAACTGAATGTGGTGGTGCACACCAAACTGATTCGGCGAATCGATTGGGGCTTCGGCGTACTTCGGCAGCCGTTGCACCGGCGGCAGTTCGTGCTTGCGGCGCTCGTTGTTGTCTACGAGCTCATGCGCGGGATCGTAGCCGATGAACGGCATGATCTCGGTGCTGTCCACGAACGTGCCGTTACCCACCACGCGCGTGGAGCTCTTGGAGTTCACGAAGCCGGGATTTCGCCACGAGAGATCCCAGTGAGCAGTCATCACCGCCCCCGGCAGCAGCGGCTCGTTCAATGCGTAACGGTAATAGCCGCGCTCCGCATCGGCTTCGATCAGCGTGCTCTCTCCCACGCGCACATCATTGATCGTCAAGAGCAGCGGAATGCTCAGATGAACTTCGTCGATGGCCGCGTCACGCCCATTGACGAGCGTTGCCACACCGCGACTTTCGATCCGGCGTTCGCAGGGAAAGATATCCACATCGACATCGATATCGACGGCCTCCGGCCGTGGCATCGTCTCGTACTGCTTATAGCGCTTCTCATAATCGGCCTGCAGCGCTTCGCGATCCTTCGTTGTCTGGTATTCATTCAGCACATTGGTGTTGTAGAAGATCCAGGCACCCAATCCCACGACGGCGATGGCAGCAGCGGCCGCGACACCGCGCACCACGGGCGTGAATCGCGTGGCAGCAACGTCCACACGCGCACGCCAGTCGTCCGTTCGGCCGCGCCGCATGAACAGATGCGCCGCAACGGCCACGATCAGCATCCATGCGGACCAGTACGCACCCACCGTCACGATGGGTTCCACGAAGTGACCCCAGCCGTTCATGTCGGACAATCGCGCGCCGGGCACTCCGAACTGATACAGCACGTGTTCAAAGCCCATGCTGTTCATCGCGCCGATGCCCAGGAACAGGACAATTAGAATCAGCATGCCCAGGAATTTGTTCGACACGATGCTCTGAATGCACACGGCCAGCACGCACAGCATCCACAGCGTCCAGCCATTGATGACAAACAAACCCATCAGATAACGCAGCGGCTCGAAGTTGAAATAGCCGTGACCCGCTTGAACCGCGATTGAAGCCAGCATGACCACGGTCAGCAGCGTGGCGACGATGAACCACAGCGCGAGAATCTTGGCGGTCACAAAAACCCCGTTCGGATAGGGCGTCGCATCGACGATTTCGGCAACGCCCGTATCACGCTCGCGATGTACCAGTTCGCCGGCGTAGTAAACGATGATCACGAAGGCGACGAATATGTAGCTGCCTTCCACCACGGCGAGCATGGTGCGTGTTAGGGGCAACACCGGCGTGCCGAAATTCTCCGCGATGGCGCCGAAGAATGCGCCCACTACATTGAGCATGCCGAATAGCAGAAGAACGTAGAACGGGACACTTCTCAGAACCCCGGCAACGTCCATCCTGCATTGCGACCACACCTGGTGCAGCACCAGGGCACCACCAAACGAGGGCGCAATGGGGCGGGTAGATACTTCACGCGCCGGCGGCTTCGGTTTCCGGGCGGTCCGTTTCGCCTTCGCGCGCGTGAGTTTGGGTGTCATCCGGAAGCCCCAGGCACCGAATGCGACCGCGCATGCAGCCACGCCAAGCCAAAGCAAGCGATTGAGCAGCAGCGCCCCCGTCATCGACGGCACGAGCGAGTTCTTTTCGAATACGGTCCAGTACCGCGTGACATCGGCGACGGCGACCAGACCGAACGGATCGGCCAGCGCCATGCGCGAGATCGTCTCCTGATCGGTGTTCGCCTGCACCACGACGACAGCGATGATCAAAGCGACCAGCACTGTGTAGGAGGCCGGCATCGACCGCGTCAAGGCCGCAACCGCTGCGACCAGGCCGCCGATGATGAGCATGTTCGGCACCATTACGGCCCAGACGGAGAACCAGTACGGAGCCACCTGGAAATCACCGATGCGTTCCTGATCCAGCCAGGGCATGAACGAGCCCACCAAAGTGCCCAGCACGGCCGCGCACGGGACCAGTGTGGCGAACACCACACCGCCGCCCAAGCGCCCGAACAGAAACGAGAGACGCGGCACCCCGGTGGCCACCAGCGTGGCTTCCGTTTTCAACTCGCGGTCGCGTGTCAGTGGCGCGGCCACAAACGCGACAGAGGCGAACATGGCGACGACGCTGAGCACGAAGTGGGATTGCACGATCGTGAAGGGCGCGTTGAAATCGAGATTGGTCGTGCCGCCACCAATCGTGATGTTGTCGCTGGCCATGGCCAGGAACGCGAGCACAAAGAAACTCACGGCCACGACGATGAACAGCGGGCTGCGCAGCTGTGTGCGACATTCGAAGCGGAAGATTTCGGCGAACACGGTGAACATCTAGTCGATCACCACGTCGATCCCGTGTTCCGCAAGCGTCGCGAAATACACATCCTCGAGATTGGGTTCAGCCGCCTCCATTTGGTCGGGCTGCTGGGCGCCCACCACGCGGATTTCGGTTTTCCCAGCAATCATCCGGGTGGAAACGATCGGCAGTGATTCACGCAGCGCAGCCACTTCAGCCGACGCCACGATGCGTTTCCACAGGCGGCCCTCGAGTCGCTCGATCAATGACGCGGGCTCACCCTCCAGCAGGATGCGGCCGTCGGCCATGATCGCCATGCGCGTGCACAGGTCGCTGACGTCTTCGACGATATGTGTCGACAGGATCACCACCACATCCTCACCGATGCGCGCCAGCAGATTGTGGAACCGGCGCCGTTCGCTCGGATCGAGCCCGGCGGTAGGCTCATCCACGATGATCAGTTGCGGGGAGCCGATCAGCGCCTGGGCGATACCGAAGCGTTGCCGCATGCCGCCGGAAAACGTATCGAGGTGTTTGCGCCGAACGTCCCACAGATTGGTTTGTACCAGCAGTCGATGCACCAGTTCGTCGCGCGCCTTTTTATCGCCAATCCCCTTCAAGATCGCCAGGTGGTGCAGCATCGCCTCCGGTGATACCCGCGGATATACGCCAAATTCCTGCGGCAGGTAGCCCAGCCGGCGGCGCAACTGGGTAGGATTGTTGAGCACGTCCAGGCCATTCAGCGTCACTGCGCCGGCATCCGGTTCCTGCAACGTGGCCACGGTGCGCATGAGGGTGGACTTGCCCGCCCCGTTCGGACCCAGCAGGCCAAACATTCCCTTCGGAATCAGCAGCGCCACATCCTTCAATGCAGCAACACCATTCGCATAGGTCTTAGACAGGTGCTCGATTTTCAGCATGTAGCGCGTCTCGTAATTGAGGGACGATCAGGCGCTACTGCACAACCCGCGCCAAGCAGCGAATGTTCAATGATTTCAATGTGATGAGGAACAGCAGATGCGAGGCGCGAAGTGGCCGCTACGAACAGTTGGCGGGATTCACCACATCCGCGCTCACGCGGCGTCGATGCAATAGCTGATTCCGCGGCGCAGCAGTTCATAGAACTGCGGCAGCTGCCACGAGCCGCGCTCGACTTTGGGGTAGAACGGCACCATCGGCTGCATATCGTAATGACCGCGGCAATGGCCGAGGTTCAGATACAGCACCTCGCCATCGCCCACCTTGTGGATGTAGTACACCGGACGCGGGGCATCATCGTCCCACTGCTCCTCGACAAATCCCTTGGCGGCACCGGTGTAGCGTGTCTCCAGCAGCAGGTGCAGCTCGCCATGCTCGCGGCACAGATAAAGTTCGTCATCTGTTTCGAACTCGCCGATCCCTTTCACCAGCGGATGTTTCGGATCCGATACGCGTACTTTGAACAGTTGAATCGGCGGATGTGCAATGAACTGCGTACCCAACGTCTGCATCAGCACGGGCGCAATATCGGGGCTGTCAACGCGACCGTCGGCCAGAAATTTCAGAATGGAGTTGGTGCCGTGCAGCGCGAACCAGCGTTTACCCGACGCCACGAAGTCGCGCAGCGCGATCTGTTCAGCGTCTGATGGAACGAGATTGCACGTGTAAGTGATCAGCACATCGGCACGGCCGATGGCCTCCACGTCGTGATAGTCGGCCGCGACCCGCACCCGGACGCGTTCGTTTTCGGCGAGCAGCTTCAACAACTCGAGCCGCGCAAAGTCGATGTCGTGGTAGTCCCCGGCGGCCACCACATACACCTGGATCGTGCGATGCTCGGTCATATCATTCTCCTGGCGCGGGTAGCAGCGACCGTCGAATCAGTACTGGATGCGCTTCGTGATACCGCCGTCGATGACGACATTGGTGCCCGTCGTGAACCCCGCGCGCGGGCTGGCCAGGAATACGACCTGGGCGGCCACTTCATCGGCGCTGCCCATGCGACCCACCGGGATCTGCGCGAGCGTGGCTTCATAGAACGGCGCCATATTCTTCTGGATCATATCCCACGCACCGCCGGGCACCATGATCGGCCCCGGGCTGACGGCGTTGACCCGAATGCCTTTTGGCGCCAGATCCTGTGACAGCGCCCCAGAGTAGTTCAGCAGCGCGGCCTTCATGGCGTTGTAGGGCCCGGCCGATATGAATTTCTCGAGCGCCGCCGTGGTTGAGATCATCACGATGTTGCCGTTCTTCGACTTCGTCAGAAACGGCAGCGAGGCTTCCACGCACCGCACCGCACCCAGCATGTCGTGCTCGAAATTCGAACGCCAGCCCGCTTCGCCCGGCGCATTGCCACCGCTGACGTTCGAAACCAGGATGTCGATGCCGCCCAATACTTCGGCGGATTCGGCAATCCAGCCCTTCAAAGCATCGCCGTTGCCCACATCCACAGACTTGCCAAATGCTTTGACGCCCTTCTTCTCGAGCGCGGCGACGGCAGCTTTCACCTCGTCTTCCTTACGTGCGCAGATTGAAACGTTGCAACCCTCTGCCGCAAACGCTACCGCAATGGCGCGACCAATTCCCTTGGTTCCGCCGG
>JAQBCT010000074.1:0-2863 GCA_032124855.1 Gammaproteobacteria bacterium
GCCCCTCCTACGAGCCTGCCAGATCGCCCAGCGCGTCGAGCAGCGGCCCCAGATGCTTTTCGTAACGCTTCCAGCGCTGCAGTGATGTCTTGTAGATGGGTTGGCGCACCTGAATGACGCTGGCGGTGCGGATGGACCGTTCGTGTTTGAAGAAGTCGAGGCACGCGTCGTCCCATTCGAGTTTGCAATACGCGATCAGTCGGCGCGCCTGCGCTTCGTTGTCAGCCACCAGGTCTTCGTATTGCACGTCGAGCATCGAATCGTGCGGCAACACCGCGTGCCAGTGCGCCAACAGGCGACAGCGACGTGGACTCGCTGATCATCGGCGTAGACGGGCAGGTGGCGTACCAGGCGAATGCCACGTCATTGCTCACCGCACACATCGGCGCGGGCTATGACGCGCTGACCGACGATGCGCAGGTGAACTATGGCTTCCGGGGCGGCTCGTCATCGGCATTCAGAACCCAGGGCGAGAAACCCGACGAGTGGCTGGGCCGCGCGGGCGTGGGTGCCGAGTTCGTCGCAGGCGACAAAATCGAAATCCACTTCAACTATGAGTACGAGTACCGGGACGACTTCAACAACAACCTGATCGTGGCAACGCTGCGTTGGGCACTGTGATCGGTTGACCTGAAGAGACTGAAAGCCCCGGCGCGAGTCGGGGCTTTTTTTGTTCGCAGCGATCGCCATCGTGCGCTCGAAGATCGCTATCATGCCTCGCACGCGCCCGTAGCTCAGCTGGATAGAGCACCTGGCTTCGAACCAGGTGGCCGGCGGTTCGAATCCGTCCGGGCGCGCCACGCATCAAACAGGGGTCACCAACGGTGGCCCCTGTTTGATTAGCAGCGACCCGGATGAGATGAGAACCCCGGTTCGACAAAACGCGCGAGCGTTTTGGACGCCGCAGGCCCGAGAATCGCCGACGGGCGATTCGAGTCAATCCGTCCGGGCGCGCCATATAGATTGTTGGGCTCATCGGCGGGAGTCCTTGGCCCACGCTGCCGAGCGAATTGCCGCGCTTACCGGGGGTGCCGCATACTTCTTCGTCGAAGACTGGCGTGCTTCGACGGCTGTTTGGGTGCGCTTGAGGTTTGTCAGAGGGTGGAGCCAATGAATCGACTCATGCTGCTCGCTGTCGTGGCGATGATTTCGGTCGGCTGTGCCGGGCGCCCTGACGAGTTGCGTGCGGTAACTGCCACCGACAACCTGCCTCCGCCCGATTCCACCTCCGCGTCGGGCGCGTACATCGGTGTCTCCGACTACCGGATCGGCCCATTGGATTTGCTGGAAGTAAAAGTCTTTCAGGTGAAGGACATGGACCGTGAAGTCCGCGTCAATACGTCGGGCTACATTTCAATGCCGCTGATCGGCGCGGTGCAGGCCGGCGGCAAGACCGTGCAGGAACTCGAGGGCGAGATAGCCGAAAAGTTATCGAAGGCCTACCTGCAAAATCCACAGGTCAGCGTCTTCGTCAAAGAGTTCACCAGCCAACGTATCACCGTCGAGGGCGCGGTGAACAAGCCCGGAATCTACCCCATCACTGGCCGCACTACCTTGTTGCAGGCGGTTGCCCTGTGCGAAGGCCTGGACCCGCTGGCGGACGCGCGCTCGGTGGTGGTGTTTCGCACCATCGAAGGACAGCGCATGGCGGCCCTATTCGACCTGGTGCTGATCCGGTCTGGCGATGCTGACGATCCCCGCGTCTATGGCGACGACATGATCGTCATCGAGAAGTCCGGCGCCCGCTCGGCGATCAAGAGCGTCACCGACACACTTCGTGGTTTCATCGGGTTCCGTACTTACTGATGTCACAACTGAATCACGGACGATCATTGGTATGAAAGCTCAGGGGCCGCACGACGAGAATAGTCTGCCAATTCTGGCTGCCCGCGGCGTGCGGCCACTTGCGCCTGCGAATCGTAGTGCCGTTCTGCGCGCCGAGCTTCAGTACGCGGAGTCGCAGCCCGAGCGTGACGACGACGAGATCAACCTGCTGGAATATTGGCACATCATCGCCAAGCGTCGCTGGACGGTTCTGACGACCCTTGCGCTGGTGTTCACCGTCGTGCAGATCGGCACGTTGCTGATGACGCCGACCTATCGCGCCAGCACCACGCTGCAGATCGACCGCGACTCGGTCAAGGTGCTGAACGTCGGCGATGTCACCCCGACTGAATCGCCTGTGGACAGGGACTATTACCAGACGCAGTACGAATTGCTGCAAAGCCGCACCATGGCGCAGCGAGTGATTGCGCAGCTCGCGCTCGCCGACGACCCGGTTTGGCAACGTCAGTCCGCGCCTTCGCCGTTAGCCAAACTGATTGGCAGCATTTTCGGTTCTGACGTCGACGACAATTCCGAACTGCTTGGCCAGCCTGGGGCAAGCGGGTTGGCGGATAGTCGCCGCATCTCCAACTTTCTGACGTATCTGAGTGTCGAGCCGGTGCGCAATTCGCGCCTGGTGCGCGTCCACTTCGACAGCATCGATCCGGCATTTTCAGCCAAGGTCGTCAACACCATGGCCGAGGTATACGTCGCCTCGACGCTTGATCATCGCTTCGAGTCTTCGGCCTACGCCAAGAGCTTTCTAGAGGACCAGCTGCAGCAACTCAAACTGCGACTGCAGGATTCCGAGGTCGAGCTGGTGGCCTTTGCACAGAAGGAGCGCATCGTCGATGTGGAAGGCCACCAGAGCCTGATTGCGCAGAACCTCTCGCAGCTCAACGAAGCTTTGTCCAAGGCGCAGGATGGGCGCATGCGTGCCGAGGCACGTGACATGCAGGTCCAGACGACCAACAGCATGAGTCTCCCCGATGTGCTTGAGTCGGTGAACATCCAGAATCTGCAGGAGAAGAAATCCGAG
>JAQBCT010000075.1:0-4274 GCA_032124855.1 Gammaproteobacteria bacterium
ACCTTCGTAAAGAACGATCTCGTAGTCCTTCGCGTCGTTGCCTGCAGCGCGATTGATCGCCGCCTCGACCTTGTCCTTGGGCATGTTCACGGCCCGTGCGTTCTGAATCACACGACGTAGTGCCGGGTTGCTCGACGGATCGGAACCGCCGGCGCGAACAGCAATGGTGATGTCTTTACCGACCTTGGCGAACTGTTTTGCCATACGGTTCCAGCGGGCGAACATCGTATGTTTTCGAACTTCAAATATGCGGCCCATGGACGGTTTCTCGCCTCAGCAACGCTTCAGGGCAGCGCTTCGAAGAACCGATCCATGCGCGGTGCGTAGTGGTGGTCGTAGTCCAGCGAGAAGGCGATGGCATGGGCGCGGCCGAGAATCCGGTCGCGGTCCACCCAGCCAATGACGCGGTAGTCGCCGCTGTCGTCGCGATTATCTCCCAGCATCAGATAGTGCCCAGCGGGCACTTCGATGGGCCCGAATGACTGATAGCTGGATTCTGCCCGGTCGCGCCGCAGCATCACGATATGATTCAGCGCGCCGATCTGTTCGCGGTAGAAGCGGTACAGGGGCTTGTTATCCACTTCGAGCGCGGCGACTTCGGCGTCGCTCAATTCTGTGTACGCCGCCTCATCGCCATTGATGATGAGCTGATTCCTGCGCAGTTCCACGCGGTCGCCCGGCAGACCGATTACGCGTTTGACGTACAGCGTTTCGTCACGTGGCGATGGAAACGTGACGACATCGCCTCGCTCGGGTTGTCCCCAGCGTGCCAGGCGCACGAGCGTAAAGGGGATGCGCAGATCGTAGGCGAGCTTGTCCACCACGATGCGATCACCGATGAGGATAGACGGCTTCATGCTGCCCGACGGCACCTGATTCCAATCGGCGATGGCTGATCTGAATACCACCATGACCGCAATGAACAGAACGAAGCCACGCCACTCCTTCCACAGGCGTGTGAAACGATCGTCGGCGTTGTTGGCGATCTCGGTCAAAGGCGGCCATCGCGGGGCTGGTTGGGGCTGCAGGGTATCGAATAACGCCTGCGCGTGGAACTCGGTGAGCGCTCGATGGGACGCAGTTTCCATTGCGCATCGTTGCGCGGCAGTGTGGCGTTCATCGGGGCCGGCGCCTCAGCATCGCGAAAATGGCGCTCAGACGCGGTGGCTTGCCGGTCATCAGAATGCCGTTTTCGAAGATACGTGCGGCCAGGCGCAGCGCGATGTAGATGGAGGCCAGCATCAGGACGGTGGTGCCGATGTAGGTGGCGATTGAAGGCGGAAAGGCCGCGCGGTTCATCATCACAAACGGGGTCAGGGGTGGGATCCAGGACAGAATCTCGGCGAGAAGTCCGTTGGGATTGCGGCCGATCGGGATCATGACGATCAGGGGCACGATGAGCAGCAGCTGCACCGGCATCATCAATGTCTGGGCTTCCTTGAGATTGTTCGCCAGCGAGCCGATGCCGCACAGCAGCGCCGCGTAGAACAGATACCCCAGAAAAAAGTAGACCAGAAACGACGACAGATAGACTGGATTGCGTGCCAGCGCGCCGAGATCGAGGCTGATGGGCGCGCCCAGCAGCGCCGGCAGCCACAGCACTACCGCGAGAAACAGTGCCAGCCACGCACCGACAATGGTGATGCCGGTGCCGGCGATGCCGACGATCTTTCCGGCCATCAGGTCGACTGGGGAAACCGACGACAGCAGCACCTCAACGAGTTTGTTGGATTTTTCCTCCACCGTGTTGGTGAGCAGCATCTGCGTGACCGAAAAGATCGAAATCCACAGCAGGTACACGAACGCAACGGGTGCCCACTGATTCAAGGTATCGACCAGCCCGGCTTCGGTTTCCGCGCCGCTGTCGGAAAGCCGAGTGGTGTCGAATATCACGGGCGCCTGGATCCACTGGGCTGTCGCTGCGGCGATATTCTCCTCGCGGATGCGGCGATCGCGAACCACTTCGGTCACGAGTGATGCATACCAGTTGCGCACCTCGAGATTGGTGAGTTTGCGGGTGACGTAGATCGACCCGGCGCCATCGGCCACTGGATCGTCGGGGATGACGAAGTAACCGTGCAGCGTATCGGCGGTCAGCGCGGCGTTGAGTGCACCGCGATCGGCGCCGTCGGCAGCAACAAAGCGAAACCGGGCCGCCGTGATCTGCGGTGCGATCTCTGCGGCCGCATCCGGATGGTCGAACCACCACTGCGCGATGCGCGCGCCGGGCGAGGTGGGCTCGAACGATTGCACATCTGCGGATTCGAGGCGCACGTAAAGCTGGGCGCTGTGCGTCGCAATCTCAGTGCGCACTTCAGCCGTCTCCAGATCACCCAGATCGCCCAGCCCGGTAGGGCGCTCGACGGCGGGAAGTTGCGCCAGCGCATCGAGGAGCGTCGCCGCATCCACCGCGGCCACCTGTGCCGCAACCGCGCGATGCACCCATCCGGATTGATCCAGCACCGTGTAGCGCACGGCGGATTCGGCATCCGCCAGCAGCATTGGTGCAAGCGACAGCACCAGCAGCAATACGGGCATCAACAGGATGCTCAACCAGAATCCGCGCGTGCGAACGTTTTCCAGATATTCGCGCGCGGCAACAAGGCCAGCGCTACGCACGTCAACGCGCATGATCGCTGCTCACCGAACGCACGAAGATTTCGTGCAGCGATGCGTCGCGTGTGTCGAACGCGTGCAGTGTCACGTGCTGCAGCAGGATGCCTAGGATCGCTTGCGGGTCGGCGTCCGGGGCAAGACTCAATTCGGCGTGGCGACCGGCATTGTTGACGCGCAGCACACCCGGCAGGTGCTCGAGGCAGCCACCGTCGCCGTCGTAGTCGAGGGTGATGGTGCGTTGTGCGGTGCCACGCACTTCGCCAAGGGAGCCGTTGAGCAGCGTACGGCCGTGGTTGATCAGAATCAGCCCGTCGCAGATCTGTTCGGCCTGCTCCATCACATGAGTGGACAACAGCACGGTGTGATTGCGCGCGCGCTGTGCCAGGACGATGCGCCGCACCAGTTCCACGTTGACGGGGTCGAGACCGGAAAAGGGCTCGTCCAGCACGATGAGTTCGGGATCGTGGATCAGAGTGGCGGCGATCTGCACCTTCTGGCCCATACCTTTCGAGAGACTCTCGCAACGCTCGTGCTGCCAGTCGAGTAACTCGAACTCATCCAGCAGTTCCCGACCGCGGCGTTGCGCCGCCACGCGGGTCATGCCTTTGAGTCGGCCGAAATAAGTTACCAGCTCAAGCACACGCATCTTTTTGTAGAGCCCTTTCTCTTCGGGCAGATAACCGAGCCGCGCTTTCACATCGGCTGCGGTGGCGGTGTTGAACAGGCGAATCGTTCCCGAATCGGGCCGCAGGATACCCACCAGCATCCGGATGGTGGTGGTCTTACCGGCGCCATTGGGTCCCAGGATGCCGTATACCACGCCTCTGGGGATGGACAGGGACAGCGCATCGACGGCGGTCACGTGGGCAAATCGCTTGCTCACGCTGGTTAATTCAACAGCCGTTTCGGGCATGCGTCAGTGGTCGTGCTTGGCGAAGTTGGCCTGCTGTTGGGGCGAAGCCTCGGTCTGATAGTGACGCTTCCACTGGCTGTACGGCATGCCGTAGATGCGCTCGCGCGCGGTCTCATAGTCGATTTCGACACCGGAATCCGCCGCCGCCGCGGCGTACCACTTGGCAAGGCAGTTGCGGCAGAACCCGGCGAGATTCATCAGGTCGATGTTCTGCACGTCGTTGCGTTCATCGAGATGCGCCAGCAAGCGGCGGAACACTGCCGCCTCGATGCGCGCCTGTGCAGGGTCATCCAACGGTTTTGTCATAGCGAGCGCGTTCCTCGATTGCCCAGGCGTATGGTAGCCGAAGGGCCGCCGTCGCGCGTCGCCGTGCAGTTGCGGAGCGCCGATGTGCCGTGCCGAACTATTCACCGATGTGATTGAATGCGCGCTTTCCAGTGGGTGGGCCAGGATGGAACTGTTCACGAATCCCGAAGTTTGGATGGCGTTCGCCACGCTGACGCTGCTGGAAATTGTGCTCGGCATCGACAACGTCATCTTCATTTCGGTGCTCACGGGCCGACTGCCACCCGCCGATCGCGCCCGCGGTCAGTACATCGGTCTCACGCTCGCCATGGTCATGCGCATCGCACTGCTGCTGTCGCTCACCTGGGTCATGGCGCTCACCGATGATCTGTTTACCGTCGACGGCGAGGGCATCTCGGGACGTGATCTGATCCTGATCCTCGGCGGTGCCTTCCTCATC
>JAQBCT010000076.1:0-2528 GCA_032124855.1 Gammaproteobacteria bacterium
CGATGCGTACTTGATCGCCGGGCTTGAGCTCCGGAGAAGCCAGGATCTGCACACCTTCCTTGTCACGCTCGTGCATCATCTCGATGAGATTGTCCGGCACGCGCGCCGCCCGCATCCCGAATCGCACCAGGTTGGCCACGCCAATTGTGGACCGTATCGGCCCCCAGTTGTCCGTCTCATCGCTTAGATGCACGAACAGATAACGGGGAAACATCGGTTCGATGATGGACAGGTAGCGCCCATTGCGGCGTTTGCGATTGCGAATCAACGGCAGGTAAGACGGATAGCCTTGGCGTTCAAGGTTCTCCCGGGCGATCCGCTCCTGTTGCGGTTTGCTGTAAATCAGATACCAGGCTTTCATTATGCTTGCCGTGTCGGTTTTCCTGCCAATCTGTTAACGACCGACGCAGACATAGTCGAAACCAGCCTGCTTCATGGTGGCCGGTTCATAGACATTGCGCAGGTCCACGAATGCATTGCCGCGCATGCGCCGCCGCAATTGCTGGATATCGAGCCCCCGGTAGACGTTCCACTCGGTGAGGAGAACTACAGCATCGGCCTGATCGACAGCCTGGTAGATGTCGGTAAAATATAAAACCGCCTCCGGCAAAACTTTACGGGCCTCTTCGATTCCCTTGGGATCGTGCGCATGAATTCGTGCACCCCGCTCGATCAAGGCGGGGAGAATCGACACGGCCGGCGCATCACGCATATCGTCGGTCTCAGGCTTGAATGTCAGGCCGAGCACGGCAATTGTTTTCCCCGACTCATCGCCGCCAACAGCCGTACGAATTTTCTTTACCATACGGGCGCGTTGCGCGGCGTTGACCTCGACGACGGACTCGACGATACGACATGGCGTTCCGTGTTCCTGGGCAGTGCGCACCAACGCCAACGTATCTTTGGGGAAGCAAGAACCGCCGTACCCTGGCCCCGCATGCAGAAACTTGCGCCCGATACGGCCGTCGAGCCCCATTCCTTTGGCTACAGCGTGCACATCGCCGCCAACAGCTTCGCACAGCGCGGCCATTTCATTGATGAAGCTGATCTTGGTGGCGAGAAAAGCGTTCGATGCATATTTCACCAACTCTGCGCTTTCCAGATTGGTTACGACGACCGGCGTTTCGATGAGGTTGAGTGGCCGATAGAGCTCTTTCAGCAACCGCTCTGCCCTTTCGCTTTCCACACCCAGCACAACGCGATCCGGGCGCATGAAGTCCGAAATCGCTGCCCCTTCGCGCAGGAACTCGGGATTGGATGCGACATCGAAATCCGCGCCGGGATTCTCCGCCTTGATAATGCGTTGTACCTGGCGCGCCGTTCCGACGGGCACCGTGGATTTGTCGACGACAACCGTGTAACCGGCGAGGTGCGGTGCGAGATTTTTCGCCGCTGCGTATACATATGACAGATCGGCGTAACCATCACCGCGACGCGACGGTGTACCGACCGCGATGAATACGAGGTCAGCGTGCTCGATGGCCTCCGCGAACTCTGTCGAGAAGTGCATACGCCCTTCCGAGACGTTGCGCGCAACCAACGCTTCCAATCCGGGCTCATAGATCGGTATCTCGCCTCGTTGCAGCGCCGCAATCTTGCCCTCGTCTACATCGATGCAGACGACATTCGCGCCAAATTCTGAGAAGCAGGCGCCGGAAACGAGGCCCACGTATCCGGCGCCAACCATGACTACATTCATAACAATCCCCAATCGCGGCGTCGCGCTTCGATCACGTCCACAGCTCCATCAGAGTCGCCAGAGGGCCACTGCTTCGGGTTTGTGTTCGCGGGGCAAAACCCCGCGAACATCAAAGACGGCGCCTTCGCCCGCTGACAGGAGGCGCGTGATGAGGTCCCATCCCGCCTGTACATACTCCTCATGAGGTACGGCCAGAACGACGCAGGCGGCCGGGGCGAGTTCGCTCAGAGACGTCAATGTAACGCCGTATTCATCCTTTGCCTCGTCGCTGTCGGCGAGAGGATCGCTGACCTGCACGTTCAGCCCGAAGTCGGCCAGCTCGCGCACGATGTCGATGACGCGCGTATTGCGCAGATCAGGCACGTTTTCCTTGAAGGCCATGCCGAGCACGGTCACGACGCTGTTCTTCACAACTTTGCCCTGGCGAATGAGACTCTTGATGACCTGCGCTGCGACGAATGCCCCCATACCGTCATTGATTCGGCGTCCGGCGAGAATGACCTGAGGGTAATAGTCCAAGACCGTCGCCTTGTGGGTGAGATAGTAGGGATCGACGCCGATGCAGTGCCCGCCAACCAGGCCTGGTGTGAACGGTAGAAAGTTCCATTTGCTCGACGCGGCCGCCAGTACGTCCCGGGTATCGATCTTCATGCGATCGAATATCAGCGCGAGCTCGTTCATGAGGGCGATATTGAGGTCACGCTGGGTGTTCTCGATGACCTTGGCAGCCTCCGCCACCTTGATGCTCGATGCACGGTGAACCCCGGCCTTCACGACGGACTCGTAGACATCGGCAACGACCTGCAACGTGGCATCGTCCTGACCGGAG
>JAQBCT010000077.1:0-8060 GCA_032124855.1 Gammaproteobacteria bacterium
CGAGCACGCCGCGCTGCATGGCAGCCGCGTGCACCGCCCGGTTCACCGCACGATCATCGGTGGCGGCAATCGCCAGCATCTTCCCACTGACGTCGTCGTCCCTGAACGCGCGCTGATGAATGTTTGAGCTGTCCCTCAGCAGTTCGCGTACATCGGCATCGATGTGGGGCGCCACGAGCGTGATACGTGCTCCAGCCGAAACCAACCATTCAATCTTTCGGCGCGCAATTTCGCCGCCGCCAACGACCAGACACTGACGGTCAGTCAGTTTGACGAAAAGCGGTAGGTATTCCATTGCGTCAGCCGCGCAGATCGAGTGTGGTGGCGCCACCCATGTAGTGGGTCAATGCATCGGGAATGTGTATCCGTCCGTCGCCGTCCTGGTAGTTCTCCATCACCGCGACCAGCGTCCGTCCCACAGCGAGCCCCGAACCGTTGACTGTGTGAACCAGCTCGGGCTTGCGCGATTCGGGGTGGCGATAGCGCGCCTGCAACCGGCGTGCTTGAAAGTCACGAAAATTGCTGCACGAGGAGATCTCACGGTACTTGCCCTGCCCCGGCAACCAGACTTCGAGATCCACGGTCCGAGCCGCTGCGAATCCCATATCGGCGCCGCAAAGCAGCATGGCGCGATACGGCAACTCCAGGTGCTGCAGAATCGCCTCGGCGTGCGCGGTCAAGGCTTCGAGTGCCTGCGCAGACTCTTGTGGCGCAACGATCTGCACCAATTCGACCTTTTCGAATTGATGCTGGCGAATCATGCCGCGCGTATCGCGACCGTAGCTGCCGGCTTCGCTGCGAAAGCACGGCGTATGGCATACGTGTCGTATGGGCAGCCGGTCAAAATCCAGGATCTGATCGCGATACAGATTGGTTACTGGAACTTCGGCTGTCGGGATCAGATACAGACCATCTTCACCCGCGATGCGGAATTGATCATCGGCGAATTTGGGAAGCTGACCCGTTCCGTACAGCGCAGTGTCTTTCACAAGGTAAGGTACGTAAACCTCTTCGTAACCGTGTTCCGTGGTGTGCACATCCAGCATGAACTGCGTGAGCGCACGTTGCAGGCGCGCGAGCGCTCCTCGGATGACCACGAATCGAGCGCCGCTCAACGCGGCTGCCGCCGCAAAATCGAGTGCACCACCGTCGCCGAGGTCGACATGATCGCGCGGCGCGAAGTTGAAGCTTCCCGGCTCGCGCCACGTGCGCAACATCACGTTATCCGCTTCACTGGTGCCGGCGGGCACCGCGTCTTCGGGGATGTTCGGAATCGCCTGGAAGAAGTCGGTGGTTTCCTGTTGTACGACTTCGAATGCGGCTCGTGCCACATCCAGGCGCACACCCAGATCGGCCACCTCGCGCAGCAGCGGTTCGATATCCCGGCCCTCGGCTTTGGTCTGACCAATCAACTTGGAACGCGTGTTGCGCTCGTTCTGCAATCGCTCTGCATCCAGTTGCGCTGCCTTGCGGCGCAACTCGAGTTCAGCGAATCGCGCGACGTCCAGGCTGAAGCCGCGGCGCAGAAGCGCATCGCGAACAGCTTCCGGATCGTGGCGAATTATTTTCGGGTCGAGCATGTCAGTTCATCGAATGCGAGGCGAAACGGCGCGTAATACTAGTGTCGTGTGGCGTGACGCGCCAGCTTCGCCCGCCAGTCAGCCGTTCCCCAGCCACGCGCGGATCAACGCAACCGTGGCCACACCGAGCAGTGTCATCACTAGCGAACCCGCCACGTGAGCGCCGATCACCGCCGACGCCCATCCGTAGGCATGGCGCAGCAACAACGTGGTGGCTTCCGAGGAGAATGCGGAAAATGTGGTGAGACTGCCGAGAAATCCGGTCGTCAACATGAAGCGGACTTCGGGCGCCAGCGTATCGAATTGTTCGACACAGCCGAGCGCAATGCCGACGAGATAGCCCCCGGCAAGATTAGCTGCAAGCGTGCCCAGCGGGAGATTTGGCAGCAGCGGGTTCAGCGCCAGGCCAAGCATCCAGCGCAACCAGGCGCCGCACATCGCTCCCACTCCCACGCCGACGAATCCATACAGGCTCATAGTCAGACTCAAAGCGTCAGGAAGTTTTTGACGTCGCCACGGCTTGCGCCTTCAAGCGTTGGAGCCGCTCAAGGATGCGTTGCTCGAGGCCACGGGGTGCCGGATTGTAATACGTCACAGGTGCCATCTCGTCGGGAAAGTAGGTCTCGCCCTGGGCAAATGCGCCTGCTTCATCGTGCGCATAACGATAGCCCGTACCGTATCCCAGCTCCTTCATCAACTGGGTGGAGGCATTGCGAAACCGCAGGGGAACGTCGAATGACTGCCCGCCAGCGACATCCGCCTTGGCGGCTTCAAAGGCGAGATAGGCAGCATTGCTTTTGGGTACACACGCCAGATACAGCACGGCTTGTGCGATGGCGAGTTCGCCTTCCGGGGAACCGAGGCGCTCGTAGGCGTCCCAGGCGGTCAGTGCGAGCTGCAGTCCACGAGGATCGGCATTGCCCACGTCCTCGCTGGCCATGCGCGCAACACGTCGTGCGATATACAGCGGATCGCAGCCGCCATCGAGCATGCGACACAACCAGTACAGTGCCGCGTCGGGCGCAGTGCCGCGGACTGCCTTGTGCAATGCCGAGATCTGTTCGTAGAAGACGTCACCCTGTTTGTCGAAGCGACGCAAGCGCGTGCCGATCACCTCAGCCATACTCGCCGCGCGTATGCAGCGGTCCGTGTCGGTGAGTTGTACCGCGATGTCGAGCATATTCAGCAGCCGCCGCGCATCGCCGTCCGAACTTGCGATCAGCAGCGCGCGAGCATCATGTTCGATTGTCACGTCTTCCACCTCGACGCCGCGCTCTCTATCCACGAGCGCGCGATCCAGAACCTGGGACAGCTCGTCGTCGGCAAGGCGCTTGAGGACGTAGACCCGCACTCTCGATAGCAACGCGCCCACCACTTCGAACGATGGATTCTCCGTGGTGGCGCCGATCAGCACGATCGTGCCGGCCTCCACGTGCGGTAGAAATGCATCCTGCTGTGCCTTGTTGAATCGGTGCACTTCATCCACGAACAGGACGGTCGTGCGATTCTGCGCAAGTGCCGCGCGTGCCTGCTCGATAGCGGCTCTGATTTCCTTCACCCCCGATAGCACTGCGGAAATGCTGATCCAATCGGCACCCGAGCGCTCCGCCAGCAGGCGCGCCAGGGTAGTCTTGCCCGTGCCGGGCGGTCCCCACAACAGCATCGAATGGATGCGCCCGCCATGCGCCAATTTCGCCAGCGGTCGCTCGGGGCCTAGCAGATGTTGCTGTCCGAAGAATTCGTCCAACGAACGCGGCCGCATACGCGCGGCCAACGGTTCGCTATGTGGGGGTGGGTGTGGCATCGCCGATTAGATCGGCATCGCTCGGCACGATGAACTGGAATTCATCTGGCGCTTGCGCCGCGTTGATTTCGACGTTGTGGAAGTTGACCTCCGTCAACTGCCCCAGCGAATCGACGATCTCGATACGCGTCATGCGCCGCGCAGCAAAGGCCATCCGGATCTCGGTGTAGAGCGCATCGGGGTCCTTCGGTACCAGGACAAACGCATCGGAATCATCGATGAGCGCATGTGATACGGCAAAGCGCGATTCGATATCTGCTGCGGTGCCAAGCAAAATCATCGCCGGCGTACCGCGCAGTGCTTCGTCCAGGGGTCGAACCTGCACCTGATTGAGGTCCGGATCATAGATGTACACCCGGTCGCCCGACGTAACGATTGTCTGGGGATAAGGAGCCAGTAAGACCCATTTGAATTGTTGCGGGCGCGCCAGTCGCAGATAGCCTTCAGCCGACTGCAGCAGTTCGTGCCGCGCGCCCAATACAGTTTGGGTGAACTGCGCGTTCAAGCGTTGCACCGGCTCCAGTAGTCCAGCCAGCTCAGTCGCCGGTGTCTGGGCCCGCACACTAAGCGTGACAGCGAGCAGCAGCAGCGACAGCGACGCGCGTCGGAGGGAGCGCCGCTCAGTCACGGTTGGGCACCAGAATTTCGCGCGAGCCGTTTGAGTTCATGCGGCTGACCAGACCGGCAACCTCCATCGCTTCGATCAATCGCGCGGCACGATTGTAGCCAATCCGCAATTTTCGCTGCACAGCGGAAATTGATGCTCGCCGCGACTCCAGCACGTAGGCCACGGCCTCGTCGTACAGCGCATCGTCCTGCTCGACACTGGCCGCCGGTGCACCGAGATCACCCGCGTCGCCGTCGGGATCGCCATTCAGCAGGTCCATCAGATACTCCGGTTCACCACGCAGCTTCAGGTCACTCACGATGCGGTGGACCTCCTCGTCTGATACAAATGCTCCGTGTACGCGGGTCGGCAGCGCTGTGCCGGGGGGCAAGTACAACATATCGCCATGTCCCAGCAACTGCTCCGCGCCACCTTGATCCATGATGGTGCGCGAGTCGATTCGCGACGACACCTGGTAGCTGATGCGAGCCGGGATATTCGCTTTGATGAGGCCGGTGATCACATCCACCGAGGGTCGCTGCGTTGCGAGTACGAGGTGGATACCTGCGGCGCGGGCCTTCTGTGCAATCCGGGCGATGAGCTGCTCAACCTTCTTGCCGACAATCATCATCATGTCGGCAAACTCGTCGATCACAACGACGATGAACGGCAAGTGGGTCAGCGACGGGGCGTCTTCCCCGGCGTCGGCGTTCCACAGCGGATCCTTCACGTCGCCGCCCTCGACGCGGCGGTTGTAGCCGGCCAGATTGCGCACGCCGAGTGCAGACATGACGCGGTAGCGTCGATCCATCTCGGCGACGCACCAGCGCAGGGCCTGCGCTGCCTCCTTCATGTCCGTGACCACGGGCGTGAGCAGATGCGGAATGCCCTCGTAGACCGATAGCTCCAGCATTTTCGGGTCTACCAGAATCAAACGAACCTGGTCCGGCGTGGCCTTGTAGAGAATGCTCAATAGCATGGCGTTGACGCCTACGGACTTGCCGGATCCGGTGGTGCCTGCGATCAACAGATGGGGCATCTTCGTGATATCAGCGATCACCGGCTCGCCGGCGATATCCTTACCCAGTGCGAGCGTCAGCGGCGACTTCGAGGTCTGATAAATCTCGGACGTCACCAGCTCCTTCAGGCGCACCGTGCTGCGTTGCTCGTTTGGGATCTCGATGCCCACAACGGATTTGCCGGGAATGACTTCGACCACTCGCACGCTGATCACCGCCAGGGACCGCGCGAGATCTTTCACGAGCCCGCTGATACGGCTGACCTTGATACCTGGTGCGGGCTGAATCTCAAAGCGGGTGACGACTGGCCCCGGCAGCACAGAGACAACCTCTGCTTCAATGCCGAAGTCTTTGAGCTTCAGCTCCAATAGACGCGACATCCCCTCGAGCGACTCGCCGGAGAACTCCGCGAGCACGCCCGCCTGGGCCTCATCGAGTAACGAAAAATCGGGGAGTTCCGCGGAGCTGTTGATATCAAATAGCGGCTGCTGGCGGGGTTTGGGCGCGGGCCGCTCCGGTACGGGCGCAACAATCTCGGGGGTCTTCTTGATCTGGCGCGGCTCGCGGCTGGCACGCCGAGCTACCGCGCGCTCGGCACTCAGCGTCGCCGTGGTCATGGATTTCTCGCGGCGCTGTTCCCTGCGCTGGCGCAAGTAGTCGGATAGCGTCAACACGTAGCCCGTGATGCGATACAGCCAGCGTCCCGTCCCTTCCGCGACGGAGAGCCACGAGAAGCCAACCGCCGTCTGCAAACCGGTGAACAGGCCAACGATGGCGAGCAGTGAAAGTCCGACCCAGTTGAACAGCGGCATACCCACCGAAACCAGCCAGCTCCCGATCATGCCCCCCGGTCCAACCGGGAGCCCCATAGACGGTGCGAAGTGCAAGCGCGCCAGCACCGCCGCACACAACATCACAATCAGCCAGCCGGCGGTGCGTAATGAGACGGTCGGCCAATCCCACTGCAGGAGTCGCAGCGTTCGATAGCCGGCGTACGCCAAGACCATCGGGAACAGATATCCGACGATGCCGAACAGTGAAAAGAGCACGTCGGCGACCCACGCACCGCTTCGACCCACGAGATTGTCAACGATCAGGCCGGTGCCGCGGAGCGACCATGCCGGATCCAAAGGCGAGTAGGAGGTCAGCGCAAGTAGCATGAACAGCGCGCTCGCGATCAGCGCGATCAAACCTACTTCCTTGAGGGGCGCACCCGCTGACATCGACCTGGCTGTACTCACGTGGCGTACCAAACGAATTTCCCGGGAGTCTACCTCGAACAGGAAATCGGTACAAATTTCTCATTTATTTCAGAATCTTACTCTCACTTCTTAGAACGGATATACCACTCACCTTGGCAGCATCCGACCTTCGCGTATGATAGGCGGCTTTTCGCGCTGGTACGCCTATGCGCCCCGACAAGAAAACGATCACCGATGAGGTATGGGATGACGCACGCGTGCGCAGCTTCCTGGCGCCGCGCGCGCCGCAGGGGGGCGATCACCCGGACTTCGTTCTGTTGGTGAATGCCTATCGCAGCATGCGGCCAGAGGACTTTGCCCGTTTCGTCATTTTCTACCGCGAAGAACACCACGACCTGAATCCACGCAATGAAGCCGGCGTCGACTTCATCCAGTTCATTAGCCCCCACCGCCACGCAACTGCTTTCGTCGATATCCTGCTCCAGGCCGGCGCCAATCGCGGATGAGCGCACCCATTCACCATCGCCTGATCATCCTGGGCTCCGGTCCAGCCGGTTATACGGCGGCGCTGTATGCCGCACGCGCCAACCTCGACCCGTTCATGATTACTGGCATCGAGATCGGCGGCCAATTGACCACGACCACCGATGTGGACAACTGGCCCGGCGACCCGATGGGTGTGCAAGGGCCGGAGTTGATGCAGCGCATGGGCGCCCACGTGGAGCGATTCAACGTGGCGACCCTGCATGACCAGGTGCATACCGTGCAGTTGGCGCAGCGTCCGTTCATCCTTGAGTGCGACTCGGGACTCTTCTCCTGCGACGCGCTCATCGTCGCAACCGGTGCAACCGCGAAATACCTCGGTTTGCCGTCGGAGCAGGCGTTCATGGGGAAGGGGGTTTCGGCGTGCGCCACCTGTGACGGATTCTTTTACCGCGGCCAGGACGTCGCAGTAATCGGTGGTGGCAACACGGCGGTCGAAGAGGCGCTGTATCTGGCGAATATCGCACGTCGGGTAATTCTCGTGCACCGGCGGGATACGTTGCGCGCCGAGAAGATCATGCAGGACCGTCTGTTCGAGCGGGTCCGGGAAGGCAAGGTCGAGCTGGTGTGGAATCACCAACTCGAAGAGGTATTGGGCGACGCCAGTGGTGTCACCGGCATGCGGCTTGCGCCGAGTGATAAGAACGGTCAGAAGCGCGACATCGTGCTGAACGGGGTCTTCATCGCGATCGGCCACACGCCGAATACGGGGCTGTTCGAGCATCAGCTGTCGATGCAAGGCGGATACATTGAGGTGGCTACCGGGCAGGCCGGCGACGCGACCGCTACCAGCATTCCGGGTGTGTTTGCCGCCGGCGACGTGGCAGATCACATTTACCGCCAGGCGATCACGTCCGCAGGGTTCGGCTGCATGGCGGCGCTCGACGCCGAGCGCTACCTCGATGCCCTTGCCGAGCGGGAACCCGCCCCTCGGAGCTGATTGCGTGCGTTCGCCGGTTGTCCTCGATCCAGACGATCTCACGTTCCCACATCCCGGCACCGCATTGACCCAGCCCAATGGGTTGCTGGCCATCGGCGGGGATCTTCGCGCACCGCGTTTGCTGAACGCCTACAACCACGGCATTTTTCCGTGGTTCGACCAGGATGGCGGGCCGATTCTCTGGTGGTCTCCGGATCCACGCGCGGTGGTGGCTCCCACAGAGCTCAAGATCTCGCGCAGCCTGCGCAAAACGATTGCGCGCGGAACGTTTCGGATCAGCGCGGATCGAGCATTCGCGTCCGTGATCGCAGGTTGTGCCGCGCCTCGCGTCGGTGCCTCCGGGACGTGGATCACGGGCGCCATGC
>JAQBCT010000078.1:0-10090 GCA_032124855.1 Gammaproteobacteria bacterium
CGAGGCCGGCGGTGACGCGCAGCCCGTAGGCGCGGCCGCCGCTGGCCATGGCGATGATCGATTTGGCACCCGCACTTGTCGCAAGCACGCCGAATACCCCCCAGCGGGTTTCAGCCAGATCGAGTACGCCCTGGTGCGCGAGTTGCGCGATGGCAGCGAAGGCCGCCTGCAGTTCGGCCATCGCGGCGACGCTGGCCGTGATCAGTACGCCGCGCGACCCCAGCCAGTCGTTCATCGCTGCAGAGACGAGCAGCACGACGGCGATCAACGCCGCGAAGGCCAGTGCCTCCCCGATGCGAAACATGCGTGTTTCGGCATGCGCGGCAGGCGTCTCGGCCGTGGGTTCGCGCACACCCAGCAGGCCGTAAACCAGCAGCACCATCGCGGCGGCACCGAGCTCGCCGGCCACGGGTAGCAGCAACTCCGGCGCTACAGCCAGCAGCACTGGAATGAACAGACTCAACGAGGCCAGGTTGGCAAACAACGCCGCGCTCACCGCGCTGCGCAGAGCCGCGGGATCGTCCCGCGCATGCTGGCCGAAACTGGCCACGGCGGCGGTCGAAGATACGTAGCCCGCGAAAAAGCCGGCCAGCGCCAACCCCCAACGGTTGCCGATCACGCGCAGCGCGACGTGACCGAGGGCGTTCACCGCCATCACCAGCACGACCAGGCGCCACAATGCAGCGGGGTTGAGTGCGTCGTACGGGCCAAGCGTATGGTTCGGCACGAGCGGCAGAATCACCAGTGCTGCCGCCAGCAGCAGCAGACCGTCGTGCACTTCGCGCTCGCTGAGCAGTTCTTTGCTGAAGCGGTGCAGGCTGGACTTGGCGTACAGCAGCCCTGCGGTGACGACACCCAGCGCGGCGGCGAGTGCGGGTTGCGGCAGTGTCAGTGCGCCAATCATCGCGGTCAGGGGCAGTGCGATTTCTCCGGTGAGCCCGCTGTCGTGGCGTGCGGATTGCCAGTAGCCGATCAACACCAGCCCGCCGAGCAGTGCCAACACGACCAGGAAGATCACGCTGCCGAACCAGAATGCGATTGCGCCAAGCAACGCCGTCAACGCGTGCGTACGCACGCCGGCGAACGTCCCGGGCGCCTGCCGCTCGCGAACCGTGCCAATCAGAAGGCCGAGGCCGAGCGCAGTGGCGAGTGATGGCAGCAGCAGCTTCAGATTGAGCGTGACGTCGAGCGCATCCACTTCGAGATCATCTTCCAACAGTTGTGTTGAGGTTCAATGATAGGCCAAGTGGCGCCTTGACGCTGGCGTGCGCGCGCGCAGATCATGCGTTGCAGGTGTGTGTTGCAATTGAGAGTCGAATCAAACCCATGTCCAGAGAGTTGATTGTATTGCGGGACGATGCACGTGCCATCTTGGGATCGGTGAATCTCGCGCCGGGCAGTTTTGACGGCCGCCGCGAGCTGGCCATCAAAGTGGATGACAATCACGTGATCAAGCGCCTCAAACAGGTGGCGGAGCACGACCGTGCGATGGATTTGAGCGACAAAGGATTGCTGGCGGATCTGAAGAAGTGCGGTAACGTGACCGTGGCTGCCGCCGACCTCGTGCTCGACGCACATGAAGAAGCACACGCCCACAAGCACAAGCATCACAAACACCACCATGACTGACGCGCGGCACGCGTCAACAGCCGTGATCGATTTTGAGTTGCGCGGCGAGTACATCACGCTGGCGGCGTTGCTCAAGGTTACCGGTGTGGCGGGTAGCGGCGGCAGCGCCAAGTTGATGATCGGTGCCGGTCAGGTGCAAGTGGACGGGCAGACCGAATTGCGCAAGACGTGCAAGATCCGAGGCGGGCAGCTGGTGAGCGTAACGAATCAGCGAATTCGCGTGCGCGCCGGCGCGTGACGGACCCCGGCGCAGGCGTGGCACGGGCAGTCGTGATTGGCGGCGGCCCCGCCGGACTGATGGCCGCAGAGGTGCTGAGCATCGGCGGCGTGCACGTGGACGTATTCGATGCGATGCCCTCGGTGGGCCGCAAATTCCTGCTGGCCGGAAAGGGCGGGCTCAATCTCACCCACGTCGAAGATCATGCATCGTTCCTGGCGCGCTACGGCGCGTCGCGGGCGGCGGTTGAGCCGTGGCTGCGCCAGTTTGCAGCGCCGCAACTGCGGCAGTGGGTGCACGATCTGGGTATCGAGACATTCGTTGGGAGCTCGGGCCGTGTGTTCCCTGCGGGCATGAAGGCAGCACCGCTGCTGCGCGCCTGGTTGCGACGGTTGCGCAGCAGCGGCGTCGAGTTTCATACGCGCCATCGCTGGCTGGGTTTCGCGGACGGTGCACCGGCCGCGCTGCGTTTCGGCAATCGTGACGGACAATGCGGTGTATCGAGTGATGCGACGGTGCTTGCGTTGGGGGGTGCGAGCTGGCCGCGGCTCGGTTCGGATGGCGCCTGGGTGGATCTGTTGGGGCAGCGTGGCGTGTCGATTGCGCCGTTGCGCAGCGCCAACTGTGGCTTCGACGTTAATTGGAGCGAGCTATTTCGCGGACGTTTTGCGGGCACTCCGGTGAAAGGCGTGGCCGTTGCAGCACCTTCGGCCGAAGCGGGACGGCGCGGCGAAGTCACAATTACGCACGATGGGATCGAGGGCGGCCTGATCTATGCGCTTTCGGCGCCGCTGCGCGAGGCGATTGCGTTGCACGGCGCGACTGTGTTGACCGTCGATCTGGTGCCTGATTGGTCTGCAGCTCGACTGACCAACGAGATAACCAAGCCGCGCGGCTCGAGTACGTGGTCGCGGCACTTGCGGCGCCGCGTCGGCTTGGATGCAGTGAAGCTGGGCCTTCTCTACGAGGCGGTGCCGCGAGATTCGTTTGCCGATGTCGTGCAGCTGGTACGCGCCCTCAAGGCGTTGCCCTTGCGGTTGCTGGCGCCGCGGCCGGTCCATGAGGCCATCAGCACTGCCGGCGGCGTGCGCTTCTGCGCGCTCGATGCGCATTCGATGCTCAACGGTTTGCCAGGCGTGTTCTGCGCGGGGGAGATGCTCGACTGGGAAGCACCCACCGGCGGCTATCTGCTGACCGCGTGTTTCGCCAGCGGACGCGCGGCCGGTGCGGGCGCGCTTGCGTGGTTGAGGGCAACCCACGCCGACTGAGCGGCGCGGGTTGCCGAGCCCACCTTTACTGCAGAATCTCGGTGCGCGCACCGAACGGACCCAGCCCATCTCACATGAGCCGCTCGACCGCGACATCGATGATGGCCGCCCCCACCCAGCTGAGCGGCGGAATGATCAGATAGAACGCCAGACGGGTGACGGCGCCGGTGTCGAAGGGCCATTCATGCACGGTCGCGATTTCGCGCCGGTACAGGAGAATCGAGCCGAACTGGTCCCACTGCGCTGACGATTGCTCTAGCGGTGCTGGCATGCCGTGTAGCAACGCGTTGACGCGCTGAAGCTCTGCTCCTTTGGCGGCTGCAAGCGCGCGATGAACCGGCCAGATCGGCAGGATGAACAGCGCCGCCATTGCTGCACCGGTGGTCACGAGTCCGGGCACCGACGCAGCCAGCGGCACGTCCGGGTCGAGCAGCATGATGGGAAATGCGGCCTGGGCGCCGATCAGCGCGAGTGTCGAGCTGACGGCGACCCGCGCAAATGCGGTGAGCGGCGCCGGATTGATCAGGTCGATCTGAACACACTGGGTGATACGCCTGAACAGCAGGGCGTTGTCGATGAGTGCGTGAATGGCGCAGGTCATCACGAGCCACACCAGCAGCGGGCCGGCGACCCCGGCGATCAGCGCGCTTGCGGATTGCGGCTGCACTGTCTGCGCGGGTTCCTGATACAGCAGCAGGGTATGGAGCAGCCACAGGGATAACCCCAGGCTGAGATTTGCCACGATCCAGCGCCCGCTCTTGCGATCGATGGATTGGCGCCAGCGCTCCATCTGGGCGGCGTCCGTCTGAAGATGTGGCGCAAGATCGGCAAAGGCTTGCTGCGTCTTGGCGGTGATGTAGGCGAACACCGGCACGACGTACGCCAGGATCACAGCGAAGAAGATTGCGGACGTCGCCGACACAGTCTGGTCGTCAGACAGGATGCCTGCCATCCAGAACCAGCCGAGCAACAGCGTGAGAATAGTAAGCGCCACTAACGGTTTGACGAAGGGCCCGGCTGGCACCAGCGCCAGCAGCCAGAGCCGTCTGGTGCGCCGATTCATGCATCCACCAGATGGTTGCCGCCACGCGATGTCTGCATTGCCTTCGCCAGCCGTTCGTCAGCACCCTGAGTGGTCACGTTCTCCAGCAACCACCATTCGCCGCGCGCGCGCTGCGGCGTGAAATCGACGATGAGATAACCGTTGGAACGAAAGTCCACCCAGTGAATGTGCGGCTGCGCCATGCTGCGTTGCTCACGCTGTGCCACATCACTCTGACCCGCGTACGGCGACGGCGAACTCACCGCCGGTGTGACCATTTCCACGGCCAGCGAGCCCCGGCCGTTCGATGCATCGTAGCCGACCCCGAACGGATCGGGCGCAATATCCAGTGCCCATGATGAATGCATATCACCGGTGAGGATGACGGTGTCGTCGATCGCCTCCCGCGCGAGCTGATCCAGGATCGCTTTACGCGATAGAGGATAGCCGTCCCACTGATCCGGGTTGAGCAGCACGTGTGCATCGTTCACCAGTTGTCCAAACATGCACTGCTGGCCAAGCACGCGCCATGCGGTGGCTCTGCCTTTGGATTCACGCAGCTCTTCTGCGAGCCAGCTATGCTGGTCGGCGCCCAACAGCGTGCGAGACGGATCATTCAGGGCGGCGGTGTCGGCGGGATTCGTGATGAGCGCGGTGCGACCGTGCAGACGTGTGTCCAGCATGATCAGATCCACCAGGTCGCCGTAGTGAAAGGTGCGATAGGTCCGATCATCGGAACCCGCCCACTGCCGGATCGGCATCCATTCGTAGTACGCGCGGATGGCGGCGGCTTTGCGCTGCTGCCAATCACCTTCGCCCAGTTCCGGGTTGTGGTTGTGGGCACCGTCGCGATACGAATTATCAGCCGTCTCGTGATCGTCCCACACGGTGATCCAGGGATGCGCCGCGTGCGCGGCCTGCAGATCGGTGTCCGATTTGTACTGGGCGTGGCGTTCGCGGTAGTCGGCGAGCGTGACACATTCATGCGCAGGCGCGGGCACGCGGTCGAACTCGACGCCGCTCCCATAAACGCCGGGTGCGTACTCGTAGTAGTAGTCGCCCAGATGCAGCACTGCGTCGAGATCGTCGCGCGCGGCGATGCGCGCGTACGCATTGAAGTAGCCGAATGGGTAGTTCGCACACGAAGCCACAGCGAATCGAACGCGGCTTACAGCGCCCAACGGTAGTGTTCGGGTGCGGCCCACGGGCGACAGCTCACCCGCGACGCTGAACTGGTAGTAGTACCTGCGGCCCGGCGTCAGTCCATCGGCATCCACCTTCACCGTGTGGTCGTGGGCTGCAAGCGCTGCTGCCTCGCCCGTATTGACAATACTTGTCAGGGCGGCGTCGTCTGCAATCACCCAGCGCACGGCAACGCGGTTGGCTTCGCTCGTCACATGTGTCCACAGGATGACGCGATCAGACAAGGGGTCGCCGCTGGCCACGCCGTATGCGAACAGGCTGCGTGCGGCGGGGGACGCACGCCCCAACGGCCCAAGCGCGAGCAGGCCGAACCCAAGGATGGACTTGTGATTGAAACGACGGCGACTGACCAAGGCGCGCTCCGCAACGATGTCGTGCGTGAACAATAGCCGCTTGTGCGCGGGAAAAGGAGGCGGTGTGTCGATACAGTAGCGCAACACGGCGCAGCGAAGGGGTGGAAACGAAATGGGACATCTGCGATACGTCGGCACATTGGCTGCGCTGCTGGCGATGTGGTGGATTGCGCTGGCCATCGCGCCATGGCATCGCCAGGACTGGGCGCTGGAGAATGTGCTCACGATTGCAGCGGTGGTGTGGATGGCGGCGACGTACCGCGCCTTCACACTCTCGCGCGTCTCTTACACGATGATTTTCGTCTTCCTGTGTCTGCATACACTTGGCTCGCACTACACCTACGCCGACGTTCCTTACGAAGCGTGGTGGCAATCGCTCACCGGCGGCTCTTTCAATGCGCTGGTCGGCTGGCAACGCAACAACTTCGATCGTGTGGTGCACTTCGCCTACGGATTGCTCCTCGCCTACCCGGTGCGGGAGATGTTCCTGCGCGTCGCCGCAGTGCGAGGATTCTGGGGCTATTTCTTGCCGCTCGATCTCACCATGTCGACCTCGATGCTCTACGAGCAGGTCGAATGGGTCGTGGCAATCATCGTCGGCGGCGATCTCGGCGCCGAATACCTGGGCACGCAGGGCGATATCTGGGATGCCCACAAGGATATGGCGCTGGCCAGCCTCGGCGCGCTGATCACGATGTGCGCCACTGCGCTCATCAACTACCGGCTCAAACGCGACTTCGCCCGTGAATGGACCGAGAGTTTGCGCGTGAAGGATCCAGAACCGCTGGGAGAGGTGGCCATCGCACGCATGCTGGAGTGAACTGCGGCTACTTCTTGGCGGCCGGGAATCCATTCATCGTGGCTGCCACGGCCTTGTTCACGGCATTCACATCCAGGCCCTGTTTGATATCACCGGCCGATGTGCCCACCCACAGCTCCTTGTTCGATGGCTGATCCAGAACTCGAATCACCAGCTGTTGCAGCGTGTCCTCTTCATCGCCGCCGCCTACGTCCACAGACGTGCCGACGCTGCCACCCACATTGTTGCCGAAACTGCCGATCCCGATGCCGATGCTGAACGGGCTCGACTTTTTCTCGATGACATAGGGCTGCGTGGCATAGCTGATGCGGAAGTCCGGATTTTCGGCGGCTTCTACATAGCCCTTGGCGAGCAGCTGCGCGCGAATGGCGTTGTAGATATTCGCGTCGAGAATTGACAACGGTGGCGCCGCGGTCGGTTGGCCGGTAGCGCTCTGCCAGCCGAACGTGTGCAGCGTGCTGATATCGGCGCCGGGCGCCGTCACAGACTGCGGCTTCGGCGGCGCGTTCGACGCACAGCCGAGCAGCGCGCACAGAACCAGAATGTAAACTGGGCTTCGAATGAGTTGATTCACGGGTGTACCTCGAATGGGCAAGCTGAATCCTAACACCCCGGCGGCCCGTAGGAGGGGCTTCAAGCCTGTGGGAGGGGCTTCAGCCTGTGGGAGGGGCTTCAGCCTGTGGGAGGGGCTTCAGCCTGTGGGAGGGGCTTCAGCCCCGATCTTTGTATCAGAAGCCTGCAACAAGGATCGGGACTGAAGCCCCTCCCACATCAGCTGCCGATGGCAACCTCTGCGCCACCGGCGGCCGCGGACTGATACATCGCATCCAGCATCCGCTGGATGGCAAGGCCATCGCGGCCGGGTGCGAGTGTTGGCGCATCGTACAAGACGTGATCGACGAAGTTGTTCATCTTGCGGCGGAACATTTTTTCTATCTTCTCATCGGCATGCCAGGCGGGCGACTTGTCCACCATGTGGCCGTCTTCATCGCGAAAGATGCGCGGCGGATCCCAGGTGGCGCCGCCGGTCTCGCCCATCAGCTGAAAGCTCCAGTAATCCTTCTCGATGTGTGCCGCGAACGACGTCTCCAGGTGAATCACGGTGCCGTTGGCGAACCGGATGCGGCCCACGGCGAGGTCTTCGACGTCGTAGGTTTTGTAATCCCAACCCTTCCAGGCGGACTCGACCCGGTCGGAGGGTTGATTGCCGAGATACGTGAACATATCCGCACTCGCGCTCACCGGCGTTGGCGAACCCAGGGTGTAGTGCGTCATCTCGAGCACATGCACTGCGATGTCGATGAGCGGCCCGCCACCCTGCAGCTCCTTGCGACCGAATACACCCCAGTTGGGGATGCCGCGTCGGCGCAGCGCCTGCACGCGGGCGTACATGATGTGACCAAACTGGCCGCCATCGGCTGCCTGGCGCAGGAACTGGGTGCGCGCATTGAAGCGGTACTGAAAACCGATCACCAGTTTGCGGCCGAGACGCTCTGCCGCGGCCACCATCGTGTGCGCCTCGCGCGCATTCGCCGCCAGCGGCTTTTCGCACAGCACGTCGCAACCCGCTTCCAGCGCCCCGATGGTGCATTCGGCGTGGAGTTTGTTCGGCGTACAGACGCTTACGGCGTCGAGCGGTACCTGGGCAAGCATCTCGCGCCAGTCGGCGAACGCCCGGGGGATGCCGAATTTCTGTGCGTGGCGCGCCATGGCTTGCGCGTTGGGATCTGCCATGGCGACGAGTTCGACGTCGTCGCGCAGCGCCAGATGGTTCATATGCTCGCCGGCAATGCCGCCTGCGCCGATGAATCCGTAGCGCAGTTTTCGATCAGTGCGTCGTTCCCCTGCCACCATTCAGCCCTCCACTTCGTCGAACGCGACAGCACGCCGCTCAGCATGGGAGCGATACGCCGCCTCCATCATTTGTGAGAGCTGCAGCGCGGCATCGATACCCATGCCGTCGTCCGTATCCCGGCCCGCCAGGATGCTGTCGATCCAGCGCGGTACGGGCAGGGCCTCTGCCGGCGGCAGTGTTTCGACGGCCCTCCACGCTTTGTCGTCTGCGCAACGTACGCGGACGTCGTGCGGATTCGCCATAAGAAAACCGCCCTGGGTGCCATCGATCTCTACGGTGAACGCGCCACCCCAGCTGACGAACGCGGTTTCGTTGATGGCAATGGCGTTGTTGTCGAATTCGATCATGGATACCGCGTTGTCCTCAACGGCGCGCCCGGTCAGCGTGGTGAACGCGGACTGGACGCGGCGCGGTTTGCCCAGTAACCAGCACGACAGGTACATGCCGTGTGCACCTAGATCGATCATCGCGCCGCCACCGCACGCTGCAGGATCATAGAAATGCGCCGGCAGCCAGTTGCGCAGCGCGCCGTCGTGGGCGATGCGCACACGCAGCAGCGTGACCTTGCCCAGGGTGCCGGACTCGATCAACTGCCTGGCATACAACAACGGTGGCAGGGTGCGGCGCGGGAACGAGATCGTGAACTGAATGGATGACTGGCGAACCGCAAGCGCGATTTCGCGCGCATCCGCAAGGCCGGTGGCCAGCACTTTTTCCGTGAACACATGCTTGCCAGCGCGCGCCGCGCCGACGATGAGGTCCCGATGTCGATCTGTCGGTGACGTGACGAGCACGGCGTCGATGTCGGTGCGGCCCAGCAGCGCGGCATAGTCGCCGTTGAATTCGACGCCGAGTTCCTTTGCCCACTTCTCGCCGCGTGCCGGGATCTCATCCCACACGGCGGCAACTTGCGCCCCGGCATGATCGCTCACGGCGCGCGCGTACTCATCGGCGTGGACATGCCAGCGGCTCAACAGTGCAACTCGAATGGGCGGTGCCATGCGGATTCCTGATCGATTTGTTAGCGGCAGCGATGCTGGCACAACGCGCCGCTCAATGCACAGCGGCGACCGTCAGTAACCCGCGTCGCCGTACCAGGATGCAAATTCCGCGAATCCCGGCACTTCGGTTGCGTTGGCCAGCTCATCCACGGGCACCTGCACAACGGCCGGTTTGCCGCTGGCCAGCGCGCGTTGCACCGCGGCTGCGATATCTTCGCCGCGCTCGACATACTCACCATGGGCACCGAACCCTTCGGCAATCTTGTCCAGGCGCAGCTGCTTACCCCAGTGCGCCTCGGTCTCCGGCGATTGAGCGCCGAACGTACCCTTGTACACCGCCACTTCAAGGCCGAAGGCGTAGTCGCAGCCGACGATGCAGACGATGGGCAGGTGCTTGCGCACTGCGGTTTCCAGTTCGGAGATATGAAACAGAAACGCGGAATCGCCCGTCATGAGCACCACTCGTCGTGAATCGCCCACGGCCAGTTGCGCGCCGATCGCGTGCGGCAGACCGGTGCCGAGGTGCCCGAAATTCTGCGACCACATGAGGTCGCGCGGCAGCAACTGCGAATAGGCCCATGTGAAGATGTTGATGGCACCGCCGTCGCGAATCATCACGGCGTCCTTTGGCAGGCCACGGGTGGCTTCCACGACGAAATGCGCCGGGTGAACGGGCGTCGAGCGGGTGGGGATGGCGGCGAG
>JAQBCT010000079.1:0-12581 GCA_032124855.1 Gammaproteobacteria bacterium
CGTCGAACCGGGTACATTCGATCCTTCCACGATGCAGGCATTTCGCACGCCGGGCGTCAGTTTTTTCCTGCGCCTGCCCGGGCCAGATCAACCATCGGATGTATTCGAAGACATGCTCACGGTCAGTCGCGACGTTGCGGCATCGTTGGGCGCCGATCTGAAAGACGAACAGCTCTCTGTGATGACCACCCAGACCATCCAGCACTGCCGTTCCCGAATCGAGGATTTCTCGCGCAAGCGGATGTCCCAGCGGGCCTGAGCCGCCGGCCCCGGATTTTCTGGCCGTGAAAGCGCCACGTAGTGTCCGGCAAGAGATCGATGCGCTGCGCGAAGCGCTGGCCTACCACAACTATCGTTACCACGTGTTGGATGATCCCGACGTCGCCGACGGTGACTACGACGTGCTGTTCGATCGCCTGAGTGCGCTTGAGGATCAGTACCCCGAACTGGTGTCAGCCGATTCACCGACGCAGCGCGTGGGCGCACAACCCAAGGCAGAATTCGGCAGCGTCGAGCATGAGTCGCCGATGCTGTCGCTGGATAAATGCACCACGCTCGATGAAGTCGTGGCGTGGGATGAACGCTGCAGATCCCGCCTGGGCCGCGTCGCGCCCCTCGACTATTCCTGTGAACCCAAGATCGATGGCGTGGCAGTGAGCCTGCATTACGCGCGCGGCGAACTCGCCCTGGCCGCCACCCGTGGTGATGGCACGACCGGTGAAGACATCACCGCCAACGTCCGCACCATTGCAGCCATACCGTTGCGGCTGCGGGGTGACGATGTACCCGAACGGCTGGAAGCGCGGGGTGAGATTTACCTGCCCATCGCAGGATTTCATGCATTCAACGATGCGGCGCGCGCGCGCGGCGACAAATTGCTTGTGAATCCGCGCAACGGTGCGGCGGGCAGCTTGCGGCAACTGGATCCGAAGATCACAGCGACCCGACCGCTGACGCTGTTCTGCTACAGCATCGGCGCGGTCCAACGTGGTCCGGCGCTGGCTACGCAGACGGCGGTGATGGGCGCGTTGAAGCGCTGGGGCCTGCGCGTGAATCCGTTGCGTGCCACCGTTGCTGGTGCGGCGGCGTGTTACGACTACGCGATGAAGTTGCTCGACCTCCGCGCGCAGCTGGCTTATCAGATTGACGGCGTCGTCATAAAGGTTGATGCGCTCAATCTACAGCAGCAGCTGGGCACCATCACCCGCAAGCCGCGGTGGGCGATGGCGTATAAATATCCGGCGGAGGAAGCCACCACGCAGTTGCTGGGCGTGGAGTTTCAGGTGGGTCGAACCGGTGCGATTACGCCGGTTGCCCGGCTCGAGCCGGTGTTCGTGGGCGGTGTAACGGTCAGCAATGCCACCCTGCACAACCTCACAGAGGTGCAGCGTCTGGGTCTGATGATTGGCGACACCGTGCTGGTGCACCGTGCCGGCGACGTGATCCCGCAGGTCGTCAAGGTCATCACGGCGCGGCGCCCCGCAGACGCCCGCGCAGTCGACTTTCCAAGCCGCTGTCCCGCGTGTGGCTCGGAACTGTTTCACCCTGACGGCGAAGCGGTGGTGCGCTGTTCGGGCGGGCTCGCCTGTCCGGCCCAGCGCAAGGAGGCGATCCGGCACTTCGCGTCGCGCGCCGCATTGGATATCGAAGGCCTGGGCGACAAGCTGGCGGATCAGCTGGTGGAGTCGCAATGCATTGACACCATCGCGGATCTTTTTTCTTTGGATGCGGCCACGCTCACCGAACTGGACCGAATGGGCGAGAAATCGGCGACCAAACTCGTCAACGCCATCACCGCCAGCAAGTCCACCACATTGGCGCGCTTCATCTACGGGCTGGGAATTCGTGACGTGGGTGAGGCCACGGCGCTCAACCTGGCGCAACATTTCGGCGATTTCACGGCATTGCGCGACGCCAGCGTCGAGGCGCTGCTCGAGGTGGATGATGTAGGCCCGGTGGTCGCCGATCGCGTGCAGCAGTTCTTTGCCGAACCCCACAATCAGACCGTCATCGATGCCCTGCTGGCCGCCGGTGTGCATTGGCCAGCGCCGGCGCGCGCAACCGGTGCACCGCTGAAGGGTCAGACGTGGGTGCTGACGGGTACGCTTGAACAGATGACGCGCGACGAGGCAAAGGCGCGGCTCATCGCGCTGGGGGCGAAGGTCGCGTCATCGGTGTCGGCAAAATCTACTCAGGTGGTGGCGGGCCCTGGTGCGGGCAGCAAACTCGACCGGGCCATCGAACTGGATATACCCGTACTCGATGAGTCGGCGTTCCTGCGCCGACTGAAGTCGCTGGAGTGAGTGCGCCGGCGGTCGACCTCTCAGGATTTGCTTCGATGGTTGCTGCCCAATTCGAATAGCGGATGGTCGCTGTCGCCAGGTAGATCCGGCCGCTGCGCTCTGACGGCATCCATGGACGAGGGCAACTCGAATGGCAGGCTCGCCTCAGTCGCGGTGCTGGCCAGCACTTCGTTGATGAGCACGTCTTCATCGACGCCCATTTCCACATAGATGCCATCCAGCAGCGCCATCAGATTGCTGATCACCGCGGGCCGCGGCATCTGAATCACGGCGGTGGTGGGTAGCCTGGACGCGAGATCGTTCAGTTGGCGCATGGCGGTGGAGTCTTTCTTGAAATCGATGTCGCCTTCCTGCTGGCGATTGCCGAAGAAATGATTCGGATGCAGAGACTCGTGTGGCGTAGCTAAACGGATTACCGCAGCATCTGCCCGCTCAACCGGTGCACCGCCGGATGCGAAATTAACGAGGTGCACCTTGGCGCCCACGGCCAGACGCTTGGGCTTCTTCAAACACACCAGTGATCTGCGCTGCGCATCGCGGCCGGCCGCAATGGCATGCGGTGATCCCACGCGCGCAGCCGCCGCCTGCGCGTCAACAAAGGGATTGTCGAACAATCCCTGCTGAAATTTCACGATCAGCAATCTGCACACGGCTTCGTCGATGCGCTGTTGCGGGACGAGCCCGCGATCGACGGTCTCCATGAGCGTTGCAACATCCTCTTCACCACCCAGTTGATCGATGCCCGCGTTGATCGATTTGGCGAACCTCTGCTGCCTCGTCAGCGATTCAACGCCCCACGGCATCGCAATGTCATCCGGTGATTGGGGACGCTTTGGATTGAAGGTGGTCTCGGTGGCGTCGCGGTGAATGGCCCAATCGGAGAGCACGAATCCGCGGAACTGGCAGGTGTCTCGCAGCAGGTGCTGGATCAACTGACGGTTGAATCCGCCGGCCACCTGCTGCAGCAATTCTCCCTTCAGAACGAGGTCTTTCAGAATGGTATACGTGGGCATGACGCCGGCTACGCCGGCCTCGAAAGCCCCCAGAAACGGTTCGATGTGAAGCGGCAGCGATGCCTCGGTGAGTGCCGAGAAGCGACCGTAGAAATTGTGCCCGTCATAGCCATCGGGCGCTGCGCCATATCCCACCCAGTGTTTCACCACGCACGACACGCCGCTGGCGCGTACACCGCCGCGTGCGCCCTGCATGCCGACCACGTAGGCTTTGACCAGTCGACGCGCCAGCTGCGGATCTTCGCCGAACGTACCCGAAATGCGCGACCAGCGTGGTTCGGTGGCGAGATCCGCCTGGGGCGACAGCGCCATGTGAATGCCCACCGCCCGGTATTCGTCGCGCGCGATCTCGGCGAACTGCTGCACGAGTTCACTGCTGCCGATGGCGGCGAGGCCCGTCGTTTCCGGCCACTGAGAAAAGCCCTGCGCGCGGGAACTGGCGCCGGTGACATGCTGGAAATGATGTCTCGGGTCGGTGCTGATGGTCAGGGGAATGCCCAACCGGGTAGCCGCAGCGATTTCCTGCAGCGCATTGTTCTGTTCGGCGAAGGCGGAAGGCCTTCCATCCAGGCGCGTGATCAGATGATTGATGGAATCGCCCGCGATCAGCGGGTGGTTGGCTTCGATGTCGTATTGCGACCCCACGCCAATCACGCCGAGCGGCCCGTGGCTGCGTGCGCTGCCATGCATCATCACACCCGCCTTCTCCGCCAGGGTCATTCTGGTGAGCAGGTCCCGCGCTCTTGCCTCAGCGGTTAGACGGTGGTCTTCATACGGCGCAAGCACACCGTCGTGGTCGAGATCGCGAAAGCGCACGCCGTCGACACTGATTGTCTTCATCCCGTTCCCCGCGGTGATCACTTCAATGAGGATATCGGTCAGCGTGCGCGTCGAACACCGGCGGCCCGCGTGGAGCCCGCCGGTCCGCCGACGCTTGCGTACACGTGCGGCGGCCATTCGCGCTGGCCAGGCAACAACACAATGCCGTAGCCTGCGGCTCCCTGGCGTGCATGCGCGCGCAGTCGATGCGGGAATTCATGAAGGGAACTGTTCTCACCGACGAGCTGAAGGACGCGATCCAGGCGGCATACCGCACGTGGCTGGATGCACGGGGCTTTCAGTCGCGCCGCGGGCAGCGCGACATGATCGCCGCCATTGCCCGGGTGCTGACGCGCGGCGAGGGGGAGCGGCGCATCGCCGTGATCGAGGCGGGCACCGGCACAGGCAAGACTGCGGCTTATTGCATTGCCGCGATTCCCATCGCATCGGCCCTGGGCAAACGTCTGGTCATCGCAACCGCCACCGTGGCGCTGCAGGAACAGATCGTACTGCGCGACCTGCCGGACCTGGTGCAGCGCACCGGACTGCAATTCACCTTCACGCTGGCTAAGGGGCGGCAACGCTATGTGTGCCTGAAGCGCCTGGATGATCATCTGCGCGTCGATGCCCAGGATGAACTGCCGATCTTCGAGCCGGTGAGCTCATCCGCCCGCGTGCTGTATCAGAATCTGCTGCACGCCTTTGGCAACGGCCGCTGGGACGGCGATGTCGATGCCTGGCCTGACGGCATGGACGAGGTGCACTGGAGAGCCGTCACGACAGATCATCGCGGCTGCGCGAACAATCGCTGCGGCTTTTTCAAGCAGTGCCCATTCTTCAAGGCGCGTGCCGGTCTCGACAAAGCCAACGTGGTAGTGGCGAATCTCGACCTGGTGCTCGCCGATCTCGCGCTCGGCGGTGGCGCCGTACTGTCGGCTCCGCAGGACACCATCTATGTGCTCGATGAAGCACACCATCTGCCGGCCAAGACACAGCAGCACTTCACCGTACGCCTGCGCCTGCGCTCGACGCTTACGTGGCTCGAGCAGGTCAATCTGGCCGTGGGCACACTGGCGCAGCGCGTGGGACGGCCCGGTGAATTGATGGCGGCGATTGAGCGCATTGCGCAATTGACAGCCGCAGCGTCGCCACACGTTGCCGATCTCATTTCGCTGCTCGCGGGAATCGACTTCGTCGCGCGGGATGAAACGCGATCGCTGTGTCGATTTCCGTTGGGGCGGGTACCGGAGGCGGTGGCTGAGATGGCCGCAGCGGCAGCGGTCGAATTCCAGCAACTGGCGACACAGGTCGAAGGCGTGCACGGCCTGCTGCAGGAAGTGGTGGACGGCAACCGCAGCTGGGAGAACGGTCACGAGGCCGAGGACTGGCTGGGCATTGTCGGCCAGCACGTGAGCCGCGCCACCGGTGCGTGGGCGCTTTTTGCAGACTACGGCACCGGCGTGAGGGATGAAGCGTCGCCGCGCGCGCGCTGGGTGATGCGCATTGCCTTCGATTCCGGTGACGACCTGGAGATGGTGGCGGCGCCGATGCATCCCGGTGCACTGCTGGAAGCGTCGCTGTGGTCCCAGGCATTCGCCGTGATCAATACCTCGGCCACGTTGTCGGCATTAGGGCGCTTCGATCGCTTCATCGAGCAGACCGGTCTTGATGCGACAGCGTTGCAGCTGCGCATTGCCAGCCCGTTCAATTTCCCTTCGATTGCGACATTTACGGTGCCCGCGATGACCAGCGATCCCCGCGATGCCGCAACGCATACCGATGAGGTGGTCGCGCTGTTGCCCGGCCTGCTCACACAGGAATGCAGCGCGCTGGTGCTGTTCGCCTCGTGGCGGCAACTCAACGATGTGGTCGCGCGTCTGCCGGATGCGCTGGTCAGCGCGTGCAAGGTGCAGGGCAATGGCAGCAAGCAGGCACTGCTGGCTGCCCATTGCTCGGACATCGATGCCAGGCGGCCAAGTTATGTCGTTGGCGTGGCCAGCTTCGCCGAAGGCGTCGACCTGCCGGATGACTATTGCCGTCACGTGATCATCGTCAAACTGCCATTTGCGGTGCCGGATGATCCGCTCGACGAGGCGATGGCTGAATGGCTGACTGCGGAGGGTCGCAATCCGTTCTTCGAGATTTCGCTGCCGGATGCATCGCTGCGCCTGGTGCAGGCCTGCGGCCGGCTGATTCGTCACGAGGGCGATTGGGGCCGCATTACGCTGCTCGACCGACGCATCGTGACGCAGCGCTACGGCAAACGTCTGCTCGATGCGCTGCCGGGATATCGGCGCGTCCTGGAAGCCAAATGACAGCGCGGCTGGCGCGAGAAGCACTGTGCCTACGCATCCACCCTCTGTGAGTTCAACCATGGCCACCCCACCGACACGCCTGTCCAAGGTGATGAAGGCCCGTGAAGTCCTGCTGCTTTCGTTTGGCGCGATGATCGGTTGGAGCTGGGTGCTCATGACGGGGCACTGGATCGACACGGGCGGCAGTCTCGGCACCATGGCGGCCTTTGCACTGGGCGGAATCGCGATCCTGCTCATCGGCCTGACCTACAGCGAACTCGCATCTGCCATGCCGCATGCGGGGGGCGAACATGTTTATACCCATCGTGCACTCGGGCTCGGCGCGTCGTTCGTCTGTACATGGGCCTTGCTGATGGCCTACGTCACGGTGTGCGTATTCGAGTCCGTGGCCCTTCCCACGGCGCTGGTCTATCTGTTCCCGGAAATCCGCTTGCGCGCCCTCTGGAGCATTCTGGGTGCGCCCGTGGACCTCGGCTTCGTCATCGTGGGGGTTGCCGGCGCGGTGCTGATGACCATCGTCAATCTTCTGGGCATCCGCACCGCATCGATCGTTCAAACAGTGATTACGCTGGCGATTCTCTTCGCGGGCCTGGTGCTCTTCACGGGTGCCGCCGCCTTCGGCAGCAGTGCAAATCTCGAGCCGTGGTTGCCCAACGGTTTCAGCGGCGTGCTCATCGTGTTGATCATGGTTCCCGCCATGCTCGTTGGCTTCGACGTGATCCCCCAGTCGGCCGAAGAAATCAATCTGCCGCCACGGCGGATCGGTGTGTTGCTGCCGATTTCGGTGGTCATGGCCATCGCCTGGTATGGACTCATCACGCTGTCCGTTGCGGCCGGGCTGGACGAGCGGGCACGTGCCGGTGCGCAGATGGCGTCGGCTGACGCGGCCACTGCATTGTGGGGCGGTTCCTGGGCCGGCACCGTCCTCGTCATCGGCGGCATCGGCGGCATTCTCACCAGCTGGAACGCGTTCATCATCGGAGCCAGCCGCGTCATGCTTGCGCTCGCCGAAGTCGGCCTCCTGCCGAATGCGTTCGCGCGCATTCATCCGCGCTACAAGACACCCTACGTCGGCGTTCTGGTCATCGGTGTCGCGGCGTGCGTATCGCCCTTTTTCGGGCGGACCATCCTGGTGTGGTTGATCAACGCGGGAAGTTTTGCCGTGGTGGTTGCGTATCTGTTCGTTGCGGTCGCGTTCCTGGTGCTGCGCCAGCGATGCCACGGCCCTTCCGTGTGCCTGCAGACAGATCCGTTGGAGTACTCGCGGTGCTGATGGGCATCGGGTTGCTTGCCGTCTATCTTCCGTGGAGCCCCTCCGCATTGCTGTGGCCACAGGAATGGGCGATGGTCATTTCCTGGACCGCGCTGGGAATTCTGGTGTGGCAGTTGCGCCGCAAGGCCACATCCAACGCCGACGGTTGAGCCCGGCTGCAGCTCTTTTTCGGCGATCGTGCGGGAGTCAACGATGTCTGGAGTTCTGATTGCGATGGCGGCCTGGGTTGCCGTCGCGTTTGCGCCGTATGCAGAAGCCGCGGTGACGGCCACGACACAGTCTGGTTCGGTCGCCGGCGCGACTTCGGAAGGGATAGCCGTGTTCAAAGGCATTCCGTATGCCGCCGCACCCGTGGGCGCATTGCGCTGGCGGCCGCCGCAGCCGGCCGCGGCGTGGACGCGGCCGCGCGATGCGTCGCGCTTTGGTGCGTCGTGTTTGCAGCCATCGCGTGCGGATAGAGCCGTGGCGCTGGGGCCTACCAGCGAGGACTGTCTATTCGTCAACGTCTGGACTCACGCGCTCGATGGTGCGCGCCCGGTGATGGTGTGGATCCATGGCGGTGCGTTCCGCACCGGCTCCGGCGCCATGCCGTTTTACGACGGCACGACATTCGCGCAGAGAGGCGTCGTGCTTGTGACGTTCAACTATCGGCTTGGCCGGTTCGGTTACTTCATGCACCCGGCACTGGCGGCGGCTCACCCGGGCGATGCGCAGGGCAACTATGGGCTCATGGATGAGGCCGCCGCACTGGCGTGGGTGAAGGCGAACATCGTCGCGTTCGGCGGCGATCCGAACAACGTCACGATATTCGGCGAATCTGCGGGCGGCGCGAGCGTGCTGCATCTGCTGACGTCGCCGCGTGCTGCGGGTCTGTTTGACAAGGCGATCGTCGAGAGCGGCGGTGGCCATCAGATCGACCGACGGCTGCGGGGCAGCCGAGGGCAGCGCGAATCGCTCGAGGAACAAGGCATCGCCTGGGCGAACAACGCCGGCGTCGCACCGGATGCGGATGCTGCGGCGCTTCGTGCATTGTCTGCTGAGCAGGTGCTGGGTGACGGCCAGTTGTCCGCCGGCCTCGCCGGAGTCGGCCCGGTGATCGACGGCGACTGGGTACCGGATGATCCCGGTGTGCGTTTCGCGCGCGGCGAATCTCAGGACATACCGATCATCATCGGTACCAACAGTTACGAAGCGAGTGTGCTGCAAGCCTTCGGCACGGATGCGAATCGGCTTATCGCCGCGGCCGGCGTCGATCGAGCGGCGCTGGCGCAACTCTATGCGGGCGGATACCGCGATGACACCGATCTCGCCAATCAGGTATTTGGCGATGCGACCTTCGTATCGGGTGCGCGCCATGTTGCTCGGTCGGTAGCCGCGCGGGGTGCGAGCGCATATCTGTACCACTTCGACTATGTACTGGAGCGCCGCCGCGGCAAAGTACCGGGTGCAGCCCATGGCGTGGAGACCCTGTTCGTTTTCGATACCCTGTCAAAGCTCCCGGCAATGGTGAGGATGTTGACCACGAAGAGTGATGCGGCCGTGGCCGTGATGATGAACCGCTACTGGGTCAATTTTGCGACGAGCGGCGATCCCAACGGCGAAGGCCTGCCGCAATGGCCGAAGTACTCGGCCGATGCGGATGAACTATTACTCGTGAAGTCGAAGGTCCAGGTGGCCGCCCGCTTTCGTGCGCCACAACTCGACTTTTACCAGCGACGTTGGGAAAGCACCGAGGGGGCCCGATGAGATGAGTACGGACGCAGCGGGGCGTTCGCGCGCGGGACCCAGACTGAAGTGGCATATGCTGCGCCGGTGCAAATCCGACCCGCCGTTTCTGCGCGCGAACCTCATCCATGCGCTGCGCGCCGGTGCGCCCTGCGAGGTTGATGTCGTGCTGACTGCCGACGGACACGCACTGTGTCTGCATGACGAGACTTTGGATCGAGAGACCACCGGCACCGGCCGCGTGGCCGACATGCGGCGCGCGGATATCGAACGACTGCGTCAACGGGGCCCCGATGGTGCGGTGCTGGACAGCGCACCGCTGTTGCTCGACGAAGTCGTCGCCGAGGTGACCGCGCAGTCCTCGGTTGCCCCGGCGCTTGTTCAGCTCGACATCAAGGTGAGCGCGGCGGCGCTGACACCCGTTGCGCTGAAGCGCATCGGCGGGCTGCTGCGCCGGCGCGCCGACGCTTTCATTGCCAGTGCCAGCAGTTGGCAGACAGTGCGGACCCTGGTCGCAGCAGTGCCGGGATTGCTCGCGGGCTTTGATCCGCTGGCCTTCTACCCGCGATCATTCGCGTTGGATGCGCAGGGCTTTCGCAGCATTGCGGCGCGCACGCTTGCGACAGCGCCCGGTGCTTCGATGTACTACCTGGAGGCGAAGCTGATCCTCGCGGCCCTCGACAGAGGCGTCGATCTCATCGCCGCGACGGCACGCGACGGCGCACAGATCGATGCATGGACGATCGATGCAGACCACCCGCAATTGAGCGAGGTATTGCGGCGTCTCATCGAAGCGGGATGTCATCAGATCACGAGCAATGATCCGGAGCGCCTGGCGGTGCTCATCGACCAACAGCGATAGCGAATGCCTTGACGAGCGGTGGCACACGGCCGTGCCGCGCGGCTCGCTCGGGTTGAAACAACGTCGCTACGTAGAACGGATGACCGTCGAGTTCCACGGCGCGCACGCTGCCTTCGTCGTCGCGCGCCGCCACGCGCAGCGGTCCGTCTTTCAGGCGTTCTTCGTAGACGGGATTGAAACCATAGCTGCAGTGGTACTCCTCATTGGCGGTGGCACGGTCGTAGCACGCCGCCAGGCGCGAGCCTGGCTCGAAATGCAGACCGCCACGGACGTCGACGAGCGCACAGACCAGCGGCGCGATCACCGGGGATTGCGCCGTCGGATCCAACTCGGCATGCGCGGCGTCGATGCCCCACACCGCCGCGGCGTACTCGATGACCGCATGCTGAAAACCACCGCACGTGCCGAGAAATGGAATTGCCTGGACGCGCACATAGTGGATCGCATCGAGCACGCCGCGCGTGTTCTGGTACGGGCTGCCCGGGACACACCAAATGCCCGCATAGGCTGCCAGTTGATCTGCGATGGGGTCGCGAAGTGTGCTCGAGGGCAGCCAATCCCACGCCACGTCGATCCCGAGCGCGTCTACCGACAAACGCAACGCGATCGGTATCGCTCGGTGCGCGACGATGGTTTCGCTCGGGTCGCCGATCAGCGCGATGCGTCGCTGCCGCATCAGCCCGCCTGCCACACCGCATCGTCGGGTGCCGCAAACGGCTGGGTCGAGGCGCGAAATTCGCCGACATCCTCGATGGGCGTGCCCGGCGGATCTTCGGCGAACTGCCCGCGGTTGTAGATGATCAGCCGCTGGTGGGCTTGCAGATCGAGCAGGCGATCGTAGAAGGCCAGCAGCGTGGCCTGGTCGATGGCCTGCACCGCTGCGGCAATCCCCATGCGGGAGTCGAAGCTCGTAAAGCCGACGTCGAGATCGCTCCAGAACCGAACGCTGC
Source organism: Gammaproteobacteria bacterium (assembly GCA_032124855.1). Classification (GTDB taxonomy): domain Bacteria; phylum Pseudomonadota; class Gammaproteobacteria; order Pseudomonadales; family Azotimanducaceae; genus DATJGR01. Next base: position 11,261 of record JAQBCT010000079.1, read on the forward strand.
GCGCGTTGAGATTCTTATCGGATTCCAACAACAGGCCGATCAGACCCTGTTTGTACTGCTCGAACTCTGCCGCCGGCATGGTTGCCAGTTCGCTGCGGAAGTCGCTCAGGAATGTCTGCGTCGCATCCAGGATTGCGTTCGCGCCAGCCACCGGGCTTTGCACGACGAAGGCGAGTCCTGGCGTGCGTTGCAGCACCGCGGGTGTGATGAATACGGCATAGCCGAGCTGCTGTTCGGTGCGCAGTTTGTTGAAGTAGGGCGTACGCAGAATCTGTCCAGTGAGGCCGAAGAGGGCGCGTTCGGCGTACGACTCATCCTGGCCCTGCACGTAGAGTGTCAGCGCTGCATCGTCGTTGTCTATTTCGAGCCTGAGAGTGAGGTCGTGAGCTGGCAGCCGCACCACTGTTGATGCGTTGGCGGTACTGGGCGACAGTTTGATGTGCGACTTCACCGTATCTGCAATCGCGCGCGCCTGGACGGCGTCGAGGTTGCCGTGCAGCAGCAGCAGCGCACTGAATTGCGCCAGATGATCGGCGCGCCACTGCGCGAGCGACGCGGCCGTCACCCGATCCAGCGCGGCGGCGAGGGTTGCCGGTGGCCAGCCGCCCGCAGTCATCACATGGTTCAGGCTGGCCATGCCTTGCTCGAACGGACGTTCCGAAGCGAAATTCGTCCAGGCGCGTTGCAGTTCGGCCCGACTCGCAGCGATCCGCTCATCGCCCGGAGCCAGTGTGGCGAAGACGCCCAGCACACGATTGAGAAGCGCTGCCTGCTTGTCGTCGTATCCCGCCACAGTGATCAGAAATCCGCTGTTCTTCGCATCGACGTCGTAGTCCAGGCCGGCGAGTTGCGCCGGGTAGGCGTAGGTATTGAGCGCATCGAGCACGAGCGATGCGTACAGATTGGCATAGGCGATGTCGGTGGGTGTGCGAAACGGCACACTCGCATTCAGTTCCACGTAGCTGGTTGCCCGCGGCGAGCCGAAGCTTGCATCCGGCGCCCACCAGAGCGCGAGGCCGCCTTTGTCTTCGAGCAGTTGCGGCGCGGTGGCGGCCTGCTCGGTCAACGCAAGATCGGTCGGCAGAAACTCGTTGACCACCGGCAGTGCGAGCGGGATCGCATCACCAGACACTTCGGTGAGATCCAATGTCAGTGCGGATTCGCTGTACGGCACATCGAACCACGGTTCGATCTTATTCGTCGCGACATCCTGGCCGCTTACTTCCATCAGCAGATTGTCGGGCCGCAGCGCATCCAGGTATTGCTGGATCAGGACAGCGTCGTAGTGCTCCATCAGATAGTTGGCTTGCAGTACGTCGCG
>JAQBCT010000080.1:0-33954 GCA_032124855.1 Gammaproteobacteria bacterium
CAGCTACGCACTGCCCGGACGCATGTTGCTGACGGGCCTATCGAACAACCGCGATCACGGCGGCCGCACCGGCATGGTGGAGTACACCAACGCAGGTGACTACGTCGCCACGCACTGGATGCCGACGGACGACGATCTCCAGGGGGCCGTGAAGACGGGCAGCTTCGCAGACGGCTATGGCTACGACGTCCGCGCGCTGCCCCGCCGCAACGTCCTGGTGACCTCATCGTTCACCGGCTGGAACAACTACATGATGAACCTCGGCAAATTGATGGCCGACGCCGAGGCGATGAAGCGCATGGGCAATACCGTGGTTGTCTGGGATTTGCACACGCTGCAGCCGAAAAAGATTTTCGACGTGCCCGGCGCGCCGCTCGAGATCCGTTGCGCCTGGGGCGCCAAGCACGACTACTGCTTAACGGCTACCGCACTCACGTCGAAGATCTGGCTGATCTACGAGGATGCCGCCGGTGAGTGGCAGGCCAAGGCAGTGGCCGATATCGGCGATGCCAGCAAGATTCCATTCCCGGTCGATATATCCATTGCCGCCGACGACAACTATCTGTGGGTGAACACATGGAACGACGGCCTGGTGCGACTGTTCGATATCTCAGACCCGCACCAGCCCAAGCAGGTCGCCGAACAGAAGATCGGCGAGCAGGTGAATATGGTGTCGCAGAGCTGGGACGGCGAACGCGTGTATTTCACCTCATCGCTGTTGGCGAACTGGGACAAGACCGCACCCCAGGGTCCCGACCTGCAGTATTTCAAGCTCTATAAATTCGACGGTAAGCAACTCACGCCGGAGTTCAGCATCGACTTCATTGCCGAGAAGCTGGGCACCCCTCACCAGATGCGCTTTGGCGCGTACGCGCTGTATGGGAAAACGCCGCCCAAGAGCAATGTCACAGCGCGCTGACGCGCAATCGTCCCGCAGATTCGCCGCGTGGGTCGCGCTATTGCTTACAACCCACGCGGTGGCAGCGCTTCATAACCACCCGACCGAGACCGTCCTTGCACCCGGCTATGCCGAACTGCAGTTCGCACCGCCATCGGCCGGGACGTATCAACTGCATTCACTGGGCGCAGCCGCGGACGGTGCGGTGCTGTCCAGCACTGGCGCAGCGCAGCGCCTGCACGATCTGATCGGCGAGAAGTTCACCGTGTTGAGCTTCATCTACACCACCTGCAGCGACGTCAACGGCTGCCCGCTGGCCACGCATGTGCTGCGCGGCGTGCAGGATCGCCTGAGCGCAGATCGCCAACTGGCGGATAAGGTGCGTCTGCTGAGCGTCAGCTTCGATCCTGTGCACGACACACCCGACGTGCTGGCGATATACGGCGCGCATTTCGTGCAGCCTGGCTTCGATTGGCAGTTCCTCACCACCTCGGGTGAGACGCAGCTGGCACCGATTCTCGCCGCGTACGACCAATGGGTGCAGAAAGACTACGACGCTGATGGCCACGCCATCGGCAGCATGTCGCATATTCTGCGGGTCTACCTGATCGACCGGCAGCGCCGCATCCGCAACATCTACAGCACTTCCTTTCTGCACGCGGACACGCTGCTCAACGATATCCGCACCGTCATGCTCGAGGAGGCGGCGCTACGCTGAAGCGGGCGCGGGCGCGTTGCCGCGCAGTCGCAACCAAGCTAGGCCGCCAGCCATCGTCAAGAGCAGCGGTATCGGCGCCCACATGAGCACATCCCAGTCGTAGCGATAGACGATGACGCCCGCCAGCATGGAACCCATCGCGGAGACACCAAATACGCTGAACTCGTTCACGGCCTGCGCCTTGAATCGTTCAGCGGGACGGTACGTTTCCACCAGCAGCGAAGTGCCGCCGATGTAGAGAAAGTTCCAGCCGAGACCCAGCATCACCAGCGCCAGCCAGTAGTGCATCAGCTCATTTCCCTGCAAACCCGCCGTGACGGTTGCCGCCATGGCGACGACGCCTGCTTCCATGATCCGGCGCGCACCAAAGCGAGTGATGAGAAATCCCGATATCAGGGACGGCAGGTACATTGCCATGACGTGGCTGCGAATCACCCAGCCCGTGTCTTCCAGCGAGAATCCATGTCCAACATGCATGCTGAGGGGTGTGGCCGTCATGATCAACGTCATGATTCCCCAGGCCACCATCCCGCCAGTCACCGCAACCAGAAACAGCGGCTGCGTCACAATGTCGCGCAGCGCTCGCGCGGCCTCGGACGGCGCCCGTGCATCAGCAGCGGCAGCATCTTGCTGGTCGATGCTCGTCGGCGCCAAACCAGCCAGCAGCACGAACGCGCAGGCTTGCAGCGCCGCAATGGCCAGCATGGCGGCAATGAAAGGCTGCTCCGGGAACCAGATGCTCGACGAAGTGGCGATATAGGGCCCGAGGAATGCCCCGCCTATGGCCCCCAGCAGTACGGTCGATATCGCCTTTGGCGCCGCCGCGCCCGCGACGCTTTCGGCCGCGGCAAAGCGATACTGCTGAACGAACGCGACATTGATGCCGTAGCAGCCCACACCCAGGCAAAACAGTGCAAAGCTGGCGACGTGCAGCGCGTAGGCCGCGATCAGTCCCGCGCCGATTGCAATCGAGGCACCGATCATGAAGCCCAAGCGGCGGCCGATCAGGCGCATCAGGTACGCTGCCAGCAGCGTCGAAAGTGCCGTGCCGATCACCATGATGGACAGCGGCAGCGTGGCCCATGCCGGGGCAGGGGCCAGGTCCGTACCGATGATTCCGCCGAGGGTAATCAGCACAACCGAGCCGCTGACCGCAATCAGCTGACAGAGAAATAGAATCGCCAGGTTTCGATAGTTCATGCCGGTCTCGTCCCGCTGCGGCGCGTGGCAGGTGCGTCATCGACCATCAATGCTCGCGATTGGCCACAAAACGCGAAACAATGCGCCCGCCAGATCTGACATACAACGTGGCATACGACCAGGAAATGCAGCGCACCATGATTAACTTCCCCCACGACACACCCAACGCCTCGTTGCGGATGACGCAATGAGTGACTCCAAACCCGCGACATTTGCCGACTTCGGATTGCTGCCCGAGGTGCTGGCCGCGGTGAACGACGTCGGCTACGAAACGCCCACGCCCATTCAGACACCCACCATTGGGCATCTATTGGCCGGACGCGACGTGGTGGGACAGGCGCAGACCGGCACCGGCAAGACTGCGGCGTTCGCGTTGCCCTTGCTGTCGCGGCTGGATCTCGCGAAGACCGAGCCGCAGGTTCTCGTGCTGACGCCAACCCGGGAACTGGCCATCCAGGTGGCCGAAGCATTTCAAACCTACGCAAGTCATCTGCGCGGCTTCCACGTGCTGCCGATCTACGGGGGGCAGGACTACGCCATTCAGTTGCGGCAGCTCAAACGCGGGGTCCATGTCATCGTCGGCACACCCGGTCGTCTGATGGATCACATGCGCCGCGGCACGCTGAAATTGAGCAGCCTGAAAACAGTGGTTCTCGACGAAGCAGACGAGATGCTGCGGATGGGGTTCATCGAAGATGTCGAATGGATCCTGTCGCAGACACCGCCTCAGCGTCAGGTAGCGCTGTTCTCCGCGACGATGCCGGCGGTGATCCGGCGCATCGCGCAGCAGCATCTGAAAGATCCAGCTGAAGTGACCATTCGACTGCGCACCACAACCGCCGAGACGATCCGGCAGCGTTACTGGATTGTCACCGGCGTGCACAAGCTGGATGCGTTGACCCGCTTACTCGAAACAGAACCGTTCGACGCGGTGCTGGTATTCGTGCGTACGCGCATTGCTGCAGTGGAACTTGCGGATCGGCTGCAGGCGCGCGGCTATGCCGCCGCCGCGCTGAATGGGGACATGCCGCAGAAGCAGCGCGAACAGACCATTGCCCGACTCAAAGCCAACAACCTCGACATTCTGGTGGCCACCGATGTGGCAGCGCGCGGGCTGGATGTGGAACGCATCAGTCATGTCGTGAATTTCGATATTCCCAACGACACTGAAGCCTATGTGCACCGCATCGGCAGAACGGGCCGCGCAGGACGCAGCGGTGAAGCGATTCTGTTCGTGGCGCCGCGCGAGCGACACTTGCTGCGCGCCATCGAGAAAGCGACGCGGCAGCAGATCGAGTTGATGGAGCTGCCGTCTGCGGAGATGGTGAACGACAAACGCATCGCCAAGTTCACGCAACGCATCACCGACACGCTGGCGACACGCGACCTGGAATTTTTCCGCGAAATCATCTCGCGTTACCAGCAGCAGCACGACGCCGAGCCTGTTGATATTGCCGCCGCACTGGCCATGATCGCCCAGGGCGACAAGCCGCTGCTCGTAAAAGACATCATCACGCGCGAAAAGGCATTCCCGCGCGACACGCCAGCAAGACACGAGAAGAAGCCGCCGCGTGAGGGAACGCGGGCGCCGCGCGGCACGTCGGCAAAGCTGCCACCCGGAACGGGCTTGGACGTATTCCGCGTTGAAGTAGGCCGCAGCCACGGGATGGAAGCGCGCAACCTTGTCGGTGCCATTGCCAACGAAGCGGGCGTTGCCAGCGCACACATCGGTCGCATCGAAATTTTTGATGAACACAGCACTGTCGAATTGCCCGAAGGGATGCCGAAGGATATTTTCAAGCTGCTGAAGAAAGTCTGGGTATCCGGACAGCAACTGCAGATCAGCCGGCTCGGCAGTGGTACGAGCTCTCCAAAACGCGGCTTGCAGGCCGGCGAGAAGCCGAGCAAGATTCGTCCGCGCACAACCAAACGAGATCTCAAAGGAGGCAAACCATGAATGCATCAACGTTCATCCAACGCGGGGTGGATCGGTAAACGAAGGCAGTCTCGGACGCAGTCGGTGAGTTGATCTCCTTCCTCTTCCCTCCCCTCCACTCCACTCCGCTCGGTAGCTACCGGGCTCTCCGAATTTCGGAAGCTCATGAACATCATTCTGATCGGCGTGCCATAGCGGCGCACCGACAGATTTTATGAAGGGTTTTCGATGACAGATTCGACTGGTTTGGGCCGCCTCGGCTGGCGGCAGTTCTTCCAACAACAGCTCTCGCTGGATGAAACGGCGCAGTCCCGCCCGGCGCGCGTACTGGTGGTGCAACGCAGTGGGATTACCGTGGCCGATACCAATGGCGAACGGCACCTCCCGCTGGGCGGCAAATGGTTCACGCTGCCAACGGAGCAGCGTCCCACGGTGGGTGACTGGGTGCTGCTTAATCCGTCCGGCGATACGGTGCTGCGCGTACTGGAGCGCAGCAGCGTATTCACCCGGGTGGCTGCCGGGGAGAAGACAGATCTGCAGGTGATCGCCGCCAACGTGGATACGCTGTTCGTGGTGACGTCCTGCAACGAGGAGTTCAATGCGTCACGCTTGGAGCGCTACCTCGCGCTCGCCATTGAGGCGGGTGTGGAACCGGTGGTGATTCTGACCAAGGCGGACTTGGCGCCCGACCCGGAAATATTCATCGCGGCGACTCACAAGGTGCGCAAGAGCGTCGCCGTGGAGTGCATCAACGCGCTTGCCTTCGACAACCTCAAAGGCGTTCGTGCATGGTGTCTGGCGGGACACACTGTCGCCATGGTGGGCTCGTCAGGCGTGGGCAAATCGACGTTGCTCAATAGCCTGATCGGCGCGGACGTGCAATCCACCGGTGGTATTCGCGAAGACGATGCGAAGGGTCGACACACGACCTCGCACCGTTCGCTGCATCTGCTTCCCGGGGGTGGCCTGCTGCTCGACTCGCCCGGGATGCGGGAACTGAAGATTGCCGACATGGAAGCGGGCGTCAGCGAGATGTTCGACGATGTCACAACACTCGCTGCGAGCTGCCGTTTCGGTGATTGTGCGCACGCGGATGAACCCGGCTGCGCGGTTCGGGCCGCCATCGAGGCGGGCACCTTCGACGAACGGCGCTTGATGAATTACCAGAAACTACTGCGTGAGCAGGCGCGGCATTCGGAGAGCATCGCGCAGCAGCGCCATCGCACGCGTCAATTCGCGCGGCACGTCAAGCGCGTGGCAGAAGAGAAGCACAAGCGCCCCTGACGCGCGCCCTGCATGGCCATCAACGCCGCTGCCGCACGACCATGACTTCGTAGCGACCGCGTGGGCCAATAAAGGCCGAAGCAAGCCAGGACGTGATGCTGACTACCATCGCGCCGAACAGCGCCGCCCAGAAGCCGCTCAACCGGAAGCCGTCGAGCATGGCGGCGACCAGCCCGAACATGCCCGCATTGACCACCAGAATGAACAAACCCAACGTGACCAACGTAACGGGAATCGTCAGCAGCAATGCCACCGGCCGGATCACCGCATTGACGATACCCAGCAGCAGCGCCCCGAAGATCAGCGTGCCTATGCCGCTGATGGAGACCCCGGCCACCAGCACCGATGCGACCCACAATCCCAATGCAGTGATGGCAAGGCGAACTAGAAATCCACTCATGGTGACGGATACACCTGATCGAAGTCGTGTTTGATACTGACCACCACCCACTCGCGCGCGAAGGCGGTCTGCAGAATTTCCTGCGCGCCCGCATCGTATTGATACTCTCGCGCTGCGTCGTCGTGGTGCACCAGGATGTCGAGGCTCGGCCCAACGCGGTCGTCAGTGTAGGTGAGCATCGCCAGATCGCCATCTGAATTGCCGACAGCCAGCAATGGGCGGCCGCCGATAAGTGCCTCGATGTTGGTTACTTTCGTGGTTTCGTTGTTGAAGCTTTCGATCTCTGGCAAACGCATTACCACACTGGCGCCGTCCGCCGTATCGCCGTACTTCAGTTTCCAGCGCGTACCGATGACCTGCTCAGGTGGAATGCCGTAGACATCCGCCGCAAGCGCGCGCGTGAAGTCGACGAAACCGCCAGTCACAACAAACGTTTTGAATGCGTGCGCCCGCAGGTACGTCAGCAGTTGCAGCATCGGCAGATAAACCAGCGTTTCATAACGGCGTTCGCGCACCGGATGCTGCGCCTGCGCCAGCCATTGCCGGGCGATCGCTCGATAATCTTCCTGTGTCATGCCGGTTTCGACGAGCGCGGCTGCTGCGAGCAGTTCGCGTTCCGACAACGTGCCCAGCGCCGCCGGGCCACCACTCATGATCGCCTTGATCGCGGGCATCTTGGCCCACTCGGGATGGCTGGGTGCCAGCGCCTTGATCCGGTCGATGATGAATGCGATGGGGAAGTAAAGCGGGCGTTCCGACCACAACGTGCCGTCGTTGTCGAATACCGCGATCCGCAGCGCGGGTTCGACATAGTCACTACCGCCCGGGGTGGTCACCGCAGTGACAAATGCAATGATCTTCTGCTTCGCCGCGCCGTCGGACCACGCCGGCATCGGATCAGTGCCCGCCGGCGCCGTGGCAGTGGCGCAACCGGTCAGCACGAACGTGAGTGTGAGAACGAAGTGGGGCAGCTTTTTCAACTGTTGGGCACCTGATTTTCGATGCACGGCAATGTAACGCGAATCAGCCGCCGCGCCGAGCGCCGTGGTAGCTTGCCAGACCACATCGACTTCACGCAGATCTATGGACGACTGGCACGGCGCTTTCACGGTCGCCCTCGTTGCAGGCTCGGTATTGCTCATGACGCTCACGCGCCTCACGCCGGACCTGGTCATGATGGGCGCGTTGGCGCTGTTGATGGTGCTGGGCGTCCTCACACCCGACCAGGCGCTGTCGGGTTTCAGCAACAGCGGACTCATCACCGTGGCCGCCATGTTCATCATCGCGGCGGGGCTTCGTGCAACGGGCGCCATCGATATGCTCGTGAATCGATTTCTGGGACGTCCCAGGTCGGTGAGGCGAGCTACCGTGCGACTGACTGTGCCCGTCAGCCTCGCCAGTGGCGTGTTGAACAACACTCCGGTGGTAGCAACACTGATCCCCGCGGTGACGCGATGGTGTCGCGAGATCGACATAGCGCCCAGCCAATTGTTGATGCCCTTAAGCTATGCGTCGATTCTCGGCGGCACGCTCACACTGATCGGCACCAGCACCAACCTGGTGGTGAACGGCAACTACCAGAAGCTGACAGGCGCGGCCGGATTCGGTGTATTCGACATCACCCCGGTCGGCATCCCTCTGGCCATCATCGGCATCGCGTATCTGGTATTCGTGCTGCCGCGCATCTTGCCCGCGCGCACCGATGCGGAGCAGATATTTGCGTCGCCGCGGCAATTCACCGTCGAGGTCGCAGTGGCCAACGATGGGCCCCTGGTCGGCAAGTCCGTGGCCGACGCCGGCCTGCGCGGCCTGCAGCGGATCTACCTCGTGGAGATCGAGCGCCGCGGCGCGATCATCAGCGCGGTGCCGTCCGAGGAACGCCTGCAAAGCGGCGACCGCCTGGTATTCGTGGGAGAGACGGGGGCCGTAGTCGATCTGTTGCGCATCAACGGGCTGGTGGCGTCCGAGGATTCCGAACCGATTCTCTCGCAACAGTTTCCCGAGCGGTTGTTGATCGAAGCGGTGGTATCGCCCACCTGCGAAGGTGTTGGCCAAACGATTCGCGACAGTCGCTTCCGCGACCGCTACGGCGCCGTGATTCTTGCGGTGGCGCGTGAGGGTCGGCCGCTCGAAGGCAATCTGGGGTCGGTGGAACTGCATGCGGGCGACCTGTTGCTACTGGAAGCGCGGCCGGCATTCCTGTCGCGGCAACGTGGCATGTCGGACTTCGTCCTGGTCAGTGCACTGGACGATGAACCCACCAACCACCGCGGCGCAAAGCGCGCCTGGCTGGTACTGGCCGGCGTGGTATCCAGCGCAACCTTCGGCGTGCTGGATATGGTGACGGCCGCACTGCTGGGCGCCGGCGCGATGATTGCGCTGGGATGCCTGTCGTTGACGGAAGCGCGGCGCGCGCTCGACTACACGGTGATACTCACCATCGCCGGCAGTTTCGCGGTTGCCGAAGCCCTGCGACACACCGGGGCCGCCGACTACCTGGCGGGCTATATGTTGCAGCTGGCCGGCGACAATCCGGTGCTCCTGCTGGTGGTCACCTACGCAACCGTCATGTTGCTCACGGAACTCATCACCAACAATGCGGCGGCCCTGATCGTGTTGCCCATTGTGCTGGCTTCGGTGGAAGCGCTGGGATTGCGCGCCGAACCATTCGTCATCGCGGTAATGATCGGCGCCTCCGCATCGTTTGCCACGCCGCTTGGCTACCAGACGAACCTGATGGTGTACGGCCCGGGCGGCTATCGCTTCAACGATTTTCTGCGCGCCGGGATTCCGCTGAATCTGATCGCCGGCGTTACGACTGTTAGTAGTATTCTCTGGTTCTGGCCGCTGCAGTGACGCCGCCGCTGGCGCACTACAAAGCGGGTACAACGCTCCCGCAACCGACGCGTTAGAGTTTCGATATGACAAAAAAATCCCACGTGCTGCCCGACGACTGACTCGCCAACTACGTACGCAATCATGCATTCGATACGCTGGCACCTGCCGAACGCATGCAGTTTCGCATGGCCTGCGGCCGCGGCTCTGATGCGGTTGCCGAGTGGGCCGATGCCACCTTGCCGAAATACACCAGTGTGTGGAAGCGCCTGAAGAGTGCCGAGCGCCAACGCCGCTATCGTTCGGTCCCCAGCACACGGAAGTGGACCACCGACTGGACCGCTGCTGATCGAACGCTGGGAGTTCAGCTAACAACAATTCTGAGGCGCCGGCGCGGCGAGATTGGCGTTGACAGCAAAGCGACTCCCGCCGAAGTGCTCGCCGCCGCACTCCATCTGCTCGAGGAACATCTCGACGCCGCAGCACCCGTGCTGACCAGTGTATTCGTGGAAGGGCCCGCACATCCGCCGCGCAGTGCGGAAAGCACTCGTGCCGGTGACGTTACCGTTCGCGCCGCAATGAATCGCTCCAACCTGGACAGCTGAGGGGCGCGTTCAATCCGCTTCGGTGATCCGGCGCACCGTGAAACCGCCCGAACGTTCATCGGCTTCCAGTTCGATCAGTCCACGATTCTGCGCTTCCTCCAACAGATCACTGAACGATGCGAAGCCGTAATAACGCTCATTGAAGCCTGGTCGGCGGCGGCGCAGCGCCTGTTTGATCATCGATCCCCACAGTCTGTCGCCATGGCCCCGCTCGGCGTTGAGCGCATCGGCAGTCTCGATGACCAGATCGATCGCCTCCTGAACCGGAGCATCGTCCTTCGGTTGCGCTGGCTCGTCTTTCTTCGCGGCAGTCTTGTCCGCGCCTGCTTCGCCCGACTTCTTTGCGGGTGCACGGCGACGCCGTTTGCGTTTGGTCGACTCTTCCTGTCGCACGAGATCGTCGTAATAGATGAACTCATCGCAGTTGCTGATCAACAGATCCGAAGAGGAGTTCTTCACCCCCACACCGATCACGGTCTTGTTGTTTTCGCGCAGCTTGCTCACCAGCGGCGAGAAGTCCGAATCTCCGCTGATAATCACAAACGTATCCACGTGTGCTTTTGTGTAGCACAGGTCGAGCGCATCGACGACCATGCGAATGTCCGCTGAGTTTTTTCCCGATTGGCGCACGTGGGGAATCTCGATGAGCTCGAACGCCGCTTCGTGCATGGGCGCTTTGAATTCCTTGTATCGCTCCCAGTCGCAATACGCCTTCTTCACGACAATGCTGCCTTTGAGCAACAGTCGCTCCAGCACATGAGAGATGTTGAACTTCGCGTACTTGGCGTCGCGCACCCCCAGGGCCACATTCTCGAAATCGCAGAACAGCGCCAGATTGCGATCGTCGATATCGATTGCCATCAGGGCTGCCTCGACCGTTCCATCACCAGACTGGTGTACGCACGGTCCACGAAGCCGGTTGAGTCACCCAGCGCCGCATCCCAGGCTGCGGTCGGCGTCGCCGCAACCACATCCGCGAAGCTTGCACCCGAATCCAGCAATTGATTGATGCGGGCGCGCACGGCCTTGAGCATCGCGATATATGCAACGAGATCGTCATACGTTGCCACGGGCCCGTGCCCTGGTATCACCACGGCACCCGGCTGCAGCTGTGCGACGACGGATTCGCAGAACGAAATGACGCCGCTCAGATCGCCACCGTTGTCCACGTCGATGAACGGATAGCCCGCGTTATTGTAAACATCGCCGAGGTGAACCGCGTTGTGAGTGCGGAAGTAGACCGCCGAATCGCCCGTGGTATGCGCCGGGCCGTAGTGTTCCAGATCGATCTGCTCGCCATTGAAGTGAAACTGCATCGCATCTGTATAGGTGACAACCGGCAACGCTGCCGCGGCGTAAGGTTTCTGCCGGTACTTGAAAACGACCCCGTTAACGACATGTTCTGCGCGCATCATGTCGCGCGAATTCGCCTGCGAAACCAGCCAGGTGCCATTCGGCCCCAGACTCTGGTTGCCATCGGCATGGTCGAAGTGCCAGTGCGTGTTGACGGCGAAGTCGATGTGTTTGCCGCCGAGCTCGGCAATCGCCGCTTCTATTTTCGGCATCAGTTGCGGAAATTGATCATCGACGATCAGTACACCGTCCTGGCCAATGGAGACGGCGATATTTCCGCCAACGCCGAACAGCACATAGAGATCGTCGCCCACCTTTTCGGTCTTGATCTGAGTGGTGGCGAAATCCCAGCCGAATGATTTCATCAACGCATCGAGTGTCGACTCTTCCGCAGCGTACGCCGAGCTGGCGAGCATGAAAAAAATGCCGACACAGCTACTGAACAGAACCGATCGTCGCCGCATGAGCCAATCCTCAATTGATTTGCGTGGCAGTATACTCCGCGCCCGTCGTCGCCACGCCGGCGTTTCTGCACACCCGGTGGATCCGCTATGAACCCAGTACTCGTGATCGGCAACAAGAATTACTCGTCATGGTCGCTGCGACCGTGGCTGCTGATGACGGTGAAAGGAATCGAGTTCGATGAAGTGCGCATTCCTCTTTACCAACAATCCAGTCGAGCCGCGCTGCTGGCGCGTTCGCCATCAGGAAAAGTGCCGATTCTGCAGGACGGCACCACGGTGGTGTGGGATTCGCTCGCCATTTGCGAGTACATCGCCGAGCGCTGGCCCGAGCACGATTGCTGGCCCCATGATGTCGTCGCACGCGCACTCGCCCGCGCCATCAGCGCCGAGATGCACGCGGGCTTCGCCATTCTGCGAGCCGAATTGCCGATGAATTGCCGCCGCGCACCGGCGCCGGTCGTCGTGGACGACACCGCCGGACTGGCGCAGCAGATTCATCGCATCGAAGGCATCTGGCGCGGGTGTCCGGGAGGCGCCACACCCGGCGAGTTTCTGTTTCACACCTTCGGCATCGCTGACGCGATGTTCGCACCGGTGGTGTTGCGTCTGATGCTCTATCAGATCCCGCTCAGCGAACCTGCCCGAACGTACTCGCAAACCGTACTCGCTCTGCCGGCACTGCAGTCGTGGATGGCGGCCGCGCGTGCAGAGACGCAGATACTGGAGAAGTTCGAGCGATGAGTCCCTCAGGCGGTGCGTCCATAGCGCTTCAGTTGCAGATGCGGTGAGCTGCGCGTGTCGGGGCGGGTGTCATAGCCGAACAGTGCGACCAGTCGCGTCGTCGCGCCCGCAATCGGGCTCACCCGGTGCAGCGAATTACGTCCGGCAAAGATCAGCAGCGTGCCGGGCGTCATCGGCAGCCGCGTGACACCACTCGAGGATCCGTCGAGCACGTCCGAAACCGCCGCATAGTTTTCGCTTTGCGCGTCGCGAATCTTCGGCGCGACCTCGAAGTCTCCGCCTGTTTCAGCGTCCCGCAATGCCAGCGAGACGACAAAGTCGGTCTGATCGAAATGCCACTGCAATTCGTCACCCTCGCCCATGACGGCCAGATTCAGGGCACCCATTGGATCTGCGTAGCGATACAGCGCTTTGCGCTGCAGTACGGCCGCAATGAACGCCATGACGAAGGCGCTTTCATACAACCGACGAATCGGCGACGCCGGCGGAAACTGATCGTACGCGACCACCCCCACACTGTAGCGACCTCGCATACCGCGCGGATGATCGGCCAGCCAGTGCGGCGCCGGCTCCTCCAGGTACGCGCTGCCTGTACCGACACTGTTGTAGCGCAGCGATGCGAGTTGGGCGGCATCGGCGACGCAGCTCGCAAGTCCTGTCTGGGAGAGGAACCCCGGGGCTTCCGCAGCGCCTGTTGTCTGCAACGCCTCACGCAGCCGACGCACCTGCGCCAGCAAGGTAGCCGATGCCGGCTCCGTCACGGGATAGCGCACCAGATCGATCAGTCCCGTTTCGTCATTCATCGCTCGCCTCGCGCCGATGCGACGTCAGCTTCGCGCCGTGCTGCAGATGATCGTGCCACAGGTAGGCCGCCAACAAGGGTTGCCTCGCCGTACGCATCGCATGCGGTTGCCCGCTGGCATGCTCGATCAGCGAACCCGGCGGCAGCCGCCGCCATCCTCCGCCATGCTGCCACCACTCAGCGGTACCACCCAGCACAACGTAATGCTCGCGGGCGGGGTGGGCGTGCTCGGGATAGAAGGTGTCGGGGCCGAGCAACAACACGCCCACGGCAACTGCGTCAGTGTGCCAATGTCCGTTGGGGCCCAATAGTTCGCAGTATCCGTACCGGTCCAGAAAAGTAACGTCCGTATAGTTTGCGTTCTGTCGCCAGCACAACCCATCCTGCAACTCCGCAAGCCGGGTGCAAGCCCCCGCCGTTGCAGGAACCGTCAAGTCCATTGCACCGGATAGATGTCGAACAACGGGAACGCAATGGGG
Organism: Gammaproteobacteria bacterium; assembly: GCA_032124855.1. Taxonomy (GTDB): domain Bacteria; phylum Pseudomonadota; class Gammaproteobacteria; order Pseudomonadales; family Azotimanducaceae; genus DATJGR01. The sequence continues at coordinate 13,716 of JAQBCT010000080.1, forward strand.
TTGCTGCGATGCAACGCGCATCGAGCGCGGATCCGGCAGATCGCGCCAACCACCCAACAAGTGCGCAATGCGTTGCAGCAGGTCGTACCACGTTTCTGCCGATTCTTTCCCGTGCGTCAAATTCGCGTTTGCCCCTTAACAAGCACAATCGTTGTGATACCCTGTGCGCGCCGTCAACACCCACTCAACTAAGGACGACGTGAACATGAAGACGAGATTGCTGATTGTAGCGGCGGTGCTTGCCCTGTCGGGTTGCGCCACCAATGATGCTCTGAAAAAGGATGTAGCTTCACTGAACACCCGCATTGCGGCAGTAGAGAAGTCGGCTGCCGATGCGATGAGCGCTGCCCGTGACGCACAAAGCCAGGCCGCTCAAGCAGCCGGTGCGAAGGCGACGGCCGACGCTGCCATGGCTGCCGCACAGGAAGCCAGCGAGCGCGCCAAGCGCATCAGCGAGACCTGCTGCACGCGCAAATAAGCTTCGCTACAGCGGTTGCACTGAAATTGGCCCGGGCATCCCGATGGATGTCCGGGCCATTTCTTTTGCGCGCTCCCAATCCACGACAACTTCGCGGCCCCTGGTCGCTTCATTGATCAGCTGGGTCAGCGCATCGAGATCGGTATCGCCTTCCAGGGGCGGATGCGCCTCGAGATACAGCACACCGGCATTCCAGGAGACCTTCAGCGACGCATCGATGATGCGGACGGTCGTACCCACGGGCGTGTTGTCCGCCAGCGTTTGAATGTCGTCCGGGTAGAGGCGCACACAGCCGTGACTGACGCGCTGGCCAACCCCGAATGGTTTGTTGGTGCCATGGAGGAAATAGCTGGGCAATGCCAGCTGGATGGCGAGGTGGCCCAAGGGGTTATCCGGGCCGGGTGGCACTACATTCGGTAACTCGTCTCCGTCTTCCAGATGTTCGCGTTTGGAGGAGGCGGTGGGGTACCAGCTCGGGTTGATGATCTTCGCCACGACCCGCGTACGGGTTTGAGGCGTCTGAAATCCCGAGCGGCCAATGCCGATGGGAAAGGTGAACACCGTGCCGGAATTCCTGGGGTAGTAGTACAGCCGATACTCGGGCAGGTTGATGACGATGCCCTCGCGCGGGCCGTTCGGCAGCAGGTACTGGGTTGGCAGCACCACATGCGCACCCTCCCCCGGAATCCACGGGTCGACATCGGGATTGGCGTGGCGCAACTCCTCGAAACCAATGTCGTAGCGCAGCGCCAGCGTCGCGAAGCGATCGTCATAGGTCACCGCCATGCCGACGGGTTCGCCCACCAGCGAGTCGTTTGCGCCCGGCAGGATATAGCTGGAGGCGAGCACAGCTGCGCCGGCGCCGCCGAACAGGCAGGCAAGCACGCACTGCAACAGAAATCTCGACCAATGCTGCCGATCAGATGGACCCGATTGCTCGCACATTGCGCTGAATTTCAAATGCACCTCCATCAATGATGCTCCATGCGGCGCGGATATTACCCATCTCGCCGCGTCAGCGCAGTATTCACGTGATCGCCAGTCATCCCCGTCACCCTTCTGCCAAGGACCCCCCCCTTCTCTCGCGCCCCAACGACTTCGGTGAGGAGCGCTCCGTGACGCGCCACCGTTGCGCAAAAAAACTTTGTCGGGGCGATGACAACTCGGGAACAACAGTTGTCTAATATGCGGCGCTCGATACCAACCACAATTCGCCAGATTCGTCAGGAGAGTTATACGGTGAAATCACGGACCTCAGTGTCCAGGGAAGAAGAAGCTGTCGTCGGTGACGACGACAAACCTCCCACGCGATCCGCGTCAACGCAACCCCAAACAGTCTTAATCAGCACTACCTCCGCAGCCCGCTCCGGGCCGTATATCCATCGCGACGTCGATCCCCGCTTCGACCGCACCAAGATTCGCACCCGCCTGCCGCGCGAGAGTCGTCGGATCCGATTGTTCCGACGCGCCCACTATCCGCGGGTAACCGATGCGGAGTGGTCCGACTGGCGGTGGCAGTCGCGCAACCGAATCAAGAACCTCGCGCAGCTCGAACATCTGATGGACCTGTCCAGCGACGAGCGGCGCGCGCTGGTCGAAGCCGGCTCGATGCTGCCGCTGGGCATCACGCCGTACTACGTCAGCCTGCTGGATCCGACCAATCCCCATAACGCACTGCGACGCACCGTGATTCCGGTCACTGGTGAGTTCCTGCGCGGCCCGGGCGAGGCCGATGACCCGCTCGCTGAAGATGGCCACAGTCCGGTGCCGGGGCTCGTGCACCGCTATCCCGATCGGGTGCTGTTTCTCGCACTCGACTTCTGCACCACGTACTGCCGCTACTGCACCCGCTCGCGCGTGGTCGGGCACGGCGAACTGGCACCGTCGGATGCGCGCCTCGAGGCCATGTTCGATTACATCCGCGGTACTCCGGCGATTCGCGACGTGCTGATCTCGGGCGGTGATCCGCTGGCGCTGGCCGACGACAAGCTCGACTACATCCTCGGTCGGCTGCGGGACATCCCGCATGTCGAGTTCATCCGAATCGGCACGAAGATGCCGGCGGTGCTGCCGCAACGCATCACACCGAGTCTCGTGCGCGTGCTGCGCAAGCACCACCCGATCTGGATGAGCGTGCATTACCTGCATCCCGACGAGTGCACAGCAGAGGCGTTTCTCGCCTGCGCCCGCCTGGCCGATGCGGGTATTCCAATCGGCTCGCAAACCGTGCTGCTGAAGGGCGTAAACGACGACGTTGAAACCATGAAGGAACTCATGCAACGCCTGCTGCTGATGCGCGTGCGTCCCTACTATCTGTATCAATGCGATCCGATTTCCGGATCCAGTCACTTTCGCACCACCATCCAGAAGGGCCTCGACATCATTGAAGGTCTGCGCGGTCATACCACGGGCTACGCGGTTCCAACCTACGTCGTCGACGCCCCAGGCGGCGGCGGCAAGATCCCGCTGCAACCTCAGTACGTGCTGGGACGCGACGGCGATGACCTGCTGCTGCGCAATTACGAGGGCGCCCAGTACCGCTATCCCGACACGCGACTCGGGCAGCCTTGATGCACATCGGCCTGACGTACGATCTGCGCGCCGAGTATCTGGCCGCCGGGTACAGCGATGAAGAAACCGCCGAATTCGACCAGCCAGGCACCATCGATGCGCTGGCGCTCGCCATCGAACGGTTGGGGCATCGCGTCGATCGCATCGGGTCGGCGCGCGCGCTGGTGGGCCGGCTCGCGAAGGGCGATCGCTGGGAACTGGTGTTCAATATTGCCGAAGGCCTGCACGGCTATGGGCGCGAAGCGCAGGTGCCGGCCATCCTGGATGTCTACGGCATCGCCTACACGTTTGCCGATCCACTGGCAGCTTCGGTCTGCCTGCACAAGGGTTGGTCGAAGTTGATCGTTGCAGCAGCGGGCGTGCCCACCGCGCGCTTCGCGGTCATCGAAACGGCGGCCGACGCCGCGAAGGTCTCGCTACCGTTTCCACTGCTTGCCAAGCCGGTGGCCGAGGGCACCGGCAAGGGCGTCACGCCCAGATCGGTTGTGCGTTCAACCGCAGAGCTGAAGTCCTTGTGTACCGCGCTGCTCGATCACTATCGGCAGCCCGTGTTGGTCGAAAGCTTCCTGCCGGGCCGGGAGTTCACGGTTGGCATCGTTGGCACCAATGCGGCGGCGCGGGCGGTTGGCACCGTCGAGATCGTGCTGAAGAACGGCGCGGAACCCGACGTTTATTCGTACACGAACAAAGAACAGTGCGAGACGCTGGTGGACTACGTGCACGTCACGCGGATCGACCCGTTGGTAGCGCAGGCCGAGCAGATCGCCATCGACGCCTGGAACGCGCTCGCCTGCCGCGACGCAGGACGCGTGGATATCCGCTGCGATGCGCAGGGCGCGCCGATGTTTCTCGAGGTCAATCCGCTGGCCGGATTGCATCCGACGCATTCAGATCTGCCAATGATCGCAACTGCGGTGGGAATGCCGTACACCGATCTGATCCGGGAAATCATTGAGTCAGCGGCGCGGCGCATTCCCAAGGCCAGCGTTCGCGCCGCGTGATGCGGGCAACCGACCACCCCAGGCGCTGAGGGGCGATGCAAATTCTGCTGCTTCATGATGCCGTGGCCGCGGACGCACCGCCCGAAGCACAGGATACGTTGCAACAAGTGACCGCTGTCAGCGCTGCGCTAAAACAACTCGGTCATAGCATCGCCACGTTTGCAGTGAGTGATGATTTTGCGGCACTGATCACTCGCCTGCGCGAAGCGCCGCCGACCCTGGTTTTCAACCTGGTTGAATCCATCGCCGGATACGACGCTGCAGCCGTTGCCGTGCCCGCGCTGCTCGACGGACTCGGCGTCGCCTATACGGGAACTCGGTGCGCCAATATGGCACTCGCCAACGATAAGTGTGCTGCCAAAACCCTGCTCGAACAGTTGCACCTGCCGACGCCGGAATGGATGAACGAGGCACAGCCATCGCACCCATTCCGCGCGGACAAATACATCGTCAAGGCACGGTTCGAACATGCGTCCCGCGGCCTGGAGGACGACGCCATCATCCAATGCGACAGCGCCGAGCGTGCGCTGCAATCAATTCGTGCGCGTTCTGCGGCGCTGGGCCGGCCCTGCTTCGCCGAGCGATTCATCCACGGCCGCGAATTCAACCTCTCCATCCTGGCGGGGCGCGCGGGTCCACAGGTATTGGCTCCAGCGGAGATCGACTTTTCGGCATTCCCGGCGGGCAAGGCGCATATGGTTGGCTATCGCGCCAAGTGGATGGAGACCTCATTCGAATACAACAATACTCCGCGGCGCTTTGACTTCGCGGCCGCCGATGCACCGCTGCTGGCTGAACTGAACGCCTTGGCACGAAGGACGTTCTCGCAGCTGGGGCTCGGCGGTTATGCGCGCGTGGATTTTCGCGTCGACGGTGACGGGCCGTGGATTCTGGAGGTCAACGCCAACCCATGTATTGCGCCGGACGCGGGGTTCGCGGCCGCACTTGCACACACCGGCTTGCGCTACGAGGATGCTATTGCGCGCATCATCGACGCCGCCTCGACGCACATTCACGCCTGATCTGGAGTCATCCCGAATGGAGTCATTTCGACACGAGGTACGCAACTGGCTCGCCGCCAACTGCCCCCCGAGCATTCGCACGCCCATGCCAACCGATGAATACCCGGGCGGTGGACGCCGCGCCACCTACGCGAATCCAGACACAAAGGTATGGATGGAACGCATGGCCGCGAAGGGTTGGACCGTGCCGAGCTGGCCGGTGGTTTACGGCGGCGCCGGCTTGGACAAACTGCAGGGTCGTGTCCTGCAGGAAGAGCTGCGGCACATCAACGCGCGGCCCGCGCTGGTTGGCATGGGCATCAGCATGATCGGACCGGCCCTGCTCGAATACGGCACCGACGAACAGAAAGCCGAACATCTGCCGCGGATCGCGCGCGGCGAGATCTGGTGGTGTCAGGGCTACAGCGAACCCAACGCTGGCTCGGACCTGGCCAGTCTGAAGACCAGCGCCGTCGACAACGGCGACGAGTACATCATCAATGGTTCGAAAATCTGGACGTCCGGCGCAGATCATGCGGACTGGATATTCTGCCTGGTGCGCACGGATCCCACCGCGCCGAAACACGATGGTATTACCTTCATCCTCTTCGACATCGAACAGCCGGGCGTGACGGTGCGGCCCATCCGTCTGATCAGCGGCGCATCACCGTTCTGCGAGACATTTTTCGATGGTGCCCGCGCCTTGAAGAAGAACGTCGTCGGGGAGGTGAACAAGGGGTGGACCGTCGCCAAGCGACTGCTGCAGTACGAACGGACCTCCATCGGCGGCATCGGAGGCGGCACGCAGCAATCGGCTCGGCTCGAGGACCTCGCACGTCAGTACGCCGGAGAAGTACGCGGCGCCATCGCGGACCCCGCGTTGCGCGCGCGCGTACTCGAACACCGCATGAACGAACGCGGCTATTCGTTGACCATGCGTCGTGCCACTGAGGAATCGTCGTCGGGGCGCGCACCCGGCGCGGCATCCTCGATGTTCAAGTACTACGGAACCGAACTGAACATTCGCAAATACGAGCTGCTGCTCGCCATGATGGGTACGCAGGCGGTCGGCTGGGAAGGCACGGCATTCGCCGCCGATGAACTGACCACGACACGCGCGTGGCTGCGTTCCAAGGCCAACTCAATCGAAGGCGGCACATCGGAAGTGCAGTTGAATATCATCGCCAAACGCGTGCTCGGGCTGCCCGATTAGACGAAATCGACGATAAAGAAAGCCGGCGGGCGTTGCTGCTGGCCGGCTTCAGAGGTCCGTCGAAAGTCTGCCAGCGACGCGCTATTTCACCACGCCGGTGCCAGAGACGACGATCGAAACGCGGCGATTCTTCGCCCGTCCCTCGTCGGTGGCGTTTGACGCAATCGGCTTCGTCTCGCCGTTACCTACTGCGGTGAGGCGGCTGCCCTCGATGCCCGACTTGGTCAACACATCGACCACGGCTTGCGCGCGGCGCACAGACAGTCGCTGGTTGTATTCTTCCCCGCCAACACTGTCCGTATTGCCTTCAATCACCGCGGCGGTGTTCGGGTAGTCACGCAGGAACTGCATCGCCCTGCGCAGTTCGCGGAACGACAGATCGTTGATCTCTGCTGAGTTGAACGCGAATTCCACCGTCAAGTCGAAGCTGACCGGCTTCTGCACCACCACCGGGCAACCGTTGGCTTCGACCTTCGCGCCACGCGGCGTGTCCGGGCATTGATCCGAGGTGTCGCAAACGCCATCGCTGTCACTGTCAGCACACTTCGTGGGCACTACGGGTGCCGGCGGCGCTGCCGCCACGACAGGCGCTGCTACTTTCCTGCCGCCCAACGGAATCTCGAGGCCCAGCGTGAACTCTCTGTCGACCTTGTCGTTGTTACGCTGCTCGAAGTAACGCAGACGCGACATCAATCGGATGTTGACGTGGTCATTCAGTTTGAACAGCGGTCCGAACGCGAGGTTGGCCGTAAAGGTGTCGTCGCCTTCACCGCCCGGGTCAAGCGAAACCCCCAGGCTGTTTTTCAGCGAACTGTCTACAAAGGCCCAGCCGGGACCCGCACCGACGAGCAGCGACAGGCGCGACTCCGGGCGGAAGATGTACCACACGTTGAAATCGAGCAGCCAGGCGTCGAAATTGCCCCGTATTCTCGAGGCACCCTTGCCAGTGTTGCCGTCGAGATTCGTATAACCCAACGACGAGCTCAGCAGAATGTGTTCGCTCGGCTGATAGCCCAGGCGCAGGCCGCCTGTGTAGCCATTGTCGAGTTCCTCAAGGTCGGGCATATACGCACCGCCATAGATCCCCAAATCCCACTGGCCCGGACCCAGGTCGTAGGCGAGGGTCGTTTGAGCACAAAGGGCCAACGCAAGTGCCCCGAGGTACGCCGGAATACTCGTCTACTTCATTGCTTGCTCCCGTTGAAATGGTCTACCCAGCATTCAGCCGGCGCATTAGATCGAGCGCCAATTTTGCTGTCAACAATGCGCGGATTAGTTGTGTGCAACCACTTTGGTCGTGAACAAATAGTCCTTCAACTCTTTATCAAACGTCGGGTCCTGACGCCGGATCCACTCCAGCACCATTGCCGCATGTTCTTTCTCTTCATCGCGATTGTGTTCGAGGATCGCTTTCAGATTGGCATCGGTACACGCATCGGCGCGCTGGTTGTACCAATCCACCGCTTCGAGTTCCTCCATCAGCGAGGTAATCGCGCGGTGCATATCCCGCGTTGCGTTTGACAGCTCGCTAATCGGTTCGTGGTAGCCTTCATTCGCCACTGTTCAACCTCCCAGGATTGTTACCGTCGTGTCAGTTTCAAACACTGGGGCCAATACGACCGAAGACAACCCCGCCCCCGACAGCATCATGATCATCGGTGCAGGGATCAGCGGCCTCACTTGCGCGCTTGCCCTGCACGAGGCCGGCATCCCGGCTCGTGTCTTTGAGGCTGTCGAGACCATCCAACCCCTCGGCGTTGGGATCAATCTGCTTCCGCACTCTGTGAAGGCGCTGTGGGAGCTCGGCTTGCAGCGGCCGCTCGAAGAAATCGCGATTCAAACCAGCGCACTGCGGTTCTTCTCGAAGCGCGGTCAGGATATCTGGGCCGAGCCGCGCGGGATCGAAGCGGGCTACCCGTGGCCGCAATATTCGCTGCACCGTGGAGAGCTTCAGCAGGCGCTACTCGATGCCGTGGTCGCACGGCTCGGACCCGGCGCCGTGTGCACCGGTCACGCGCTGCACGCATTCGAGCAGGACGAGCACGGTGTCACCGCCCATTTCATCAACCGTCGCGATGGCGCGGCGAGGCCCAGCCGCACCGCGGCTGCATTGATTGGCGCGGACGGGCTCATGTCAGTGGTGCGCGGCGCCTTCTATCCCGACGAAGGCAACCCCGCTTACTCCGGACAGATGCTGTGGCGCGGTGTCGCGCAATGGCATCCCGTCTTCGATGGGCGCACCTGCATCATGGCTGGCCACAACGATTTGAAGGCAGTCATCTATCCGATTTCCGAACGCACCCGGCTTGGCGGGCGCAGCCTGTTGAACTGGGTTGCGGAGCGGCGTCTCGGCGGCGAGCTTCCCGCAAATCGTGCCGACTGGAATCGGGAAGGGAACGCTGCCGATTTCGTCGCCGCGTTTGCGGACTGGCAATTCCCCTGGCTCGATATCCCGGCGCTGTTCGCCGCCACGCCAACGATCTACGAATTTCCGATGGTGGATCGAACGCCCGTATCACGCTGGAGCTTCGGGCGTGTCACGCTGATCGGCGATGCAGCGCACGCGATGCGCCCGAATGGCTCCAACGGCGCTTCGCAGGGGATTCTCGATGGCCTCGCGCTGGCCCGGTGCCTGCGCGACGGTTCTGCCATCCCCGCGGCATTGCATGCCTATCAGCAGGAGCGGCTCGAACCCACCGCGCGTCTGACCCTGGACAATCGCGCCACCGGACCTGAACGGATCCTGCAGATGGTCGAAGATCGTTGCCCTGACGGATTCACGGACATCCACGACCACTTCAGCCATGCGCAGCTGCAGGAGATCGCCGATCGGTACAAGCGTCTGGCCGGTTTCAATCGCGACGCGCTCATGACGCCCGCCACAAGACGCCCATGAGCATCTGGTTCGAACGCCCGCAGCTCGCCAGGCTGAACGCGATTCACCGCGCAACTGCAGTCGCCGCATTGGGAATCGAGATCACCCAGGTGGGCGACGACTATCTCGGGGCCACGATGCCCGTAGATGAGCGCACCCGCCAACCCGCAGGGCTGCTGCACGGCGGCGCTTCGGTGCTGCTCGCTGAAACTCTAGGCACCGCGGCCGCAATCGCGTGCGTCGATCCTGCCGCGGCGTACTGCGTCGGTCTCGATATCAACGCGAACCATTTGCGCGGGGTTCGCGACGGCCTGGTAACGGGGATCGCAAGACCCATCCGTTTGGGTCGCACGTCACACGTGTGGGGAATCGACATCCGCGACGCCACGGATCAGCTGGTGTGCGTTGCGCGTCTGACGGTCGCCGTAGTCACGCAGCGGTCGCGCTGACGTGCGACGAACCGAATGCACCATGCGGTGAACGGCAGCGGGACGAGGCGCACCTGTCCTAGAATCGCCACATGAATTTGCCGCTCGCCCTCGACCGCCAACCCGCAGCGCGCATGTGGGCGCGCCTGCTGAATCATCGGGAGGTGCAGTTCTGGACGTTACAGTTCATCGGCTGGAGCGGCTGGGCTACCGCCAGCGCGATCGGGTGGCTTTACTGGGCAGACGAGCCGCTCATCCTGTCGCTGTATCTGTTCGCCGCGGGGCTGGCGATCGCGCTGACCACCGCGCTGCGCTACATCTATCGCGCCTTGTGGACCCGCGCGCTTGCACTGCGCATCGGCACAGCCATCTTCCTCTCCTACGTAGCGGGAGGCGTGTGGCAGGCCGGCAAGAATGCCGTTCTTACCTACTATATGGACGACTGGGCCGCGATGAGCCCGCTCGACTATTTTCACGGCATCCTGACTTCCGCCTACGTGATGCTGCTGTGGAGCGGACTGTATTTCGGCATCAAGTACTACCAGATGCTGCAGCGCGAGACGGCCAACGTATTGCGCATCACGGCCATGGCCCATCAGGCGCAGTTGAAGATGTTGCGCTACCAGCTGAATCCCCACTTTCTGTTCAACACGCTGAATGCGATTTCTACATTGATTCTGGAGCGCGATGCTGACAATGCGAATCTGATGGTGACGAGACTATCGCGCTTCCTGCGCTACTCCCTCGACACCGACCCGATGCAACGGGTCACGCTGACCACGGAACGCGCAGCGCTGAATCTGTATCTGGATATCGAACAGGTTCGATTTGGCGACCGCCTGCGTCTCGTAACGCAGATCGAGCAGCTGGCCGAACGCGCGCTCATTCCAAGTCTCCTGCTGCAGCCGATCGTTGAGAACGCCATCAAATACGCCATCGCACCGAACGAACGGGGCGGCACGATCAGTCTCGAAGCGCGCGTTCGCGGCACTCAATTGCATCTCACGCTCATCGACGACGGCCCCGGCATCGGTGGCGTGCCCTCTGGTGCCGCCACCCACCCACCTGCCGGCCGCGCTGTCGGGCTGTTGAACACACGCCAGCGCCTCGCGGAGGTTTATCCCGGTGCGCATGTCGTGGAATTGACTGACGTGACACCGCACGGGCTTGCCGTGCGCATCCAGATTCCGTTCGAAGTGGAATGACGGCGCCGCTCACCGCATTGATCGTGGACGATGAAGCGCTCGCACGTCGCGGCCTGCGACTGCGTCTGGCCGCCATCGACGACGTCAGAGTAGTCACCGAGTGCGCCAATGGCCGCGAAGCGTTGACCGCCATCGCACGTCATTGCCCGGACGTGGTCTTCCTCGACATTCAGATGCCGGGCCTGGACGGCTTCGACGTGGTGCGCGAACTGCAGGCGGATTCGATGCCGCTGATCGTCTTCGTAACGGCATTCGACCGCTACGCGGTGAATGCATTCGAAGTGCATGCCGTGGACTATCTGCTCAAACCGGTAGAACAGGCGCGCCTGGAAGCGGCCGTGAACAAGGCGCGTGCGCTGCGCGATGTCGCCGAACAGCGGGATCAGAAATCTCGTCTGCTCGATCTGATCGTCGCCCTGACCGGACACTCGCCGGCCAGCATCGAAGCGATGGCCGATGCGCGCACCGGAGCAACTTTCAGCGAGCGCCTGACCATCCGCGATGGTGAGCACACTGTGCTGGCAGCCGTGCAGGACATCGCCTGGATTGACGCCGCCGGCGACTATATGTGCATTCACGTGGGGGGTAAGACCCACGTGATGCGAATTACCATGAACGAACTGCAGGCGCGTCTCGATCCCGCGCTGTTCCTGCGCATCCACCGCTCGACACTCGTCAACGCCAACCATGTGGTGCAGATCGATGCGCACGTGAATGGTGAATACTTCCTCGAGCTATCGGCAGGCATGCGCCTGAAGGTAAGCCGCGGCTGTCGCGCCGCCGTTGCGCGTTTCCTGCCGCACTGATTTGGGCTACGTTTACGCTCTCCAACCACTCAGGCAACTACGATGAGCGACCTGATTCTCTACGAGCGACGCGATGCCGTCGGCATCATCACGATCAACCGGCCCGACAAGCGCAACGCCATGACGTACGCCATGCTCGGTGAGTTCCTCGAGCGCGTTGCGGTTGCGGGTGACGATGCCGCTACCCGCGTGCTGCTGATCACCGGAAGCCCTGGCGCATTCTGCGCGGGCACCGATCTTGCGGATCTCGCCACCATTCCGGGCGCGCAGCGCGGCCTGCGTGGCACTGCCCAGGAGCGCAGCCGCTGGTGGCCAATTGTTGAATGTCCCAAACCGGTGATCGGCGTTATCGACGGCCCCGCCGTCGGTATGGGCGCGGAGTTCAGCTCCCAGTGCGATATCCGCATCGCTTCACCCCGCGCGCGCTTCGCCTGGAATTTCGTACACCGCGGTCTGGTGCCTGACACCGGCGCGGGCAGCTGGTTGCTACCGCGATTGATCGGAACTCAGCGGGCGCTGCGCCTGCTGTATACCGGGGAGTTCTTGAGCGCGCAGGAGGCGCTCGACATCGGCTATGTCGGACAGATCGTCTCGAGCGAAGAGCTGCTGCCAACAGCGTTGACGCTCGCACAAGCCATCGCATCCGGATCGCCGTTCTCACAGACCCGTATCAAAGAAATGGTATACGAGGGCCTTGGGGCCGACGTCGCGTCGCATATGCAACGCCACACTGCAGCACTTGCCGAGTGCTTTAAATCTAACGACCACAAGGAGGGGGTGGCCTCCTTTCTCGAACGCCGCGCCGCAAAATTTACAGGCACCTGAGATGGCGGATGGTGCGCGCACTGCAAGTCTCACGTTTCACGGCGGTGTGGGAACCGTCACGGGCTCGAAATATCTGCTTGAAGCCGAGCGTGCCCGGCTGCTGATTGACTGCGGCATGTTCCAGGGCATCAAGAGCCTGCGTCAGCGCAATTGGCAAGCATGGCCTTTCGATCCCCGGGCCATAGATGCTGTGCTGCTGAGCCATGCGCACCTCGACCACAGCGGCATGCTGCCGGCATTGCACCTCGCCGGATTCACCGGTCCTGTGTACTGCACGCCTGCGACTGCGGCTCTGCTTGGCATCCTGCTGCCTGATTCGGGTCGCATCGGCGAAGAGGATGCGCGCCATGCCAATCGGCATGGCTGGAGCCGCCATGATCCGGCCCGCCCTCTCTACAATGAAGCGCAGGCACGCGCGGCACTGGCGCTGCTGCAGCCGGTGGACTTCGGCATCGATTTTGAACCCGCACCTCAGATGCGCGTTCGCTTTCGCCGCGCCGGACACATCCTGGGCGCCGCCTGGATTCAGCTCACAGCCGGCGACCGGCGCATGACGTTCTCCGGCGACGTCGGACGCTCCGTGGATCTCGTGATGAATCCGCCCGATGCGCTGGAGCCGACTGACTATCTGGTCATCGAGTCGACGTATGGCGACCGGCACCATGCACCGATTTCGGCGGAAACCGAACTGCGCGACGTCATTTCGCGCACGGCGGCACGCGGCGGCACATTACTCATCCCGGCGTTCGCCGTGGGCCGTGTACAGGAAGTGTTGTATCTGTTGTGGCGCTTGCGCGAGTCCGGCGCGATCCGTGACGTGCCCGTTTACCTCGACAGCCCCTTGGCCATCGACGCAACCGAACTATTCCGCGGCAACGCCCACGAACACCGTCTCACCGTCGCCGAGGCGCAGTCGATGTGCAGCGCAGTGCACTACACCAACGGCGCAGATGAGTCGCGCGCTCTGAATCGGCTCGGCGGACCGTTGATCATCGTTTCCTCCAGCGGCATGCTCACCGGTGGTCGCGTCCTGCACCACATTCGTGCCCGAGCGGGCGATGCGCGCAACACGATTCTGCTGACCGGCTATCAGGCGCATGGGACCCGTGGTGCCGCGTTGCTGGGCGGTGCGGACCGATTGAAGATTCACGGCGAGTACTACCCCGTGCGCGCTGAGGTATGCGCCATCACCAGCCTGTCGGCGCATGCAGATTCAGCCGAGTTGATCGACTGGCTGACGCCACTCGCGACGTCGCCACCCACCGAGATATTCGTCACCCACGGTGAGCCCCCGGCGTCGAGAGCGCTGGCACAGCAGATACGCGCCAAACTGGCCTGCAATGTGCACATCCCGGAGCTGGGCGAGCGACGCACGCTGACACGTTGAACTGCCGCGTGAGGTGATACTCAGCCGAGGCTGACGCCGAGCACATGACCCAACGCATAGGTGATCGCCGCCGCCGCCGTACCGATGCCGAGCATTCTCGCGCCGCCCATCAGTGCGCGGCGTCCTGTGAACAGGCTGATCACACTGCCGAGACCGAATAGCGCGATCGCCGTGAACGCGCCCGCCGCCACGATGCCCCCGGCACCCAGCAAGAACGGCAGCAAAGGCACCAGAGCGCCCGTGCTGAAGCAGATGAACGAAAGTCCCGCGGCGCCCCACGCCGAACCCAGATCGTCGGGGTTCAGACCCAGCTCTTCCCGAGCCAGCACATCCAGCGCATGGTCCGGGTCTGCCAGCATCGTGCGCGCCACCTCACGCGCTTCATCGATCGCCATGCCCCGTGCGGCGTAGATCAGCGCGAGTTCCTCCGCTTCTTCTTCGGGATACTCGGCCAGTTCGTCTTGTTCCAGCGCGATCTGATGCTCGTACAGTTCGCGCTGCGAGCGCACCGAAACAAACTCTCCTGCCGCCATGGACAGCGCGCCGGCCAGTAGGCCGGCGATGCCGGTGAGCAATACCAGTCGATCGTCTGCTGTGGCGCCCGCGATGCCCATGATCAGGGCCGCATTCGAGATCAGCCCGTCATTTGCACCGAAGACTGCGGCACGCAGATTGCCGCCCGCGAGACCCCGGTGCGACTGGCCGACGTCCTGCACGCTGGCCGGCATCACGTGCCCGCCGGGATGAACCTGCGTATATACCGACAAGCCGCGCACTTTCATTGCAGCCAGCACCTGGCGCATCGGTCTCACACCGATGCGGCGCGCCAGCCGCGCAACGAGTCGCGCGCGCAGATTCGGCGCAAACGCCGGCATCTGCACGCCGGCGTCGGCAAACTTCGACGCCCAGAGGGCCGATTGGTCTTCGGCTTCGCGCGCCAGCGTTGCAAACAGCTGCGCTGGTACAGGCAGGGGTTCGCTATTGGCGAGCACCCGGTACAGCCACGCCGATTGCTTCTCTTCGTACCATCCGGATAACGCGGCTTGGATTGCGGTAGCCGTCTCATTCGATTGTTTCATCGCGTGCTCGCGAACTCATTGACGGTCTGGGCAGGACAGCGCGCATGGTAACAGCGGTGTCTGCACGCACCGCCATTGAAGTGCATCACCGTGCCCGTGGTAGTCTCGCCCGCCTTCCAACGCTCATCAGCATTGCTGGGCGCGCCAGGAGAAAGCCAATGATTCATACCAAGCGAACCCGCCTCACCATCGCGTTGCTGATGGTGCTGGGCAACGCGCAAGCAACGGTCGCCACGACGTGCGACACCGCGTCGGTAGAGCGACCGCGCATCGGCCTGGTCCTTGGCGGCGGAGGTGCGCGCGGGATCGCCCACATTGGTGTGATCCGCGTTCTCGAAGAGCTGCACATTCCCATCGACTATGTCGCGGGCACGAGCGGCGGCGCGATCATTGGTGGCCTGTACGTCACTGGTATGTCATCGCAGCAGCTGCAAGACACAATCGAGGCCATCAACTGGGGCGATATTTTCGCGGATAACACCAATCGGGCGGATCGCCCATTTCGTCGTAAACGCGACGACGATCTGGCGCTGTTCGGCCCGAAATTCGGTGTCGGCGCCAACAGTTCGCTGCTGCCCAAAGGCGCCATCAGCGGCCAGAAGATCACACTCTACTTTCAGGGCATCACCAGCCAACGCTCCCAGGCGAAGGATTTCGACGATCTGCCGATTCCGTTTCGCGCCATCGGCGCCGACATCGTCACCGGCGAAGAAGTAGTGATCGACCACGGCGACCTTGCCACGGCCATGCGCAGCAGCGCATCCATCCCGGGACTGCTGCTGCCCATCCGTTACGAAGACCACTTGCTCGTGGACGGCGGGATCGTCAAGAACCTGCCTGTCGACGTGGTCAAGGCAATGGGCGCCGACATCGTCATTGCCGTGGATGTGGGTACACCGCTGTCCAGCGAAGCCGAACTCGGCGACTTTCTTGCCATCACCAATCAACTGAGCAACATCCTCGTGGTGCGCAATACGCGTGAACAGAAGGCGTTACTCGGCGCGGATGATGTGCTCATCGTGCCGGCCCTCGGCGATGAAATTACCTCGGTGGACTTCGACAAGAGCAACGTATCGATCCCCATCGGCTATGCAGCGGCCGATGCGTTGCGTTCCCGACTGGCGCCGCTTGGTCTCAATGATGCGGACTACGCGGCCTATCGAGCGCGCATCGACGCCTGCGTCAACGGGCCTCCCGTCATCGAATTTGTCGCGCTCGACAACCAGTCGAGATTCTCCGACGCGGTGATCAGACAGCGTCTGACCGTCACGCCTGGAAAACCGCTCGACGAGGCAGCACTCGAAGTCGATATCCAGCAGATCTACGCACTCGGGTTCCTCGAAAGGGCCACCTACGAGGTGGTGGAACAGGACGGCCGCACGGGCTTGCTCGTCTCGGTGCAGCAAGACAGCCGCGGGCCCCAGTTCATCGAAACGGGCTTCGATCTCGTCGGTGATAGCGGCTCATCTGCAGTGGAGCTGCGCCTGGCGTATCTCAAGACGGATATCGACGATCTCGGCACCGAGTTCCGCGGCATGATCCAGATCGGTGAAAACCAGGGGCTGCTCGCTGAGCTCTATAAGCCGGTGAACCAGTCGTTGAAGCTGATTCTGTTGCCGCGCGCATTTGCGTCGCGACAGCAACTGAATCTGTTCAACGATTCCGGCAACCGCGTTTCGCAGATCGATATCGAACAGATGGGCGCGTCGCTGGCAATCGGCTACGAGTTCTGGCGCCACGCAGCGTTGTTCGGTGGTGCGCGCCGCTACGGCGGCAATATCGAGCAGAGCATCGGTGATCCGAACGTGCCCAAGGGCGAGTTCGACGGCGGCGAATGGTTCGTGGACGGGATCTTTGACCGTCTCGACAATCGGGACTTCCCTTCGAAGGGGACCTTCATCAACACGGAATACGCCTGGTCGCGGCAATCGTTGGGCGCCAATACGGATTTCGAACAGTTGAGCGGTTCGGTGTTTCGTGCTGATACCTGGGACCGACACACGCTGATGTTCGGCAGTCACTTCGGTCTCACCATGCAGGGCACCGCACCCACCCAGAACATTTTTCGCGGCGGTGGCATATTCCGGCTGTCGGGCTTCGAACCCGATGAGCTCACGGGTCAGAATTTCGGTATGGCCTTGCTGGGATACCGCTATCGACTATCCCAAAGCGGCTTTCTGCCGCCCTATATCGGCGGAACCATTGAGTACGGTAACGCCGCCGAGGATCGCGAAGATGTATTCGATGAAGGGATCTGGAACGCCAGCGTGTATTTCGCGTTCGGTTTGCCGATCGGCCCGATGTACGTGGGCTATGGCTTTGCCCAGGAGGGTCGGCGCGCGTACTTTCTGCGCATTGGCAACATCCTCGGCGACCCGTCGTTCACGAACTGACGCGGCTCAGCGGGGATCCTGCAGCACCAGGGGAATCTGCAGCGCGAGTTCAGCGTCGGCCTGGGCGTCCATCTTGTTTTCGATCTGGTAGTAGCGCGCTACCTTCGTTTCGGGCAATCCCTTCCGGAACTTGGAGAGGTATTGCCGCTTCAGTTTCAGAACCTGTTCGTCGGTGGCGAGATAGCCTTCGAGCAGCGAGCGTGCGACATCGCCGGTCATCGAGCGGTACTGCTGCGCATACTCAGAAATGATCTTGACGCGCGCGTCAGCAATCTTTGCCATGGCGCCACGATAGTCCCGATAGACCTTCCAGAAGGCGGCACTCTCATCCCTGCCCAGGTCGAGATTGCGTTTGACGATCTCGCGACGCTGCGCCTCGGTGTAGCTGCGCGCCGCTTCGACCCGCCCCGCCAGGCCGCTGTCGCCCTCGCTGGCAGACGCGATCTGTTGGGCCGATACGAGCACCAGCAGAAGGTAAAACCCCAGGCCGATCCGCTTCACCATCATCGCCGTCTCCGCCACCATGAGCGGCGATGATACGAGACGGGTCGCCCCACATACCAATCGTCGCGCCGCGGCGGTTGAAGGTGCGCCTGCTACAATTGGGCACCCTTTCAAACACGGAGACGCCATGCGTAAATCGCTGACCACCCTGTTCGCGTTGATCTGCACGCTTACCCTGGCGGCCTGTGCCACTGCGCCGGGCAAACCCGAGCTCAGCGACAACCTGAGCTACGACGGCCTCGCCAAAGTGAAAAATCCGGCCGCGGGGGATGCCTGGATTCGACCCTATTTCACCCTCACCGGCTACACCAAGATCATGTTGGCGGGCGCGGGTATTCAGTATCGCCCGATCCCACGCAGCGATCGCGACCGGACTTTCCCCCTGACCGAAAAACAGCAGACGCGCCTGCGCGAAGTCGTTGGTGCGGCGTTCAAGACCGAGCTCGAGAAATCGACCCGGTTCCAGATTGTCACTGAGCCGGGTCCCGATGTTCTCACCATCTGGGGCGGGCTCATCGACGTGGTGTCCTTCGTGCCACCCGAACCGAACAGCCGCGGTGGGATCTACTTGCGCAGCGTTGGAGAAGCCACGCTGGTGCTGGAAATACGCGACTCGGAGAGCAACGCGACGCTGGTTCGAGCGATCGATCGTCGCGCCGCGAACAACACGATGACGTTCAAGTCGAGTACGGTCAGCAACTGGTCGGAAGTGCAACGTCTGGCGCGCTCCTGGGCGACCACGCTGCGCGAGCGGCTCGACGGGGCAGCGGCGTGGGACGACTGACGATGCGTCTCGGGCTGGGCATGGCGATCGGCTTTTTGCTGGCTGCCTGCTCATCCCACGCACCCTCTGCAGCGCAAGCCGAAACGGCCGCAACACCGCATGTGCTGATCGTGGGGCTCGCGCGCAATCCCAACTACCGCGTGAGATTCGAAGACGCGCTTGCGACCCAGCTCACGCGCGGTGGATTCATCGCATCCACGAGCTACGACGAACTGAACGAAGTGAGCAGCATCGATGCGGCGTCGTTGCGCGCGCTGGCGTCGCGGCGCGACGCGACACTCGTCGCCGTGATACGCCCCGTGGATGCCGATGGTCCGGCTAGCGATGCACTCAGCGCCAGCAATCGCGCTCGCTACTTCGAGACGTTCGTGAATGCGGCCATTGCGGAGATGCCGCAACTGCACGCCAACGATCACATCATGTTGTCTACACATGTCTACCATCTGCCGAGCAATCAGCTGATCTGGGGAGGCATGTCGTGGACATTCCAGGTCAACAATATCGACCGGTTGATTCGCGACGCCAGTACCCTGATCGCGCAGAACATGATTGCGGCGTACCAGCAGGTTCAGTCGATGCGCGCCAACGGCGTCGATGTTCTCGCCGGCGACTAGCCAGATCCCTCGCACCTGGACCCATGCGGGGGTAGCATTCGAGGCCGCGAAATTTTCCAGACAATGGGGGGATACAAGTGATCTACGACAGCATTCTCGACACCATCGGTAACACGCCAATCGTGCGATTGAATCGGACCGCACCGGACGGCGTGACGATCTACGTGAAGGTGGAATCATTCAATCCAATGGCTTCGGTGAAGGACCGTTTAGCCTTCGCCATCATCAAAGATGCGCGTGATTCCGGCGCATTGAAGGAAGGCCAGACCGTGGTGGAGGCAACCTCGGGCAACACCGGCATTGCGCTCGCCATGGTGTGCGCGGTGTACGGCCATCCGTTCGTCGCAACCATGGCTGAATCGTTTTCGGTGGAGCGACGCAAGCTGATGCGCGCGCTGGGCGCGAAGGTGATTCTGACGCCCGCGGCGGAGCGCGGTTCGGGCATGGTGCGCAGGGCCGAGGAATTGGCGAAGCAGCACGGCTGGTTTCTGGCGCGACAGTTCGAAAATCCGGCGAATCCGGCATTTCATCGCAATACCACGGCACCGGAAATTCTTCGCGATTTCGCCGGCAAGCGATTGGACTACTGGGTCACGGGGTGGGGCACGGGCGGCACGCTGACGGGTGTTGGCGAGATGCTGAAGGTGGCGCGGCCCGAAGTGAAGGTGATCGCTGCCGAACCCGCTGGCGCCGCAATGCTGTCCGGCAACGAGTGGAAACCACACAAGATTCAGGGCTGGACGCCTGACTTCATCCCTGGCGTATTGAATCGCGATGTCTGCGACGAGATCGTTCCGGTCGACGACATCGTCGCGCGCGATACCGCGCTGCATCTCGCGCGCAAGGAGGGGATCTTCGTCGGCATCTCCGCCGGCGCCACACTGGCAGCCGCGTTGCAAGTCGCTAAACGCGCGCCGAAGGGCGCCGTGATGGTGGTGATGCTGCCGGACACGGGTGAGCGCTATATTTCAACGATCCTCTTCGACGGCATCATCGAGGGCTCGGACGACGAGTGGCTGGCTGGTCTGGCTTGAGAGGTGGGATTGTGGGAGGGGCTGTAGGAGGGGCTTCAGCC
>JAQBCT010000081.1:0-4076 GCA_032124855.1 Gammaproteobacteria bacterium
CACGGGAGCTGGGTTGCAGCGACGAGCTGATCGAAGCGCTCTTTCTGGTGGGAGGGGCTTCAGCCCCGATCTTTGTTGCAGGCGACTCAAACAAGGATCGGGGCTGAAGCCCCTCCTACAGGGAAGGATCGGGGCTGAAGCCCCTCCTACAGGGAAGGATCGGGGCTGAAGCCCCTCCTACAAAGATTGGGGCTGAAGCCCCTCCCACAACTGATCCCCCGCGATGCGCGAGTGATACATGATGCGCGGCTCGCGCATATCCCACGGACATGCCTGGTGCAGCAGACAGCGGTTGTCCCACACCACGGCATCGCCAGGTGTCCACGTGTGGTGATACACGCGGGGCGGTTGGCAGGCGAAATCCACCAGCTCCTGCAGCAGCGCCTCAGACGCTGGCGCGTCGAGCCCGGGAATGCCATAGGCATGACGCCCGATCAGCAACGAAGGTTGGCCGGTCTCGGGATGGATCTTCACCAACGGCCGCAGTGGGGGGTCCTGATTGTTGAAGCCATAGCCGCTGTAGGAACTACCTTCCTTCGGGATGTGGCCGATTTTCGCCTGGCTGTGATACAGCGAATGGTAGGCAGACATCGGTGCAATGCGCTGCCGTGTCTCATCATCCAGCGCTTGGTACGCGGCGCGCATATCGGCCCAGCCGGTTTCGCCGCGCGCGCTGGGTACCACGTGCGCCGTGAATACCGCGCCCTTGGCCTGCACGGGCATATAGGTGCTGTCGCAATGCCAGCCCATGTTGCCCTTCAGAATGTTGATGACGTCGTCGGTTGTATCGTCCGGGCGCACCGTGCCGTCCTTGCGCACGTTGCTGATGGCTGCCAGATCGAATTCGAGATCACCGAAGCGTTTGGCGAAGGTAATCTGCTCGGCATTGGTGAGGTGCTGATCCGGGAATATGAGCAGTGCGTACGTAAGCCATGTGTCGTAGAGCTGGGTGAATTGCGCGTCATCGAGGTGCGCCAGCTTCAGTCCGGTCACCACGGCGCCGAAGGTGGCATCGAGTGGTTTCACGGTGAAAGACGAGGCGGACATGGCGGGCTCCCGACGCTGGTTCAGCCGGACTCTAAATCGGATCCGATGCACTGCGCCACAGCCAGCGCAAGGAATCCGCGAATAGCGCGCCACCGTGACGCAGGCTGTGCCCACCGGTACCGTATTCGAAGCGATGATCGTAGCCGGCGTAGGCCAGTGCATTGGCCATGGTCTGATTCGCCAGCGGCCAGTCGCCGAACAGCGTGATCGCATCATTGCTGCCGCTCTGCAACAAGACCCGGATCGGTTTGCGCGCAGTGGTGCGCACGAGATACGGATAATTGTGTCCGCCGCGAATGTTGGTGAAAGAACCGCAGTGGCTCAGCACACGCTGAAACTGTTCGGTGTGGTGCCACGCGACGTTGAACGCGCAGATGCCGCCGCTGCTGATGCCGCAGATCGTGCGCCGGGTGGGATCATCCGTGAATGGCAAGCCGTGCTCGCGTTGCACGAATGGCAGCACCTCATCCAGCAGAAAGCGCCCGTACGTCGGTGTGAGCGAGTCGTACTCGAAACTGCGCTGTTGCATGATCGCCCGACGCTGCGTGGGATCGTCGGGCGCCGAACCCCATGGCCGGCCGGGGTTGACGAACACTGCCGCGGTGGGGCCGATGGTGTCGCTGGCGTGTAGTGCATCCAGGACATGCGTTGCCCGTACGGCACCGGTGCGGCTGAGATAGCCCGCGCCGTCATTGAATATGATCAACGCGACGGACCGAGTCACATCGAGATTGGGCGGCGTGTACACAAACAGATCCCGCACGGTATCCGCGTAGATTTCGCTCTGGTCCCAGTCGGCATGTTTCTTCACTGCGCCCCGGTTGATCGAAGCGTCGGGATACGCTTCAGCGCAGGGATGGTATGGCGCATCCCCCGCGTGATTCAGCGACGCGAGAATGTCGTTGTTCGAGCGGCCGTTGACCTCGACCGGCGCATCCAGATGCAACCCCAATGCCGTGTAGTCATCCACGTTCATTGCCATGCTGAAACCTTCCCGGATCGTGACGGGTGTTAAAGTAGCCCACCCAGCAGCCAGGAACCAACCGTACCGTGCCACACCAAAAAGCAACCGGCGCCGAGTCCGTTCATTGGGATCTCACTGATTTATACCGTGACGTGGACGATCCGGCGCTCGATGCGGATCTGGATGCGGTGATTGCCATGGCGCAGCGCTTCCACGAAAACCATGCTGGCAAACTCGCTGCCACGCTGGGAACTGCGCTCGATGCGCAGGCGCAGCTGACGTGCGTGGTCGACAAGTTATTCGTGTATCTGCACCTGCGCCGCAGCACCGATGCGTCGAACCAGCACATCCAGCAGCGCCTGGGTCTGGTGCAGGAGCGCTGGAGCCGCGCCAGTGCCGACTATCTGACGTTTTTCGAACACGAACTCGTGGCTATCGACGAGGCGACGTACACGCAGATTCTCGAAAACGACGCGATGGCCGCGCGGCACCGCCCGCTGCTGGATCAGATTCGCGCCAATCGACAGTACCTGCTGACGGAAAACGTCGAGCGCGCGTTGACGTTGCGAACGCCGTTCGGACCGTCTGAGTGGGGCGACTACATCGACGAAGTTGAAGCGGAGCTGCGTTTCACGCTGGACGATCGGCCGTTTACGTTGCCCGAGATTCTCCACGTGGCCTCCAACGATCGCGACGCCGGCAAGCGTGCTGCAGCGCTCGGCACTTTCAGCAAAGGCCTGACGACGCAGCGCTACGATACCTTGATGGCGCGCACCTTGAATGTTGTGTTGGGCGCCAAGGAGGTGGAAGACCGGGAGCGCGGCTACGCCAATCCGATGACGTCACGCAACATCGGCAATCGCGTCGACGACGACACGGTGGAGGCGCTGCACGCCGCAGTGGCCGATGTGGGTGCGGCCCAGGGTCGACGCTACTACCGCCTGCTTGCGGCACATCTGGGCCAGCCCACGCTGAAGTGGTCCGACCGCAATGCGCCGCTGCCGTATTCCGCCGATCACGTCGTGCCGTGGAAAGACTGCGTCGAAACAGTGCTGTCGGCGTACCAGTCGTTCTCGCCCACGCTGCGCGATCTCGTGGCGCGCATGCTGGAGCGCAAGTGGGTGGATGCACCGCCGTACGAGGGAAAGACGGGCGGGGCGTACAACTATTCGGTGCTGCTGCCCAACGGCGAAGCCCGTGCGTACAACTTTCTGAATTATCTCGGTTCGCCGCGCGACATCATGACGGTGGCGCACGAGATGGGCCACGGTGTGCACGGCATGCTGGCGGCGCAAGCGCAGGGCGCGTTGATGTTCCGTGCGCCGATGGCGTATGCGGAGACGGCATCGATCTTCGGTGAGATGACGACGTTCCGTTACCTGCTGCAACGCACTACATCTGACGAGGCCAAGCTGGCGCTGTTGATGGAAAAATCCTCCGACCACATCAACACCGTCGTGCGACAGATCTCGTTTTCGAATTTCGAACGCAAGGTGCATGACGCGCGCCGCCAATCCAAGCTCACCGTCGCCGATTTCAGCGCGGCGTGGCTGGATGTCACCCATGCGTTCTACGGCAAACCCGGTGCGCTGTTCACCTATGAGCATGTCGACAATCTGTGGAGCTACGTCAGCCATTTCCTGCGGCCGTTCTATGTATACGCCTATGCGTTCGGCGAACTGTTCACGCAGTCGCTGTTCGCGCGGCGCAACGAGTTCGGTGACGACTTCGAGCCCATGTATCTGGATCTGTTGCGCGCCGGTGGCAGCCAGAGCGCCGTGGAACTGATGGCGCCGTTTGGCCTGGATCCGCGCGAGCCGACCTTCTGGCGGCGTGGCATCGAGGCGAGTGTTGCGACATGGCTCGACGAAGCCGAGGCGATCTCGGCGCGGATGGGGGTGATCCCGAAAATGGCCGCGGCCGCCGGTGTACGACCGTAGCTTGTCGGAGGGGCTCGTAGGAGGGGCTTCAGCCCCGATCCTTGTCGCAGACTTCTCGAGCCAGGATCGGGGCTGTAGCCCCGCCAACGAGCCCCGCCGGCGCCAGGGGACCTACCCGCAGGCCA
>JAQBCT010000082.1:0-13147 GCA_032124855.1 Gammaproteobacteria bacterium
ACGGCGTCGCGGTGACGGCAAGTCGCGGCGATGAGTGAAGTGGCGGAAGTGCGCAGCGTGGCGCACTGGGCGGCAGATCATCGCCGCTCCATCCTGTTCCTGCTGGCGGCTCTGGTGCTCGGCGGCATCGTGGCCACTTTCAATTTGCCGGTGGCGCTGTTCCCGCAGACGGACTTCCCGCGCATCGCGATAAATCTGGAATCCGGTGACCAACCGGCCGATCGGATGCTGATTGCCATCACCCAGCCGGTGGAGCAGGCGGTTCGCGCCGTGCGCGATGTAGTCTCGGTTCGTTCCAGGACCACCCGCGGCAGTGCCGAACTGTCAGTGAACTTCCGCTGGGGCACGGACATGGTGGCCGCCTATCAGCTGGTGGAGTCTGCAGTCAGCCACGCGCTGGTGCAGTTGCCCGCGGGCACTACCTTCGTGGCGCGGCGGATGGATCCAACGGTTTTTCCGGTTGCGGCATTCAGCTTGACCTCGGCGACGGTACCGCTGGTGCAACTGCGGGATCTGGCGCTGTATGAACTCCTCCCGCTGCTGTCGACCATCGAAGGCGTGGCCTCCGTCGATGTGCAGGGGGGCGACACGGCCGAATACCGCGTGGAAGTGGATCCGGATCGGCTGGCAACATTCGGCCTCGATCCAGATGCGATCGTGCAGGCACTGGCCAATGCGAATGTGCTGAACGCGGCCGGGCGTGTGGAAGACCACTACAAGCTCTATCTGGTGCTGAGCGAGGCACGTTATACCTCGGTGGAGGATATCGGTGCGACAGTGATCCGCCGCAGTGCCGCAGGTGTGGTGCAGTTGCGCGACGTGGCGCGCGTGTATCCCGCCATGGCACCTCAGTGGATCCGGGTGAATGCCGACGGCACGGATGCGGTGCTGCTGCAGGTCTATCAGCAGCCCGGTGGCAACACGGTCAAAGTGGTCCACGACGTGGAGGCGCTGCTGGCCGAATACGCGCCGCGCCTGCCCTCAGGCGTGGTGCTGCGCAACTGGTACGACCAGGGCGTGCTCATCGTCCAGTCGGCCACGAGTGTGCGCGACGCCATCGTGATGGGTGTGATTCTGGCAAGCGGGGTGCTCGTCGTCTTCTTGCGCAGCCTGCCGATCACGATCATCGCGATGGTGGCCGTGCCTGCGACGCTGGCCATCACGGTGCTGCTGCTGTTCGCAGGGCAGCTGAGCTTTAACGTGATGACGCTGGGCGGAATTGCCGCGGCAGTGGGTCTCGTGGCCGACGACGCCATCGTGATGATCGAACACATCATGCGGCGCCTACGCGATCCGGTGCGGCCCTCGGGGCTCAGTCGTCACGACACCATTCGTGCCGCCGCCCGCGAATTCGCCCGGCCGCTGGCTGGTTCATCCGCTGCCACAGTCATCATCTTCCT
Source organism: Gammaproteobacteria bacterium (assembly GCA_032124855.1). Lineage (GTDB taxonomy): Bacteria > Pseudomonadota > Gammaproteobacteria > Pseudomonadales > Azotimanducaceae > DATJGR01. The sequence goes on from JAQBCT010000082.1 coordinate 1,401, forward strand.
GCCGCTGGCATTCCTGGGCGGCGTCACCGGCGCGTTCTTTAAGGCGCTGTCGCTGACCATGGCCGCAGCCTTGGCCATTTCATTTTTCATCGCCTGGGTGGTGGTGCCGCTGCTCGCCGATCACCTGGTGCGTCCACGGGATCTGCGCGGTGACGACGACGACTGGTTGAGCCGGCGCGTGCACGCGCCGTACAGTCGCGTGCTGATGCTGTTTCTTGCGCGACGACGCTGGTTGGCTGCGGTGCTGATCGGCATCGCGCTGGTGGGTGTCATTTCGTACGGCAACGTGGGCAGCGGCTTCATGCCGCATATGGATGAAGGTGGCTTCGTGCTCGACTACGTGGCGCCGCCCGGCACGTCGTTGACGGAAACCGATCTGATGCTGCGCCAGCTGGAAACCATTCTGCGTGCTGATCCAGCGGTGGATACCTACGCCAGGCGCACCGGGCTGCAGCTCGGCGGCGGCCTGACGGAAGCGAACGAAGGTGACTTCTTCGTCCGCCTCAAACCGTTCCCGCGCGCCCCCATCGACGAAGTGATGGATCGGCTGCGTGCGCAAATCACGGGTCAGTTGCCGCGCCTGGAAATCGACATGATGCTGCTGATGGAGGATGTCGTCGGCGACCTCACGGCGAACCCACAGCCCATAGAAATCAAGCTGTTTGGCGACAACCCGTCCCAGCTGACGAAAACGGCGCCCGCGGTTGCCGCGGCCATTGAATCCATCCCTGGCGTGGTCGATATTTTCGATGGCGTATCGCTCGCGGGTGACGCGCTGACGATTCGCCTCGACCGCACGAAGGCGGCTCTGGAAGGCATCGACCCGGCCGCGGCTGCGGCACAGTTGAACCTGTGGTTTTCCGGTACGGTTGCCACGCAGGTGCAGCAGGAGAACAAGTTGGTGGGTATCCGCGTGTGGGTGCCTCGCGATGCGCGGGACAACGAGCGCGCGTTGCGCGATGTGTGGTTGACGGCAGCAGACGGGCATCGGGTGAGGCTCGCACGCATTGCATCGATCGACCGCGACGTCGGCCAGCCGCAGATCACCCGCGACAATCTGAAAACCATGGTGGCTGTCACTGCGCGCATCAGCGGCCGCGATCTGGGTTCGACCATCGCCGATGTGCGCGCCGTGCTGGCCACGCCCGGCCTGCTGCCGGAAGGGTGCTATTTCGAACTGGGCGGGCTGTACCGGGAACAGCAGGTGGCGTTTCGCGGCTTGATTGCAGTATTCGCCGCGGCGGTTCTGCTGGTGTTCATCATGCTGCTGTACCTGTATGAACGATTCACCGTGGCTGCCACGATTCTCGCCATGCCGTTACTTGCCTCGGCCGCGGTCTTCGCCGGACTGTGGTTGAGCGGCACGGAACTGAATATCACCGCGATGATGGGGCTGACCATGATCATCGGCATCGTCACGGAAGTGTCTATATTCTATTTCTCCGAGTATTACGATCTGATAGGCACGGGGATGCGTGCCGAGCAAGCGCTGCTGCAGGCCGGGGTGAATCGGTTACGCCCGATTCTGATGACAACCCTCACGGCAATTCTGGCACTGCTGCCGCTGGCGCTGGGATGGGGGCAGGGCTCCGCCATGCAGCAGCCACTCGCCGTCGCGATCATTTCGGGCCTGTTGGTGCAGGCGCCGCTGGTGCTGATCGTCATGCCCGCACTGTATGGGTGGATTGTGCGGCTTCGCACGGACGCCGCGTTGCATTGATCATGGAGGAACTGTGTCCACTACCGCCTCGTCGCTCGCACTGGATGAAAGCTATCGCCCGCCGACGGTAATCGTTGCGCTGCTCGCGGCGCTTGGATTTCTTGCCAACAACATTTACCTGCCTTCGATACCGGCCATCGCCGACGACCTTGCCACTTCGGCCGCCGCCGTGCAGACAACGCTCACCGTCTATCTGCTCACGTTCAGTGTGATGCAACTGATCATGGGACCTGTGTCGGATCGTTTCGGCCGCAAGCCCGTGCTCACCGCGGGACTGCTGCTCTACACCGTTGCAAGTATCGCCTGCATGGCTGCGCAGTCGGTGGAGCAGCTGATCGTCGCGCGCATCTTCCAGGCGCTTGGTGCCTGCGCTGCAGCGATTGTCAGCCGGGCGCTGGTGCGTGATGTATTTTCCGGCGTCGAGATCTTCCGTGTGATGGCGTTGATCTCGTTCTTCGTGTCGTTCGTGCCCGGCACCATGCCGGCACTGGGCGGTGTCCTGCAGGATCATTTTGGCTGGCGCTCGGTGTTCGCCTTTGTGGTGATTATCGGCGCGCTGTTGTGGCTGTGGTCGCTGCTGCGTTTTCGTGAAACGCTGCAGCAACGCAGCGCTTCGCTTTCATTGCTGCACGTTGTCGAGGGCTATCGCTCGCTCGTTCGCCGCCGTCGCTATCTCCTTCCGGCAGTGATTTCCGGGCTGCCTTCCGCCGGACTGTTTGCGTTCTTCGCGGGCGCGCCGGTGGTGTTCATCGAGACGCTTGGAATGACGCCGTCGCAGTTCGGTGTGCTGGCAGTGGTGGCGGTGAGCGGCGTCATGCTGGGCAGCCTCTCGGCGCGATATCTGCCCGGACGGATGACCCCGGCGGGCCTGCTTGCGCTGGGCATGCTGTTCACCAATCTGGGCGGCGCAGGCATGCTGGTGCTGGCGCTCACGGATTCGATGACCGCGTTCAGTATCCTGGGTGCAATGACGCTGTATCTGTACGGTATGGGCGTGCTGCTGCCCACCGGCCTGAGCATTGCCTTGCAGCAGGTGGATGCCAGCGAGGCGGGCAGCGCAACTGCGCTGAGCGGCTTTGTGCAGATGTTGGGCGCGGCGGCGGGTACCTTGTTTGTCTCACTGCTCGGGGCATGGCCGAGCGGCAGCTTCGCACTCGTGATGGCCGGCGTGGGTGTGGTGACGCTGGCGCTGCTCATCGCTGCGCGCGGCGACCTTCGACACGCGTTGCACAGCGCATGAGCTACTGACGCCAGAACTGTCCCGACAGCAGCGCCATGATGGTCATGATTTCCAGGCGCCCCAGCACCATGTCGAATGACAACACCCACTTGGCCGGATCGGGCAGCGAGCTGAAATTGCCGGAAGGTCCGATGACTTCACCCAGCCCCGGCCCGACATTCCCGATGGCGGCCATGGACGCGGTGAGCGCGGTCATCGGATCCACATCCACCAGTGCCAGCAGCGCGGCGGACAGCCCGATGATCGTGAAGTAGATGACGGAAAAACTCACGAGCGATCGGATGATCTCGGCGCTGACGGTGGTGTCGTTGAAGCGCACCGCGAATACGCCGCGCGGATGCACCAGCGTGCGCAGCTGCGCCTTGAATAATCTGTAGGCGAGCTGGAACCGAAAGATCTTCATGCCCCCGGTGGTGGAACCGGAACAGCCCCCCACGAACATCAGATAGAAAAAGACGACGAATGCGAAGTTGCCCCACATATCGTAGGGCGCTGATGAATAGCCGGTGGTGGTGATGACGGCGGTGACGTTGAATGTCCCCTGCACCAGGGCGGCGATGGCATCTTTGTCGGTGAATATGGCCAGCCAGCAGACCATCACCAGGCTGCAAACTCCCACAAACAACAAAAATCCACGCACCTGATCGTCGCCGAACAACACGTCGTGGCGACCCCGCAGCGCTTGCACCAGCATCGCGAACGGCAGCGATCCCAACAACATGAAGACGATCGCGACAAGTTGTGGTCCGAGGTGGTTGAAGTGCGCAAATGACGCGTCGTGGGTGGAGTAGCCGCCGGTCGCAACGGTGGTCATGGCATGGTTGATGGCATCAAAGGTACTCATTCCCGTGAGCCAGTAGCCGAATCCGCATAGGACCGAGAAGAGCAGATAGAGCAGCAGAATCGCGGTTGCCATGCTGCGCATTCGCGGCATCGCCTTTTCAGACCAATCAGAATTCTCGCTGCGGAACAATCGCATCCCGCCAACCCCCAGCACGGGCATCAGCGCCACACCCATCACCACGAATCCCAGACCGCCGAACCACTGCAGCAGCGAACGCCACAACAGCAGTGAGTCCGGCAGCGTATCCAGCCCGACGAGCACCGTGGCGCCCGTCGTCGTGATGCCACCAATGCTCTCGAAAAGTGCGTCGGTGTAGCTGACATCTGCGATCAAGAGCAGCGGTAGTGAACTGGCGAGGCTGGCCGAGACCCATACGGACGTCGTCAGGACAAACGCCAGGCGCGTGGTGATACGAATGGTTGCGTTGCGATTGCTGATCCAGAGCACCGCACCCAGCAGCGAAATTCCGGCCGCTGATTTTAGGAAAGCGCCGGCGCTGCCGTCTTGCTCGGTCAAGGCGAGCAAGCCAGGCACGGTCATCAACAGCGACAGGGCCACGAGCATCCGCCCGATCAGCAATAACAGTGTGGACATGAGGCGTTGGTTCCCTGCGGGAGGGCGTGCGCATTGACATCTGCCAGCGCCCCTAGTTCGGATTGGGCGTCATTCTACACGCCAGCATTGCGGCCGGTCGGGTTCCGCCGAGGACCAATGTTGTCAACGACTGCTTTGATGCGACAATGCGCGGGACCCGTAAGCCGTGAGGAATTCGCGAGATGAAGTCGGCGCTGCACGCCATGGTTGCGATCGTCGTCATCGTTTTGGTGGCGGGCTGTGCGAGCACGTCCGCCACGCACGATTTCAATCCTTCAGTGGATTTCGATGACTACCGGACCTTTTCCTGGGTCTCTCGGAACCCTCTGGTGGCGGCACCTGAGGGCGCCAACCCATTGCTCGAAGATCGTCTCGAGCAGACAACGCTCGATCTCTTGAGCGCCAAGGGCTATCGCTTCGTTGCCGATCCCAAGGCCGCCGACTTCGTGATCGGATTCGCTCTTGGTGCGACCGAAAAGGTTCGTATCGAAAGCTATCCTGCGCGCTATCGGGGCGCCTGGCATTGGGGCGGCGCCGGCGTTCAGGAAGTAAGCGTCCAGCAACACATCGAAGGTCGCCTGACTGTCGATATTTTCGACGTCGCCACGCAACAACCGGCGTGGCATGGATGGGCGACGCGCAGGATCACATCATCCGTGCGCAAAGAGGCGCGCCAGGCAATCCGCGACGCATTGACGGCGATTCTGGCGAACTTCCCACCGCGCTGACTCAGTGCAAGCCGCGGTGACGCGCAGGCTCACGCGACCCCACGCACCGCATCAGCCACTGACACATTCTCCAGAACGCGAGTTGTGCGCGCTGCGCGGTCGATAGACCGCTGCGCCGTCTGCGCGGCGTTGAAGCGGTGCGTCGTCGCAGAAGCAACACGCCAACAATCAGCAGGGGGACGCCCGGCAGTATGGGTAGCACGAGTCCGGCCAGGCCCACGGCCAGGCAGACGATGGCAACGCATACGCGGATCCAGTGTGCCGAACGCTGCTTGTGGTTCCGATTCATGGCATTTCCCGGTGGCGAAACACCGATTCTCCAGCAACCCGCGTGCCAGGTGACGCATGCATCTACCCTCTATCCAGTGCGCCCGGCATGACCTGAGAAAACGTCAAAGAAAACAATCAGATAACACTTGGAGCTGCGGCTGCCACGCGATGCGCTGCGTGGTTGGCAAGCCGGCGTGACGGCAACGCGTGGCCTGTATGACCACTATCTGGCAAATCTGGAACTCGCCCGCGATCGCCCAACGACCGCCGCGCAGGATGCCAACCAGACTGTAGAGGGGCGAATGGCAGGCTGCGCCGAACGGCGATTCGGCGCCGCGCCGCCAGGTCCCTTACCCGGCCATCTCGACGACGACGCAATTGAAATGTGACGCGCTTCCCAGGACTTTGATCTTCATCGCACTCCTGCAGTGATCTCCTCCCCGGTAGTGAGAGCGCACTTCGGCTGTAATACCACCGGCGCGGGTTGTGGGTATCGCGTGAGAGATCAGAGGATCGAAGGAATGAGCAAGCAGGATGCTTTCGCCGAGGCGGTATTCTTCTTCGAGGGGAGCGAGATTACCGTGGAGATGCACTTCGCCGAATTCGAGGCGCTGCTGGATCGGTCGAAGGCCATGTTGCCGCTGGCGGCCAGCGTGGCGCGCGGCGCGTACGTCGTTGTGGGAACTGGCCTGGCTGTGCGGGGCCTGGTGTGTTTTCAGCTGCGCTTCGATGAGGACGGCCATGCCGATCCAGGTTTCAGCGTTCCCCTGCGACACCTCGTTCGCAATGCGGGTGCAGGGCCGGATGTTGGTTGCGGTCCAATCAATCTGGCCTCACGGCGCCAGTGTTCGGTGTCGTGGCATGCGATGAATCTTTGGGAGCCAGAGGGGGAAGGCGAAGCCAGTTCGCTGCGTGTCATCCAACGCGCCGCCTGGCGAAATCGAATCGGCCTGAAACTTTCACCGCCTGATGCAGATGGCGGCGACGCGCTGTTGGGGAACACGTCACTTAAAGACACTCCGCTCGACGACGCGCCGCTTGCGGAACCATCGCGTGAGATGGCCGCGCCGGAGCCGCGCCGCGCGCCCAGTCCGCGCGCGATCAAACCGGCGCCGGCCGACCACAAGATCGACCAGGCGTTCGGTGAAGAAGGTCGCGTGAGCCTGTCGCACCTGATTCAGCAGCACAATCAGAATCTGGACGGCCTGGCGCGCAAGCACCGCGGCGATCTGGAACAACAGCAGCAGACGTATCTCGATCAGATCTCGGGATGCCGAGACGAGATCCAACGCTTGAAGGGGCTACTGCGCCACGAACAGAACCGGAACCGGCGCCTGCAGCAATTGTTGCGCGGCGAGGTTGGGCCCTGAGCCGCCCGACGGGTTAGTCCGAATCCAGACTGTGATCCATATCCAGCGCGGGTGAAGGGCATGCCGGTCGGCCGACAATCTGCGCCGGCACACCCGCAACGGTGACATGGGCCGGCACGTCGTGCAGCACCACGCTGCCTGCACCCACCTTGGCGCCTTCGCCCACCTCGATATTGCCGATTACCTTGCAGCCCGCTGCCAGCAGCACACCGCGCCGGATCTTCGGGTGCCGGTCGCCTGATACCTTGCCGGACCCGCCCAGCGTCACCGAGTGCAGGATCGAGACATCGTCCTCCACCACTGCCGTTTCGCCGATGACGATGCCCGTGGCGTGGTCGAGCATGATGCCGGAACCGATGCGTGCCGCGGGATGGATATCGACGGCGAGCGTGACGCTGATCTGATTCTGGAAGAACTGCGCCAGCGCACGACGATCCTTGTGCCAAAGCCAATGCGCTACACGGTGCGCTTGCAACGCATGAAAGCCCTTGAAGTAGAGAAACGGTGTGGAGACATCGTCGCAGGCAGGGTCGCGTGTATACGTTGCGAGAATGTCGATCTCCGCAGCTGTGAGGATGTGCGGTGCGTCGTCGAACGCCTCTTCGATGACATCTCGAATCATCATGGTGGGCAGCATCGGGGTGTCGATCCGACTGGCAATTCGAAAACTCAGCGCAGAGCGAAAGCTGCGGTGATTGAGGATCGTCGCGTGAAAGTAGCTGCCGAGAATGGGCTCGTGCTGGGCTTTGATCTGCGCTTCGTAGCGCATCGCATCCCACAGGCTGGTATCGGGCGCACGCTGCAGGCGCGAGTTGGCAGTGCTCAACACCTGGTGATGACGGGTTTCCAAGGCGCTGGCCATCGCGCTCTCCGGTTCTGATTGCGCGCAAGGTTGAACGCTTGCCACGCAGTATTCAAGCGCCGGCCATGGACGCGCGGGGCGCCGTGTATACTTCGATGCGTCGCCCGCATCACAGATCCGGCATGTCACCCTTTAAGAGCGTTGGGATTCTTGCGCGCCCGGGCAATCGCAGCATTGTGGAATCGGTGGTGAGCCTCGAGCAGTTTCTGCGCGCGCGCGGCGTTGCCGTCGTCGTCGAAACGGCGACCGCCGCGATGTTGCCGGGACGTTCGCACCCCGTGGTCGAGCGCGCCGCAATGGGGCAATGCTGCGATCTGCTGGTGGTGGTGGGTGGCGACGGCAGTCTGCTGGGTGTCGCGCGCGATCTCGCGGCATCGCAGATTCCGGTGATCGGGGTCAACCGCGGCGGACTCGGTTTTCTGGCCGACATTTCGCCGGATCAGATCGAGATGAAGATCGGCGCAGTGCTGGACGGCGAATACGTCGTCAATCATCGTTTTCTGCTCGAAGCGGAGGTCCATCGCGACGGCCGGCTGCGCGGTGGCTCTTCGGCGCTGAATGACGTTGTTGTTCACGCGGGCACGATGTCGCGCATGATGGAGTTTGCGCTGCATATCGATGATCGGTTCGTCTACGACCAGCGCTCCGATGGATTGATCGTGGCATCCCCCACCGGATCTACGGCCTATGCGCTCTCCGCAGGTGGTCCGATCATGCACCCGAACCTGGACGCCATCGTGATCGTGCCGATGTTTCCGCATACGTTGACGTCGCGTCCGCTGGTGGTGCCGGGTGCATCGCAGCTCAAGGTAGTGATCGGGCCCGCGGCGTCAACGCGTCCCCAGGTGAGTTGCGATTCCCAGGTGGATATCGGTGTAGCGGCGGGCGATGAGATCCATATCCGCAAACACGCCCACTCATTGAAATTGTTGTACCCCAACGAGCATAGCTTCTACGAGGCGTGCCGCAGCAAGCTGGACTGGGCGACGCGGCTGGGCACGCGCGCCTGAGGCGAGGTGTTCAGTCCCCGCGGGCTGGTGGTTTATCGATGTCGCGAACGACTCCGTCATCTTCCACCTCGATGCGCGTCACTGACTTGGGATGACCCGTCACGATTGCACGCGCGCCTTGATCGCCATGCAGAGCGATCAACTCGGCGAAGAATTCCCTCGAGAAACCTACCGGATGACCCGGTGCGGTGCTGCACACCGGCACGACGATGCGTGGTTCGGATCGTTTGCGCGCAGCTTCCATACTCAGGCGCAGGGTCTGCAGGGTCGTCGAGCGCACATACGGCATATCGCCCAGGCCCAGGAATAGATAATCCCAGCTCCACAGCGCACGCACACCGTCGCTGATGCTGGCACTCATCCCTTGGTGCGCAATCTCGGTGGGAATGATGATGGGGACGTCGCGCCCGAATTGATGCACGATCTGTCGAGACAGTTCGCTGTCGCTGCTGCGGACGACCACGGCGACATTGGTGAACGCAGCGCGATACGGGCGAAGGGTTGCCACGAGCAGCGGTTCGCCGCCTGTGAGTTGAAACAACCGCTTGTCGCTGCCGAAGCGCCGGGAAAATCCGGCAGCAACGATGAGCGCACCGCCCGTCACGCTGCGGACGTCAACCCATCGAGATGATCGGCCACCTGTCTTTCGCGTTGTTTTCGCACGGCGGTGATTTCGGCAAGGATGGCGATGGCGATTTCCGGTGGCGTTTTGCTGCCAATCGGCAGCCCAATAGGTGCACGCAGTCGCGCCAGCTCGGCGTCCGTGAGATCCAGAGCCCGCAACCGCGCGCGGCGCCCCGCTGAAGTCTTGGTGGAGCCCATGGCGCCGACATAGAAGGCCGGCGTCTTCAACGCCTGCATCAGTCCCATATCGTCGATGCGCGGATCGTGTGTCAGCGCCACGATGGCCGAGGCTGCATCGTTGGCGTACGCCCTGATCGCATCGTCGGGCATATCGTTCACCGCATGCGTACCCTGCACACCGAAGTCTGCGAGCAACTGTTCGCGTGGGTCGCAAACGGTCACGGCGTAGTCGAGCATCTGCGCCATCTCGGCCAGATATTTCGACACCATGCCGGCACCGATGATGAACAGCTGATAACGCGGGCCGAATGTCTGCTGCAGCACCTGGGCCACTTCATCGAAGCTCGGATCTGCAGCGATCTCAACGTCCGCAATTTTGCTGGTGCCTGCACCGACGTTCACCGTGCGGAGCACTCGGCTGCGGCGCGTCAGGCGTGCGGTGATGTGGCGCAGCTGTTGCAGATGCGGTTCGACGCCCAGCGGTTCCACGACGATGTCCAGGAAGCCGCCGCAAGGCAACCCGAGTCGTTCGGTTTCCTCGGCGGTCACCCCATAGCGAAAGAACTCGGGCGCATCCGTTGCCAGCGCGCCGGCCATGAGTTTTTCCAGCAGATCGTCTTCTACGCAGCCACCGGAAAGCGACCCGGCCACCTGACCGCGCGCGTTGCACGTGAACAGCGAGCCCACGGGTCTGGGGGAGGAGCCCCAAGTCTTGACCACGGTTGCAAGCCAGCAGGGGGCGCCGGCTTCGAGCCACACCTGCGCTTGGTTGAGGACGGCATGATCGGCGGCTTGCATGTGTGAGCGCGATCCACTTAGGGTGGCGGGATTTTACACCAGCCGACTCGCAGTGGGGCACATCGGGCAATGGAGCGCGTTCTGATCCTCGAGGTGGCGGATGATCTGGCGCCATTCTCGGCGTATCTGTGGCAGCGCCGTGTTGCGCATCGCGTATTCGAGGAACGCGGAATGCAGGTGCTGGAAGTTGCTCGCGCCGACGATGCGCAGGCAGTGCGCAACGACTATGCCGCGTGGTGTGACGGACGCCTGCAACTGCATCCGACGCAGTCCCCGAGGTCGCGCCGGATCGACGTAGCCGCGGCGCTGCGACGCTACCCGGTCGTGATTGCGCTCATCGTGTTGGCAGTGGTGAATCTTCCGGCATCGTGGAGCGTGGAGACGGGTTCACTCGGACCCTGGCTGGGTAGTCTGACGATTGCACCGATCACCCCGCGCGGTGCACATGCGGGCGATGGATCTCTGCTGGCGTTACTTGCCGCGGGACAGTGGTGGCGCCTGGTGACGCCAATCTTCATTCACTTCGGCGTGGCGCATCTGCTGTTCAATGTCGCGGTGGTGGTGGAATTCGGACGACGCATCGAATACGGCGGCGGTTCCTGGCTGCTGTTGGGCCTGACGCTGATCGTCGCGGTGTGCAGCAATGTCGCGCAATTTCTCCTTTCGGGGACCGCCTTGTTTGGCGGATTGTCGGGGGTCGCCTACGGCTTGCTGGCATACGTAGTCGTGCGTGGACGCTTCGATGCAGATCCCGCATGGCGCGTCAATCGTTCCTTCGTCGTCGGCGTGCTGCTGATTCTCGTGGCGATGAGCAGCGGCATCACGCAGCTCTTTGGACTGTATCTCGCCAATACCGCCCACTGGGTGGGACTGGGGGCCGGCGGTGCGATGGCACTACTGTGGCGGCCGCGCCGCACAGGTGTGTATGTCGACTGACGCGATCCCGATGGCGCAGGGCATCCTCACTGGATTGCGCAGTGAGGCTGCCTCGCCAGTGAACTACGTGCTTCACATCGGTGCTGCGGCGATCGCCATGAACCAATTGTTGGGGGAGTCGATCTCGATCAACCACGATGGCGTAGTGACGTGCCGGCATTGTGCCGCGCGCACGCGCAAACGCTACGGCGACGGCTATTGCTACGCGTGCTTCAAACGCCTGGCTGCGTGCGATCTGTGTGTGATGAGTCCGGTGCGCTGCCACTACGCGGCGGGGACCTGCCGCGAGCCTGCGTGGGGCGAGGCGTATTGCATGCAGCAGCACGTCGTCTACCTGGCCAACTCGGCCGGGCCCAAGGTGGGAATCACCAAACCGCAAAATCTGCCGTATCGATGGCTGGATCAAGGTGCCACCCAGGCGCTGGTGATCATGCGCACGCACACGCGCCACCAGGCGGGCTGCGTCGAAGCGGCACTCGCGCGATATGTCAGCGATCGAACGGATTGGCGCGCGCTGGTGCGCGGGACAGCCGAAACGGTGGATCTGCGCGCGCTGGCGCGGCAGCTGCGG
>JAQBCT010000083.1:0-11825 GCA_032124855.1 Gammaproteobacteria bacterium
CGCTCTCACCGGTGGCAGCATTCCCGCCCGTCGCAGGACAGAAACGGTCGCGCTGCGCGGGCGGCGCACGCAGGTGCTCGGCCAGGTAATAGTCCAGCATTGCTCGGGCGCGCCCTTGCTCGTCGGCCGGCAGCAGCGGGCCGAGCGCAGCGACCCAGCCATCGGCACAGATTGAGGCAGGCGAAGCGCCCGCAGCGCAGTCGAGCAGTGCCCCAAACGCATCGCGCCACGTCGCGAAATCGGTGTGCGACATTGGCGCGCCATGGCCCGGGATCAAAGTCTCGAACGGCACCGCCGTGTCGAGTTCGGCGAGCGCCGCACGCCAGCCCGCAGCGCAGGCCGTGTCGAGGAAGGGGACAGGGAGCGTGACGAGGTCGCCTGCGGCGATGACGCGCGACGCGGCATCGAACACCCACAGGTCGGCGTTGGTAACCGCTTCGCGCGCGAGGCCGACCACCAGCGGACGCCCGGCGCCGTCTACTGGCGTGCGCGGCGCGGACAGCGTGACGTCAGGCAACAGTCGCGGGCCGGCGTCGATCAGGCCGATGTCGATCTTGATCATCGCCCGCGTCGCAGGGTCGGCGCGCCCGCCGTCGAGCAGCGCCTGCATGTCGCGCCGGCTCGACGCGAGCCAACCCGTGAGCGCAGGTGCCACCGCGTCCGAGGCGACGATCTTCAGGCCGGGCACGTGCTCGCGCAGCATCGCGTTGCCGCCCATGTGGTCCAGATGCCAATGCGTGTTGATCACGAGTGCGATCGACTGACCACGCGCCGCGGCGAATTCAAGCAATGCCTGCGTGTGCTCGGCGTGGCGCCCGGTGTCGACGATCACTACGCCCCGCTCTCCGGCGAAGAAGACACTGTTGCCATCCGGCTGGCGCGCGGGTTCGAGATTGCTGCGCAACACAAAGACGCCCTCGGCGACACTCAGCGGCGGCGCAGCGGCCCGGGCCGCAACCGTGATGAGAAGTGCCGCCGTGGCGCAAGCGATGGCGAGGGCGCAGCGTCGGGGCGACATGGCCCAGCGTTGCCGCGACAAACGGCTACTCGACGAATACGTACGGCGTGAAGTGCCCGTGAAACTGATGCGGCACGTGGTGCTTCAGGTGCAGATTGCAGACGCGATCCGTCACATTGTCGGCACGATAGATCTGCAGTTCGCTCTTGTGTTCGAACGCGTTGTACACCACCTCCAGGAGATAACCATCATCTTCACGCGTCGCACCCACAGCAGGCGCGAACATCGGTTCAGAGCCGTAGTATCCAGCCGGGAGCGGCACCACGGTGGCCGCGCCGTCGAAATGCACTTTCTGAAAACCATTGAAGAAGCTGTTGGCGCCGTTGGCCACACTCACGGCGGTGTAGGTAACGTCATTGCGTTTTCCCGTGAGCGCGGTATTGAACGTGGGGAACTCGGATTCTACGTCGCTCACGCGCGATTCCGTCATCGCACCCGTCGTCATGTTGAGCCGATAGCGGTTGTACCAGCCCCCCCCGAAGCGGCCGTTGGGATTGAATACATCGCTGAGTGTTTTGTTGGCCTCGAAATTATCCTGGAACATGCCGTCGATGATGAGTTCGTCACCTTCCTCGAATGCGTTGCCGAAATGGATGATCGCCCCTGGCGCCGTTTCGAACTGCCGCACCACTTTGAACGTGTCGAGATCGGCCACCATCACCCGCATCGGCTGTGACTGATCGAAGCTGATGGTGTCGGAAATGCTGTGCCGACCCAGCAGCATGCCACCCATGCCGCCCATGACGATGGAATTGATGAAGAACACGGCGTAGCGATCGGTCAACGCGAAGTCGTGGCAGAACGGAAACCGGTCGAGCGGAAGCTGTACCTTCTTGGTCAGCGTTCCAGTTGGGTCGATGCGGTAGATGTTGATGCAGGCCTTGGGACCCGTGAGACCAAACCCGGAGATGCCCGCACCGAAATTGATGTAGTCGCCCGTGCGCTGATGCACTTTACCGTGGGCGCTGAATACCTGGCCGCGCGACAGCGCGCCGTCGTAGTCGAACTCGCCCAGCGTGTCGAGCGATCCCGGTTCGAGGCGCCACGGGTGGCCACCCTCGTTCAGTGCCAGCAGCATGCCACCGTGATAGATGATGCTGGTGTTGGCGGGGTTGGCCGGCATCTTCATGAAATTGGCGCGCATGCCACCCGGCAATTGTGTACCGAACCCGCGGTACAGCACGTCCTGCGCCGCTGTCTCTTCGAGGTATTTCGGCGTCTTAACGTAGCTGTTGGCGAAGTGCGCACGCTCGCCGGTGAAGCTGAACTGGCACAACATGCCGTCGCCGTCGAACCAGTGGCCGTATTTGCTCTCGCCAATGCGCTGCCGACCCGGACCGTTGCGATAGAACGTACCGGTGAGATCTTTTGGCAGGCTGCCGTCGATCTCTTCAATCCAGTAGCTGAATTCGTCGTCGAGATTGGCAAGACCCCCGTGACAGGTGGGTACTTCGTTGGATCCTTTGCGTACGGCGCTCATGTCGGTCTCCGAGGTCATCGTGCTGGCGCGCACTATAGTCGGCCGCCCACGATCGCGCTAATGAGCGCGTCGCAAATGCCCGATGGGGATTCGTGGGGAAGCACCCGTAGGAGGGGCTTCAGCCCCGATCCTTGTTGCAGGCTGATCGGGCGGAGATCGGGGCTGAAGCCCCTCCTACGGGAGGAGCGCCTTGTACGCCTCGCGTGTCGATTTGAATCGTTCGAACGGAAATTTCATGGGCACACCCTCCAAAGCCGCGAGCAACATTTCCAGATGCGCCTCCCAGCCGGCACACGACCGCGCGATGTCTTCGTTGTCGGGAACTCGCAGCGTGAGTACCAGGCGTGTGCCGGTGGGTACAACTGTGGTCTCCCAACGCACAGGGCGAAGCGGTTCACCCGGGCCGCTCCAGGAGTATTCGATCAGTCGTGGCGCATCGATGGCGCTGATGGTGCTGTCGATGATCGTGCCGCTCTCGGGAAAGTTGAGCTTGGCGGCACCGCCCTCGCGCAATTCCAGTTCACCGGGGGCGAGCCACTGCGGCAGTTGTGCGGGGTCCGTCAGCATCGCCCACACGGCGGCTTGCGGATGATCGATGAGGCGTTCCAGCCGCGCTTCGTACTGGCCTGCCTTGCGTTTGATCGTGCCAAGTTCGATGTCTTGCGTGGACACGCGCGTGCTCCTTCGATATGAATGCCCGGGTTCGGCAGACTGTGCCACAGGCCGCGCCCGCGGGCGCTGCGGATTTCCCGTAACCCCGAAATGCAATTGGAGTTCATATGGCGCGCGCCGCAACTACCATTCAATGGCAGCAGGCAACAGATCCCACGGGTGCCGCGACGCGCGAATTCACCATCACGCGGCAGAGCGCGCGCGCCGTGACCGGCGCCATGTGGTTGCCGGCGCGCGTGCAGCGCGATCAACCGCTGGTGCTATTTGGTCACGGTGCCTCGGGCGATCGCTACCAGCGGCCGATTCCACATCTGGCGCAGCGCTTCGCTTCAGAGGCAGGCCTGGCGGTGTTGTCGATCGACGGTCCGGTACACGGTTTGCGCCAGGTGGGCGAGGGTGGTCGCACGGCGTTCTGGGCGGAATTGCAACGACCGACCTGCATCGACGATATGGTGGCCGACTGGCGCCTCGCCATCGACGCGGCGCGCGCAGTGGACGGGCTGGGCCGCGGCCCACTTGCCTACTTCGGCTTGTCGATGGGTTCGATGTTCGGCGTGCCGCTGATCGCGTCACGCGACGATGTCAAAGTTGCGACGCTGGGATTGCTGGGCACGTCGACGGGGCGCGAAGAAATGCGGCAACGGTTCTTGCGCGACGCGGCGAAGATTACTTGCCCGCTGCTGTTTCTGATGCAGCTCGAGGACGAGCTGTTCGATCGCGTCGGTTATCTCGAGCTGTTCGACGCCTTTGCGTCGCGCGACAAACGACTGCACGCCAACCCCGGCCTGCATCCCGAAATTCCCCAGGAAGAAATCGACTTCGCGTTCGACTTTCTGCACGCGCATCTCACGGGACGGGCGACGCGCCGCATTGTCAATCCGTTGGCGCAGTAGCCTGGCGCGACGCATTGGACGCGCTGCGTTCGACTTCGAACTCACTCTGCAACTCGTACATGCTGTCCTGACTCACCTGGATGAGCCCCCGCCTGGGCCGGTCGAGGTCGATGATCACGAAGATCACCAGGATGATGAGCGCCGTCATGGCGACTGTGGCGAGCAGGGGGCGCGCCCCTGCGAGGCCGCCGGCGTAGCCCAGCACCGTGGCTGCGATCATGAACACCATGAACAGCACCAGGAGCACCACCTCTGGCACGTGCTTCTGTAACGCCGCGTCGCGGCTGCCGTACGCATCGAACATCTCGTTCAATGACTGAATCATCAACCCCGTGGTGGTGGGACGTGGATCGATTTCCACTGCGCGCAGGGACACGTCCCAGAGTTGATGCTGGAGCCGGCTCGCCGCTGATTTGGCGGCGCGCCGTTCCTCGATGCGTGTGAGATCGAGCGACTGCATTTGAAGACGCAGCTGCAGGTATTCGTCAAACCGGTCTCGCGCTTCCTCGCGCAGCTCATCCGGCAGGAGCTGCGTGCGCAGGTACGCTGTGCCGATCGCATTGGCTTCATCGATGACCGCCTGGCTGCGGGTGTCGAAACGCTGCAGCGCCATGGTGAAGGTGAAGCCCAGCAGCAGAGCCAGCAGGCCGAGCATGGCAGCTTGAATGGAATTGGTTTGAGAGCGCGCACCGTCATCGACGCGTGGCAGATGACGCCGACCGACGAGGAAGCCTGCTTCGTTCGCCGCCATCATCAGGATGAACAGGACACCAGCAATGGCAAGGCTGTTGTAGCTGTACATAAATTCGTTCAATTGGATACCTGACTGCGGGAGAGGGGTTTGGCGGCGCGATAGGCTACACGAGGCAGGGCGGCATGCAAGCGGGCCACGCATAACTTTCTGTGAGGCGACTACATCGTCGCGGGTCGCCGCACCATCACGCAATCGATATGCCACCGTCCACGGCCACCACTTGGCCCGTGATCATCCGTGCCTTCTCCGAGGCGTAGAACACGGCGAGATTGCCGATATCCTCCGGCGTCTGCTCACCGCCCAGCGGCGTCTGCGCAGCCACCATCGCCTCAAAGATCTGCCGTTCGGTCATGTTTGCGAACTCGGCTCGCCGCGTCTTCATTCGCGCCGCCAGCATCTCCCACGCACGTGTCCACAGCAGCCCGGGGCAGATGCAATTCACACGGATCCGCCGCGGCGCCAGCTCCATCGCAAGCGTTCGCGTGAGATGCACCACGCCCGCTTTCGCGGCGCCGTAGGCCGGCAATTGCGGTGTTGGCCCCAGGGCCGCAATCGACGCGATATTCACGATGCTTCCCTGTGGCGAGATATGCGGTGCCAGCGCTGCGGCGGACGAAAACGTTGTTCGCAGATTCGAGGCGAGCTGCGCATCCCAGCCCTCGTCGGTCATCGCGAGCACCGATTCCGCCAGCGCTGCTTCCTCAAACCCCAGCACCGGGCCGCCGATGCCGGCGTTGTTTATCAGCACGTCGATGCGGCCGTGCAGCGCGAGCACACGCTTTGCCGCTTCCGCCATCGATTGTTGATTGGCGGCGTCTGCGACCATGCCCGTGACCGCTCCAGGTATCGACGCCGCGGTTTCGTCAAGCGGCGCGCCGTCGAGATCCGTGATCACTACCTTTGCGCCCTCGTTGGCGAAACACCGTGCGATGCCTGCGCCGATTCCGTTGGGCCGGCCGGCGCCGGTGACGACCACGACCTTGTCGATGAGGCTCATAGCCATGCTCCTTTCATCTATCATGCAGACGCAGTGATGCAGCATACACAACTGATCGCACTCGATATCGACGGCACGCTGATCGCGCCGGGCGCGGGTCATGAAGCCATGCCCGATACCCAGATCACCGATGCAGTGGCGTGCCTCGTCGCGGCAGGTGTCACCGTGGTGCTGGCAAGCGGCCGCATGTATCCCGGCACGGCACGGATTGCGCATCACCTGGGCCTCGACGGTCCGTTGATCTGCCAGCAGGGCGCCAGCGTGCATCGCCTGGACGGCAGTCTTTTGCATCGATATGCCATCGATGCCGACATTGCCGATGAACTGGTGGCCTATGCCGGCGAACACGACTGGCCGTACGCCTGGTTCGACGCCGTGCGCTACCTCGTCTCACGTCCGAACGACGCATCGGCTGAATATGCGCGTGTATCCGGTGTCACCGCAGAGTATCGGAGCGACGCGCACCGCGCCGGTGTCGTGCCGACGGGCATCGACATCATCAGCACGGCGCAGCACGCCAACGGCGTGCACCAGCATCTGGCAGCGCGCTATGGCGACCGCATCACCCTCTTGGATTTTCCATCGGTCACCGCGGCCCATGCGCGCGAGGCGAGCAAAGGCAACGCGTTGGCATCGTTGGCGCAGGATCTGGGTATAGAGCAGGCCGCAGTGCTCGCCATCGGTGACAGCGTCAATGACGCATCGATGCTGAGATGGGCTGGCCGCGGTGTGGCGCTGCCACATTGCGATGCCTACGCGCGCGCCGCCGCAGACGAAGTTCTCGGCGGCGCCGGCGTATCGGCCGTGGCGTCGCTGCTGCTCTCAGTGCTGCGCGCGTGAACCGTGCGCGACGCATACTGCCAATGCGCGATTCAATGACAGACCGAACGCCATGGATTTCGACTACATCATCGTAGGTGCCGGCACCGCGGGTTGTGTACTGGCCAACCGCTTGAGCGCAAATCGCGACGTATCGGTTGCGCTGGTGGAGGCCGGCGGGAAGGACAACTATTTCTGGATCAATATTCCGGTGGGCTATCTCTACACCATCGGCAATCCGCGCACCGACTGGTGCTATCAGACAGAGCCGGTGCCGGGACTTGCGAATCGTTCCATCGGCTACGCGCGCGGTCGTGTGCTGGGTGGCTGCTCGTCCATCAACGCGATGATCTACATGCGCGGCCAACGCAGTGACTACGATCACTGGGCGGCGCTGGGCAATCGCGGCTGGGGCTGGGACGATGTGTTGGGTGTATTCAAAGCCAGCGAGGATTACCAGCACGGCGCGAATGCCTTCCACGGCGCTGACGGCGAGCTGCGTGTTGAGGAGCGGCGCGTGAACTGGGAAATTCTCGATGCGTGGCGCGAAGCGGCAGCCGCTTGCGGCATTCCCTCGATCGATGAATTCAACCGCGGCGACAATTTTGGAAATAGCTACTTTCAGATGAATCAGCGCCGCGGTGTGCGCTGGAGCGCAACGAAAGCGTTTCTGCGCCCGGTGCAGCAACGCAGCAATCTGCGCGTGATGATCAATACACTGGTGAAGCAGATCGAAATCACGGTGGGTGAAAGCGGTAAACGTGCCACCGCTATCTCAGTGCGCGGATCCGATGGGGCTGATCAGACACTGCGCGCACGGCGCGGGATCATCCTCGCGGCCGGTGCCATCGGTTCGCCGCACATTCTGCAGCGCTCGGGAGTTGGGTCGCCGGAACTGCTGCAACGCATCGGCATGCCCGTGGTGCACGCACTCGACGGCGTGGGCCGCAACCTGCAGGACCATCTGCAGATCCGCACCATCTATAAGGTGAAAAATACCCGCACATTGAATCGACGCGCCAACTCGCTGTTTGGCAAGGCGGCCATGGCGCTGGAATATGCGCTGCTGCGAACGGGTCCGCTGACGATGCCGCCATCGCAACTCGGTGCCTTCGCCAAATCGGATCCGAGTCAGACCACGGCGAATATCGAATGGCATGTGCAACCGCTGTCGCTGGACAAATTCGGTGAGCCGCTGCACCGCTTCGACGCCATCACGCCGTCGGTGTGCAACCTGCGACCCACCAGTCGCGGCACGGTGCAGGCGCGCAGCACCGATCCGGACGCCGCACCCGCGATCCAGACCAACTATCTCGCCACGACCGAGGACGAAGCGGTGGCAGTGGCCGGCTTGCGCTTCACACGTCGCATCATGGCGGCGCCCGCGCTGCAACGATTCGAATGCGAGGAGTGGTTGCCTGGCGCATCGCTCACAAGCGACGCCGAACTGCTGGACGCGGCGCGCCAGTTGGGCACCACCATTTTTCACCCGGTTGGTACGTGCAAGATGGGGCGCGATCGCGACGCGGTGGTGAACGACCGGCTCGCGGTGCACGGCGTCGATGCACTTTGGGTGATCGATGCCTCGATCATGCCCACCATCACCTCGGGCAACACCAATGCACCCACCGTGATGATCGCCGAGAAGGGGGCGACTTTCGTTGCAGCGGATGCGCGCTGAGTGTCGCCGTGTTCCAATCGCCTAACACACATCCGGGAGCCAGCCATCAACCATCAACTCACCACCGCTGCCAGACTGTTCGGGCTCACGGGCCGCGCATTGCTGGGCCTGTATTTCGTCATTCCGGGGCTAATGAAGATTGGCGGCTTCGCGGCCATGAGCACCTACATGGCGGCGCACGGCGTGCCACTGATCCCCGTGCTGCTGGTGCTGACCATCGTGTTGCAGGTCGGCGGCGGTGCGAGTCTCGTATTCGGCTTCCACACCCAGCTCTTTGCATTTCTGCTCGCCGGTTTGACGCTGGTGATCAGCCTGTTCATGCACGACTTCTGGAATCTGGAGGACGGCCTGCAGCGCGGCCACGAGATGCAGAACTTCATCAAGAATCTCGGAATCATGGCCGGGCTCATGTATGTCGTTGGAGCGCCTTCGCTGCAACGTCAGCCGAACTGAGGAAATAGCAGATGGCACCCATTCCAAGAGGTGGCACGGTGGCGGTGACCGGCAGCGCCGGCTTCATCGGTGGCTGGGTGGTGCGCACCTTGCTGGACAAGGGTTATCGCGTGCGTGCCTGCGTGCGCGATGTAAACGATGCGGCGCGCACTGACTTTCTGAAGGCGATGCCGGGCTATGCCGGTGGTCGGCTCACGCTGCACGCTGCCGATCTTGATGCGGACGGCTGCTTCGACGACATCTTCAAGGGCTGTCACGGCGTGTGCCACGTCTCGCACGTCAGTACCTACAACGACCACGCTTACGTGAAGCGCGTGTGCGATCACGTCATCGGCAGTGTCAACGAATCGCGCACCGTTGCGCGGGTGATCGTCACGTCCAGCATCGCTGCGGTGATCTCCGAGGTGGATATCCAGGAGTTGGTGCGTCGTCCAGTGCTTTTCGAGGACCGCTATCCCGACGAGGACAACCCGAAACGTACGCCCGAGCGTGGCCAGGGCTATGCGATGGGGAAAACGATTGCGCAGCGTGCCTTTTCCGATGCAGCGGAGCTTCACGGCGGCTGGGATGCGGTCACTGTGTGCCCTGCCGACAACGTCGGTCCCATTCAGTCGGCCCATCAAAAGAACATGGGGCCGTGGCAGCACATCATCGAAGGCATGCTGCGCGGCAAGTATGAACAGACACCTGCGTATCGGCCGTGGATGACGGTGGATGTGCGCGACGACGCGGCATGTCACGTCGCGCTGCTGGAAAGCGTGGGCGTGAGGAACGGCGAGCGCTACATCGCCTGGTCCAGCGACGCGCGCAACGTTGAAGACATTTGCGCGAGCATCGATCGGCTGTTGCCTGAGCTTGGTCACGACGCACCCGAGGTAACAGATCCGTTTCCTGATCGCATCAAAGCGCGCGAAGCAGAACTGCGCGCCATCTGGGCGGGGTGTGAGTTGCGCAACGACCGCATTCGTGCCGTGACACCGGTGGTGTTCCGCTCACTCGACGCGTCCATCCGCGACTGTGTCGAGTCGCTGATAGCCATTGCGGGCGTCGAGCCGAAGCGGCGGGCTGGGTACGTTGCGTCAAAGGGCTTTCTACAATAGCGCCGGGCTCTGAAATAGTTGATGTCGTCGACGATAGCGAATGCTGCCCAGATACGTGAACGAAGTCCGTATTCCCTTACGAACGGTTCCGCGAATGGCCAGCCGATTCAAAGAGATGGAAAGAAGGAGTGACGCGGATATGTGGAATCAGTTCGCCTTACGGCGTAAACAGTTTCAGTTGATTGGATGTTATGCGTCATCACCAACCCGGCATCATCATGAGTTCAAGAATCATCATTACTATCGCGACCCTCTTGTACGGGATTGCTCCGCTATTCGCCGACCTAAACACGACACACGTTTTGAACCCTGATTGGACTCCCCATTCGCGGGTGCACATGGTCTGGCTCTTAGGCACAAACACCTCAATAGCGATTCTTGCGCTCTGGCTCCTATGGAGCCGGGCCCAGCTCGTCCTCTCCGCAGTTCTTGGTCTTTGCGTAATGGCGGGCTTCTGGGTAGCCGTAGCAACCAGCGGACTATACGGAGGCACCCTTGCCGACGTCGGAGGAATCGAGACCAGGATCCTGGGTGTTGAGGGGAATGCCCTCTTATTCGGGTTAATCGTCGTAATGCTGGTCGCCGCGCTAGCATTTAGGCCGCGCCCAAATGACGCCTAACAGGCCGCTGAAAAACCCACGAATGCGTAGGTTTTTCTGTAGCGGGTGTTGTAATGGAAGTCGATTCCATGAGGGTTTTCATATTGGGCTACGGAGTTGAGTTTGGATCGATCCATGTTCGTTGGTCTGATGGATCGATCTCGATGCATGTTGATCACTGATCTCATCGATTGCCTCGATCTCACGTCGGTACCGGCAGTAAATTGCGTATGCGCAGCAGATTGTAGGCGCTCATGACAATCTGGAACTGCTGCTCAACGCGAGCTCGGCCACGCAGCTTGGTCTGGCGCATGCCGCCAATCACCTTGCACCAGCCAAAGGCTTCCTCGATCCGTTTGCGGATCACCTGACTGACCCCGTAGGACGCATGTCGAGTCGTTCGACCGTCGATGGCCGACCCGCCATTGCGATTGAGGTTCTGTGCGACGTGTGGACGGATCCCCAGATCCCGCAGCGCGGCGACGAAGCCAAACGTGTCGTAGGCTTTGTCGGCCCCCATCGAACTACCGGCTTTGAGGTCACCTGCCATCGCCACGGCGGTATCACGTTCCGCAGTGCCGGTTGCAGGCGTCAACGCGGCATCGACGAGCAAGCCGTTGCGATTCTCCATCAGCACGTGGCCGGCATAACTGGGACGGGACGGGTGGGTATTCCCTTTGCGTGCCAACGGCGCCTCGGGATCGGTGCGCGAGGCGTGCGTTTCATTGCTGCGCCGTTCACCGTGAAAGTTACGCCCGGCATTGCGTCCTGGACCATCCGCGTTGTCGTCATCTTTGCCATCGCGCCGGCGTACGCTCTTATGCGATGCCCATGCCGCGATCAGCGTGCCATCAACACTGAAGTGATCTGCTGACACCAGCGCTGCACGCCGCGCCAATTCTGCCGTCTCAGCAAACAAGCGCTTGCCAACATCCGCTTCAAGCAACCGCTCCCGATTCTTCGAGAAGGTCGATGCATCCCAGACCGGATCATCGATCGACAATCCCACAAACCAGCGAAAGAGCAGGTTGTAGTCCAACTGCTCGACCAACTGCCGTTCACTGCGGATCGTGTACAGCGCCTGCAGCAAAGAAGCCCGCATCAGCCGCTCCGGTGCGATCGAGGGGCGGCCGGTGACCGAATACATCCCTTCAAACAGCTCGTTCAACTCCTCCAACACGGCATCGACCAAAATCCGCAATGCGCGCAGTGGATGATCCTTCGGGATCCGTTCCTCCAGCGATACGTAGCTAAACAAGCCACCATCCAATTGATCCGTTCCACGCATCTGCTTGCACTCACACATCAACGCGACTATGTTACCTCGTTAGATGGAGTTTTTCAGCAACCTGCTAACCA
>JAQBCT010000084.1:0-8506 GCA_032124855.1 Gammaproteobacteria bacterium
GTGTTGCAGCCGGCCATGAAGTCGATCGACAAGCGGCACCACACGACGATCATCTCGCGCATCAAGGTCATGGCGGAGCTGGACATCGCTGAGAAGCGCGTGCCGCAGGATGGCCGAATTTCGTTGCGCATCGGTGGGCGCGAGGTCGATGTGCGCGTCTCGACGCTGCCAGCGAGTAACGGCGAGCGCGTGGTTTTGCGGCTGCTCGACAAACAGTCCGGACGCTTGAATCTGAACAATCTGGGGATGTCGGAAAAGACACTGCAGCGCCTTCGCGAAGTGGTGAAGCGGCCGCACGGCATCTTCCTGGTCAGCGGGCCCACCGGCTCCGGCAAGACCACCACGCTGTATTCCAGTCTCGCTGAGTTGGAAAGCGCCACCATCAACGTGCTAACCGTGGAGGATCCCATTGAGTACAACCTGCCGGGCATCGGCCAAACGCAGGTCAACAACAAGGCCGACATGACGTTTGCGCGCGGTCTGCGCGCCATCCTGCGACAGGACCCCGATGTGGTCATGGTGGGCGAGATCCGCGACCTGGAGACTGCGGAGATCGCGGTGCAGGCGAGTCTGACCGGCCATCTCGTGATGTCGACGATTCACACCAATACGGCGGTGGGCGTCGTGACCCGTCTGGTGGATTTGGGGGTGGAGCGCTTCCTGCTGGCCACCACCCTCGTCGGGCTTCTGGGCCAGCGCCTGGTGCGGGTGCTGTGTCCCGCCTGCCGCGAGAAGGTCCGCGCCGACAGTTTCGAGTGTCAGTTCCTCGGCATCGACTATGCCCGTGCGCCAGACGTATTCCGCGCCGGGGGTTGCGATCTGTGTGGACACAGTGGCTATCGCGGTCAGACCGGCATCTATGAGCTGGTCGTCGTGGATGAAGCCATGCGTGAGCGCATCCACGATGGCGCCTCAGAAGCGGAGCTGACCCGCCACGTGCGGCAAACCTGCCCGGGCATCCGCGAGGATGGCCGCGACAAGGTGCTCGCCGGGGTGACCACAGTGCAGGAAATTCTGCGCGTCACGCTGGAAGAGTAATACGTTGCCCGCCTACGAATACGTCGCGCTTGATCCCGGCGGGCGCCAGAAGAAGGGCGTCCTGGAGGCGGACAGTCTCCGGCAGATCCGCCAGACACTGCGGGACCAGGGTCTGGTGCCGCTTTCCGTGG
The DNA here is from genome assembly GCA_032124855.1 of Gammaproteobacteria bacterium. Lineage (GTDB taxonomy): Bacteria > Pseudomonadota > Gammaproteobacteria > Pseudomonadales > Azotimanducaceae > DATJGR01. Next base: position 1,170 of record JAQBCT010000084.1, read on the forward strand.
AAGCCGCCTCCGAGCGACATCGCACCACTCAAGGCAATCGTTGGCGCTGGCGACGCGGCATCTCCGCTCTGGATCTCGCATTGTTGACGCGCCAGATGTCGACGTTGCTCGCCGCGTCGTTGCCCATCGAGGAGGCGCTGCGGGCGGTTGCACAGCAAACTGAGAAACGCCACGTCAGCGCCATGGTGATGGCAATTCGCAGCCGCGTTCTGGAGGGCCATTCCCTTGCCTCCGGTCTGGCGGAATTTCCGAGCGCATTCTCGGATCTCTACCGAGCCACAGTAACAGCGGGTGAACAGTCCGGACATCTGGATGCCGTGCTGGAAAATCTCGCCGGATATACAGAACGGCGCTATGACTCGTCGCGCAATGTCGAAATGGCGATGTACTACCCTGTTATCCTCATGCTGCTGGCGCTCGGAATTGTGGGTGCGCTGCTCGTTTATGTAGTCCCGGACATTGTGAAGGTATTCGAATCATCAGAGCAGGAATTGCCCTGGTTGACGGCTGCGCTGATCGGGCTCTCGGAATTCGTTCGAGGTTATGGCTGGCTGTTGCTGTTGGGCATTGCAGGCGCGGCCGTGCTGATTCGCTGGCTGGCCCAGCAGCCGGATATTCGCCTGGAGTGGGATCGCCGCAAATTCTCTGTCCCGTTAGTGAGGCGCATCACACGCACCAACAATTCCAGCCGCTATGCCAGCACGCTGAGTATCCTGACACTTTCCGGTGTGCCGCTGGTCGAAGCCATGCGGATTGCTGCGGACGTGGTCAGCAATCGCTGGTTGAAGCGGGGCCTCGCCGACGCCACGCGACGCGTCAGCGAAGGCACGAGCCTGCGCGTGGCACTCGAGTCAGTCGGCCAGTTTCCGCCCATGATGTTGCATATGGTGGCAAGCGGTGAGGCCAGCGGCGAACTCGATCAGATGTTGGCTAAGGTTGCTGAATATCAGCAGCAGGAACTTGAGCGACTGGTGACCACGATCGTGCGTATGTTCGAACCCGCGATGCTGCTGGTGATGGGTGGCGTGGTGATGATGATCGTGCTGGCAATCCTGCTTCCAATCCTGAGCATGAACGACCTGGTGAGCTAAGACATGAAACAGCCAAATACGTCCGGATTCACACTGATCGAAATCATGGTGGTCGTGGTGATCATCGGCATTCTCGGCGCCCTGATCGTGCCGCGGATATTCGATCGCCCAGATCAGGTGCGCCAGACCGCGGCCCAGACCAACCTGCGCGCGTTGGCCAACGCACTGGAAATGTACAAGCTGGACAACTTTCATTACCCGTCAACAGACCAGGGACTGGAAGCGCTGGTCACGAAACCCAGCGGGTTCCCGGAGGCGAAAAACTACAGTCCGTCCGGCTACCTGCCGGCTTCGAGCCTGGATGACCCATGGGGCGTGCCATTCATCTATATCAGTACAGAGAAAGGCTTTGAGCTGCTCTCGCTTGCCCGTGACGGAGTCGAGGGCGGAGAGGGTTACGACGCTGATATCCAATACGAAGCGCAATGAGTCGCGCCTCACGTGGTTTCACGCTCGTCGAGATGCTGGTGGTCGTCGTGATCATGGGCGTCCTGGCGAGCACCGTCGTGATTGGATTCTCCGGTCGTGACAGGGAACAGAAGCTGCAGACTGAAGCACAGCGCCTGGCACTGCTGATCGAGATGGCGCGCACGCAGGCAATCCAGCGTAACGAAGAGTGGGGCTTGGCGATTGGCACCGCGAGTTACCGGTTCTTTGTATTCGAGGCACGGCGCGGACTCTGGACTGAACAAACCACTGCGCCATTCCTCGCACGCGAGGTGGCCGATATGACATTTGACGTGCATGTGGATGCGTTGACGATTCCGGGCGCCAAGGCGGCCAAGGACACGCCGAGCATCATCATCTTCTCCAGCGGCGAGCAGACGCCGTTCGAAGTAGAAATCACCCCGGCCTGGCAGGCGGAACCATGGCAAGTGACATCGGACGGGCTGGCGCGTACCAGCGCCAAGCGGCGCGCCTGACAAACCGGGGTTTCACCCTGATTGAACTGCTCATCGCGGTGGCAGTGTTTGCAGTGGTCGCCGTGTCGGTGTACACGCGCAGCGGCGATGTGTTGCGGCAACTCGCCGCGCTGGAAGATCGCACGCTGGCAGTCTGGCTCGCCGAAAATGAACTGGCTGCGTTGCGTCTCGCGCGCTTGGGCGTCGATGCGCCAATGCCAACGGGAAAGAATTCCCATCAGGTGGCGATGAGCGGTCGCGACTGGATCGTCGCGGTTCAGATCCAGGATACGACGCACCCCTGGCTGCGCCGGGCGGATGTCGCCGTCGCGCACGCCGAGTCCCCGGAAGCTACCGTGTCGACACTGACCGGCTTCATCGGGCGGTATTGATGACCATGCGAACGTCGCGCGGTTTCACATTGCTCGAGATGCTCGTCGCGCTCGCCGTATTCGCCGTGCTTGGGCTGATGTCGAGCCAGATGGTGCGCCGCATCCTCGACGTGCACACGGTTGCAATCGCGCGCGGCGAGCGCCTCAGCGAAATGCAGAGCGCCGTGCAGATCATCCAGCGCGATGTCATGCAGATCGAGTCGCGTTCGGTGCGTGACGAGATGGGTGACGCCTTACCGACGGTGCGCGTCGGCACGGACGTCCTTCTGGAGCTCACGCACAGCGGCTGGCGCAACCCGTTGGCGCAACGGCGCAGCGAGCTGCAGCGCGTGGCCTACGAGATGCGGGACGAAACGCTGCTGCGCTACTACTGGAATGTGCTGGACCGAGCCGAAGATTCCAAACCCGTCGTGCAGGAATTGCTGCACGGCGTCACCGATGTCTCGTTCCAGGCGCTCGACATCAGCGGCAATGCGCATGCCTACTGGCCGCTCGTTGGCGACCTCACGAGCGATCCGAACATGAAGCTGGCGGGGATCGGCTTGCGCGTGAACGCCGCGCCATTCGGCGAAATCACGCGCGTGTGGGATGTGCCACAAGCAGCCGACATCGCCCCTGAGCGGGGCACACCCTGATGTCGAGACGTCAGCGGGGTGTGGCCCTCATCAGCATTCTGCTGATCGTCGCGCTGGTGACGGCGTTGCTCTACAACCTGATGTCGCGACAATCGTTGGTGGTTGCGCAAACGCGCCATCTCATCCGCGCCGATCAGGCGCTCGCCTACGCACTGGGTGCGGAAGCCTACGCGCGACAGATCCTCTTCGAGGACTGGGAGCAGGCGCCCAGTCGTGCGCTGGATACCCTGACCGAAGTGTGGGCCGTGCCGGCCGCGCCGTTTGACATTGATGCGGGCGTGCTGGAAATGGCGATCGAAGATCTGGACCGCCGGTTCAATCTCAACTCTTTGGCTGGCCCTGACGCACCAAAAAATCTGGAACGATTGAAGACGATGCTCAACGAGCTGGGCATCGATCCCGCCGTCGCTGACGCATGGCGCGATTGGGTTGACGGGGATTCCGAGGCGGGCGGGTTCGGTGCGGAGGACGCCGCATACCTGATCGCCACACCGCCGTATAGAACCGCGAATCAGCCGGCAGGCAGCGTGTCCGAGCTCGCCCTGCTGGGCATCCTTGATGGCGAGTCGCTCGGCAAGCTGATGCCCCATGTGGCGGTGCTGCCGACCACCCACCTGCGTGTAAATATCAACACGGCCGACGGGCCAACGTTGGCGTCATTGTCGCCGCAGCTGTCTCCGGCACGCGCACAATCCCTGATAGAATCCGACCGCCACTATGAAGATGCCAACGTGCTGGTCGCGGAAATTCCGGAACTCGGTGCGGGCATTGATGCCATGGCAGTAACCAGCGAGTACTTCGAAATTCATTCGCGCGCCGACATCGATGGTAATTTGACGGAACTCACCAGCGTAGTGCACCGCGATCCCAGCACCGGCCGTATCACCTTGTTGGCGCGCGACTTCGGCAAACGCCTGCCGTCTATCGCTGAGGCGACCGCCGAATCCGACACCAAGGACGACAATTGATGCGTTTGTTCATCCGCATCATCGAATCACCGACCACCGATCCCAAGCTGCTCGAGAATCTCGAGTGGCTGTTGCTCGACCGTCAGGATGCGCTCGTCAGCCATGGCTCCGGGGACTTGGCTACCCTGGCGCGCCTGGTCGATCTGAAGAGCGCGCTTGATCCTGAAGACGTGGTGCTGCTGATCCCGGCTGAACACTGTCTGTCGATTCGATGCACCGTGCCTGGGCGTACGGTCGGTCAGATGCGTCGCGCATTGCCGTACGCCGTGGAGGAATTCATCGCTGACGATATCGACACCATGCATCTCGCGGTCGCCGCCGTGAAGCGTAACGAGCCAGTTGATACGGTGTTGATCGATCGCGAATTACTTTCGAGCTGGCTGGCCAGCCTCGCCAGCCACGGTGTGGTTCCCGGACACGCGCTGCCCGATACCGCGCTCTTACCGCAGACCCCCGGCACCGTCGCTGTGTTGTTCGACGACCAACGCGTGCTCATCCGCGCGATGCACCAGATGGCGGCCGCAGAAGCAGCCACGTTGCCACTCGCGTTGCAATCCCTGGTCGCAGCCGCTGGCAGCGCTCCGCTGCAAGTCTTGATGGTGAATGGCAATCTGGGCCGGACGGCGCGCGCCGCGGTCGAACAGGCCGGCGACGCACCCATTGACTGGGTGGAACTGCAGACCGAGGTGACCCCGCTGGCGTATCTCGCGGCGGCATATCCTGCCGCATCGGGATCGATGAATCTGCTGCAGGGCAGCTACGCACCGGTGCACCTTCGTAGTGACGCGTGGGTGCGCTGGCGCGGCGTTGCGGCGCTGTTGGGAATCTGGTTCGTTGTGCTGCTGGGTAGCGAAACAGTCACCGGACTGTGGGCCGACTACCGCGCCGAAACGCTGTCGGCTGATGTCGACGCGCTCTATCGGGAGTTCTTCCCCAACGATCGCCGGGTCCTCGACCCCTACAAACAGATGGCGGCGCACCTCGGTGCAAGCGCGGCGGCGGGCCCGTCGTTCCTCAACCTGCTTGCAAGTCTGGGCGAGGGCCTTGCCGCCGAACCCACCGCAGCCTTGCACAGCGTCTCCTTCAATGACGGTCGCTCGGAGTTGGGCGCCGAAGTGGCAGTTGCAGGATTCGATGCACTGGAGAAACTGAAAAATGCCTGGGCCAAAACCGGCGTCGCCGTTGAAATTGCATCGGCAGACCAGCAAGGCGCCCAGGTGCAGGCACGCATCCGATTGAGGTCACCGTGATGTGGGCGCGTCTGGAGAGCACGTTCAATGCTTCGGCCGCCGGTCGGTGGTTCGCAGCACTCGAACGACGCGAGCGAACGATCGTCGGCGTGCTGGCCGTTTGTGTAGTCTTCACCATCCTCTTCCTGGGCCTGTGGAGCCCTTTGACAGAATGGTCGGCCCGCGCAGATGCGCGCTATCAGCGTCAGCTGGCGGTGCTCGACTGGATGCACACCCAGGAGCAGGCGGCGCGGCTCGCCGGGCAGCGCGGCGACGACGCGCCGACATCTGGCTCGTTGCTGAGCCAGGTGGCCAACTCGGCGGCGCGCGCCGGTGTGCAGTTGCTTCGGTATCAGCCCGAGAGCAGCGGGGGAATATCTGTTGTGCTGCAGGCGCAGCCGTTCAATGCCCTGATTGAGTGGCTTTCCGATCTCGAGCAACGCGATCGGGTTCGCGTGAAGCAGATTTCGATCGATGCACAGCCTGAATCCGGCCTGGTCAATGCTCGAATTAATCTGATCTAAAACAATAGATTAGTTTGATAATCTCGAAATAGTCTTTCAGCGATTGTCGCGACGTCGCAACCGATTTGTGGGTTCGCGACGCACGTCTCATCGGCACTGACCATTCAGTCAAACAATTCGACCGCCCGTCGCCCTAGACTTTTTCGCGTGAGGATCGGCTACGGCCAACAGCGGGAGGGTGCATTGCCGACAGTAAGAGATCAGCGCAGGGATACTCACGCGGTATTCAACGCGCTGCATCACAACGTCACGGGCGAGTTGCTGCGGTTGATCGATGGCTTCTACAGCAACATCGAAGACGGGCTGTTCGAGTTGGCCTATCGAACCGACGACGAAGGTCAGCGGGGCCGCCGTTTCGATCTCATGCGGGAGTTGCGCTTTCGACGCACAGGCCTGGTAAAGGCTTTTGCGCGCAATCTCGACCGCTACCGCAGCCTGTGGTTCGAAGAGGCCGAGGAGCGAGAGGACGAGGTCGCGACTGGGAAGGACCTCGACCAGTTGATCATGCGTATGGCCGAAAAGAGCAGTTCGCACTTCACGGGCGTACTGAACTGCATCGCTGAACGCGCCGAAGTGGCCACCGGGAGGCCGTTCGCCAAGGTGCAGGACGTACCAATCTCGCCGCAACGGATTGCGCGCGCTTTCGTCGTATCGTGCCGCAGCTTGAAATTCGATCACGCCTCGATCGAGATTGTGCAGAACCTGTTCAGCCGGTTCGTGCTGGACAGCCTCGGCGGCATCTACGGCCAATGCAATCTGCGTCTACATGGCGAAGGATTCGCCACGTCCGAGGAGATGGGGATCGCCTCAGGGGCGTGACCTCAGTCGTCGACCTTGCGCGAGTGTCGCTCGTTCACGTCGTCGAGTACGCGATTGACGTGCTTTGCGCTGCGCGTCAACGTACCGCCGCCGCGCATCTTCGCCAACAGTGATTCCTCAAGTGGTCGCACCAGTTCATCGGCCGTGTTGCCGCGTGCGCGATGACCGAACAGGTTGAGCCACATCTCGCTGCGACGACCAAGCCGTTGCAATTTTCGAAAGTACTGATCGGGTCGATCGCCGCCCCCGAGCAAACCCACGATGGCCGCGCCGATTGAAACCGGCACCAGCAGGATGTCGCGCAGACCATCGGCAGCCAACTTGAACTGAAATACGATCACTTCCAGGACGAGCCGCGCGCGCGAGTCATGGTGTGGCAACAATTCGTCTGGATCTTGCTCGCTCATGACGCGCAGTTTACCTGGGTGTCTCGCTAAGCGCTCGACGATGCCGTATCTTTTGCGCATGCAATTGACGTTTCGCCAGCCAAAAGACGGCTTCGTCGCCGCGGTGTTCATCCTGCTCAGCTGCGCCGCCGCGAACGCATTCGCGACCAATGGACTGGTTGTGCTGCAAACCGATTTCGGCGTGAAGGATCAGGCGGTTGCGGCCATGCGCGGCGTCATTCGCAGCGTCGACCGGCAGCTGGCAGTCGACGACCTCACCCACGAAATCCCGGCGTACAACGTCTGGGAGGCCGCCTATCGGTTGAATGCGGTGATCGACTACTGGCCCAGCGACACCGTATTCGTCAGCGTCGTCGATCCGGGCGTGGGA
>JAQBCT010000085.1:0-3375 GCA_032124855.1 Gammaproteobacteria bacterium
ATAGTTCGTGATGATGCCGTTGGAGATGGCGCCGTTGGGCACGATGATGCGCTTGTTGTCGCCGGTGTTGATGACGGTGCTGAAGATCTGAATCGACTGCACGGTGCCCGTCACGCCCTGCGCTTCGACAAAATCGCCCACCTTGAAGGGGCGGAACAGCAGCACCAGGACACCGCCTGCGAAGTTGGCCAGCGTACCCTGCAGCGCGAGGCCAATGGCCAGGCCGGCGGCACCGAGAATCGCGATGAACGAGGTGGTCTCGATGCCCACCATCGACGCCACACTGATAAACAGCAGCGCTTTGAAGCCCATCGAGACGAGATTTTTCAGAAATCGCGCCAGTGTCGGTTCGGTATTGGCGCGCTCCATGCCTGCGCCCATCAGATTCACGACACGTGCGACTACCCATAGGCCGACCAGCAGCACCAGGACGGCCAGCAGCAGTCGTGGACCGTACAGCAGCGCCAGATCGATGGCGGTGTCGACGTGGCGGGCGATCGTTGTGGGTTCGAGGATGTCGGTCAGTGGGATCGGGTTGGTGGTTTCCATTGCGGCTCCTGAAAAAAGGATCGCAGTCTACCGACTGAGCGCGCGAATCAAAACGCGAATGCCGCCTAGCGGCTGCCCGCGCCGTGACGCAGCAGCTGCCCGGGTGTCGCGTTCGTGCAGTGGTTGTCGCGGAATGTTTCGATCCCGTTCACCAGGATGTGACGATAGCCGCGCGGTTTACGCACCAGGCGCCAGGCACCGGCGGGATAGTCCCAGGCGCGCTCCACAAGGCCAGGATCGAGCGCGGCTAAGTCGTAGATCACCAGATCTGCCGGGGCGCCCTCGCGGATGAAGCCGCGGTCGCGCAGGCCGGCCGCGAGCGCAGGATAGGCCGACAGTCGCCAGTGAGCCTGCTCGAGATCCATCAGCGCGTTGTCGCGAACCAGCAACGACAGAAATTCTGTGGAGAAGCGGCCCAGCGTAATGAATTTGGTGTGCGCGCCGCCGTCGGACACGCCGGGCAATGCGAATGGCGAGTTGGCCAACTCCTTCATGGCGCGCATATCGATGGGGACTGGCGATGTCACCCACAGGGCACGCAGATCGTCGGCCAATGTGACATCTAACAGGGCGTCTATGGGGTGCGCGTTCCGCAAGCGTGCGATCTCGCCAACCGTGAGTCCTTCCATCGCCTTGAATTCGGGCGCACCCGTTTCGCCGAGGATCAGCTCGCCCAAGTGAAACACCACGCCCGCGGTTGGTGCTCTGTCGTATTCCGCACGCAACGCAACACGACGCGCTTCGTCGCGCATCTTCACCGCTCGCTCCGGCGGCGTGCCGAGGGTCAGTTCGCGCCACACGATGCTGGTGTCGAACAGGTTCCAGTCCTCGAAAGTGAACTGAAAATTGTTCTCGCACGTCAGTGCCTGACCGAAAATGCGCAAGCCCCGCGCATTGGCATCGTCCAGCCAGGCAAGCGAATCCTTGTAGGCCGGCATCGCCACGCCGTGCTGATCGGCAAACAGTGCCAGCACATTCCAGATGATCGGACGGCCGCTTTCGCGCGCGAGCAGTTCCGTCAGGCGCTTGCCCGCCCCCATGCACTGAATAGTGCCGCGCCCGGCGTCGCGCAGTACGTGACAGAACGACACCAGATCCGCTTCAGCCATGGTATTGGTGATCATGGACGTGCCGTCGTAGTCGCGCTGAATATCGTTCTCACCGCCCAGTTGCGCAGACCAGCCGCACGCGCCGGCGTCGAGTGCCTCGCGCATCAGCCGAGACATCTCGACCATTTCCGGCTGGGTTGCGGGCCGGGTCTTCGCCGCGTCGAGGCCCATGACAAACATCATCAGCGGATTGAGCGGCACGTAGCTGAGCAGATTCACGCCCTTCGGGATGCGCTGCAGACTGTCGAGAAACTGCGGATAGCTTTCCCAATCCCACGGCATGCCGGCCCGCATGGATTCCATCGGCACTGCTTCGTTGCGCGACATGGTGAGCATCGCGCGTTCCTGATCCTGCGCTTTAACCGGCGCAAAGCCGAAGCCGCAGTTGCCGATGACCACGCTGGTAACGCCATGCCAGCCCGAAATCGTGCAGTACGGATCCCAGAACACCTGCGAGTCGTAGTGCGTATGCAGATCGATGAAACCCGGCGCCACAATCAAACCGTTGGCGTCGATGATCTGGTTGGCGTCGTCTAGTGCGAAGCTGCCGATGGCTGCGATGCGGCCATCTTTGATTGCAACATCGCCGGTGAATCGAGGGCTGCGCAGCCCGTCGATGATTGTGCCGCCCTTAATCAGCGTGTCGAACTGGGTCATCGCAGGCTCCCGATTTGCATCTGCTTCGAATCACTCGCCTTCTGCCGAGGATTGCGGCAACCTCGTCGCGTCATACCGGCTGCGGGGATCCGATGAAGATTGGTGTTTTCTCGACGTTCATGTCGCCCATTGCCACACCCGCCATGGTGAAGGATTTGGCGCGCCGCGTCGAAGCCGCCGGGATCGAGTCGTTGTGGATGGGCGAACACGTGGTGCTGTTCGACAAAACCGAATTCCCATATCCCGGTTCGCGCGACGGTCGGCTGCCGGTGCCCGCCGGCGGCGGCCTGCTCGACACTGTGGCCACCTTCGGCTATCTCGCAAGTTGCACCAGCACACTGCGCTTCGGCACGGGCATCTGTCTGCTGCCGCAGCGCAATCCAATCTACACGGCCAAGGAGTTCACCACGCTCGACTGGCTGTCTAACGGCCGCATCGATTTCGGGATTGGCGTGGGCTGGTGCAAGGAAGAGGTCCTCGCGTGTGGCTATTCGTGGGAAGACCGCGGCGAACGGTGTGACGAGTTTCTGACCATGCTGCGCGCGCTGTGGACCGAGCCGGTCGCATCGTTCGCGGGCGAACATTTTCAGCTGGCGCCCTGCCACATGGATCCGAAGCCGATTCAGAAGCCGCACATTCCCATCATCGTGGGTGGCCACAGCAAGCGCGCCATGCGGCGTGCGGCGAAGTTCGGCGCGGGCTGGTACGGCTTCGCCCTCGATCCCAAGCTGACCCGCAGAATGCTGGCGGATCTGGACGTGGAATTGCAGAAAGTGGGCCGCTCGCGCGCTGATTTCGAAATCGTCATCACGCCGAATACGGTCACCAACGACGAGCTCGCGCAGTTCAAGGATCTCGGTGTCGACCGCCTCGTCCTGCATCTCGGCTCGCAGCGCGCCGATGCCGTCAACAAACGTCTGGTGGAACTCGAAGCGTGTGTTCGACAGTGCGCATGACGCAGGAGGATCGCAGATGAAGATCGGTTTGCTGTTCAACACCGATCCGCTGCCGGCGACAGCATTGGCGGGCTTCGCGCGCGACGCCGAAGCCGCCGGCTTCG
>JAQBCT010000086.1:0-2788 GCA_032124855.1 Gammaproteobacteria bacterium
GGAACAGCAGTGTGGGGGTAGGTACGATGCCGGCCAGGATGGGTTGGCAGCCGGTGCTTTGCAGGCCGGCAATAACGGCGTGCTCAAACATTTCGCCGCTGGCACGCGTATCCCGCCCGACGAGAACGGAGCCGCGCCCGCCGTAGGAACCGAAGGCGCGCGCAAAGGCCGAGGCGAGCTGCGGGGTGAAGGTTTCACCAGCGATGCCGCGCACACCGGAAATACCGACTTTGAGATAGTCCTTCACAAGAGATGCTCCAGCAGGCGCGCGGCGGTGAGTGCACGGGCCTCGGCCACCGGGATGGTTTCTGCCTCGGAAATGATGCGGACGATCGGCGCGGTCTGTGAGGCCCGCAGGTGCAGCCAGCCGTCGGGCCAGTCCACACGCAGACCGTCCAGGTTGCTGAGCGTGCCATCTTCTCGCCACTCGGTGCTTTCGGCCATGCGTTCGAGTGCGCGATAACCGCGGTGCGTTTCGCCGGCCACCTGCTGTTTGACGATGTGATAGCGCGGCAGGTCCGCAATCAGCGCTGAGGCTGTGGCACGGCGTACGGCCATGGCCTCGAGGATCAGTCCCATCATCAGGAAGGCGTCGAAGCCGCGATTGAATTCCGGAAGCGCCACACTGCCATTGCCTTCCCCGCCCAGAACGCCGTTCTCGTCCGCCAGCGCGGAACTGATGAAGGCCTGGCCGACGCGCGCCTTGACGACGGTGGCGCGGTGTCTTTTGGCCACCTCATCCACCGTGCGCGTCGTGCAGCAGTTGGTGACCACCACGCCGGTGCGCTTCGCCAGCACGTGGTTGGCGATAATCGGCAGCGTGTATTCCTCGCTGGCCGTCTCGCCGATTTCGCTGACAACGGACAGTCGCCCCATGTCACTGCTCGAGATCATGCCGATGTCGGCGGGAATGTGCTGCATCAGGGCGGCGACTTGCCGGGCATTGCGTGGGCGAGGTTCCGGATCGCGTGCGACATGGCCGGAGGCCACGTCGTTCACGGGAATCAGCCGCAGGCCAAGGCACTCGGCAAAGGGGCGGATATAAGGGCTGCCGGCACCATTGACGGGATCGATGACGACCGTGAAGGCGGCCTTGCGAATGGCGTCGACGTCGAGCAAGGCGGCCAGGCGGCCGAAGTAGGTCCTCGAAAAATCCTGTAAGCGGCTGACCTTGCCGATCTGATTCCAGGGCGCGTACGAAAAATCACGCGCATGATAAATATCCAAAACCGTTTCGCCGACGACCGGTTCGATGTAAGCGCCGCGGCCGCCGATGAGCTGGATGGCATTGATTCCCATGGGGCTGTGTCCGCCGGAAATGGAAATTGCGCCGGCCGCACCATGTTCGGGCACGCAGAACTGCAGCATGGGGGTGGGGCAGACGCCGAGATCAATGACGTTGCAACCGGTCGACATGAGGCCGGACAGCACTGCGGAATGCAGCATGCGGCTTGACTGGCGTGTATCGCGCCCGACGAGCACGGGGGCTCGTTCGAGAAACGTGCCGAAGGCCGCCGCAAAATCGATAACGATGTCTGGCGTCAACCCATCGCCGATGGAGCCCTGCACGCCAAAACTGGCCAGCCGCAACGTACGCATGGGCGGACGATAACAGGCGGCGCAATTGCGGTGAAGGGGGAAAGGCGACGGGACCATCCCCGCCCCTTTGGCCGCAAGGCGTAAACGCGCTTGTTGTCAAAATGTGCCACAAAAAGGTTCACGAATGATTCGACAGCATCGATGTGGAGCGCTGGCAGCATCCGAACGATCTGGGCATGCACCGCGACGCCGCGACGACTGTAAAGGGCGCGGCCCCGGACATTGGCGCGCGACACACTACACCGGCGGGTGGAGATAGATCGGCTGGGGCGGGTGCAGGGGCAATTGGCGGCGCGCATACTGTTCCGCCAGTTCGACCATCGCGGTGGCCGTGGGCGTGCACACGTCACGCACGAGGTCGACATCCAGTGCCAGCGCATCGAGTACGGTTTGGAGGCGTCCCCAATCGGGCGACAAAACCCTAATCCGCTTGGGCAGGACCGCATCCAGTGCCTCGAGCGGATGCAAGGCGGGCTCGGCGAGCGTTTCCAGGCCGTCGCTGCTGCGTCGATAGTGCGCCACCCAGCAGCGGTTGCGGCGCGCATCGCCGATGATGGCGATTTCCGCCGGTTCTGACTTGGCCCGCAGGGCTGCCCAGGCCAGCGTGGCGGCGCTGGAAAGTCCATTCACGCGCACCTTGCCGGGCAAAGCCAGGCCGTTGGCGGCAGCGAGGGCCACGCGAATCCCGGAGAACGAGCCGGGGCCAACGCCGATGACGTAATGTCCGATGTCGGCGGCGTCGAGGCCAGCCACGCGCAGAAAATCCGGCAGCATGCCGAAGAGAATCTGGTGCGGGCGTTCCTGCTGTTGCCAGTTCCGCTCGCCATGCAGCTTCCCGTCGCGGGCCAATGCGAGGCTGCCCGCGGCGGTGCTCATTTCGATAGCCAGGCGATACATGCGCGGCAGGCTACGGTCCCCAGCGAACAAAAGAAAGTTTGAATTGCCAATAGGGCGGGCGGTATCGTCAACCGCAGAATCTCAAGCCGGGGCTTTGGGCGTGGCGCAGCAACGCGCACTGCGCGGTCTATAACGAGGAACCAATATGACACTGAATATCGTGGAGCAAATTGACGAGGCCGTGGCCGTGCGGCATGTGTTGATCAGCGTGTCCGATAAGACCGGGCTGGATGCGTTTGTGCCATTGCTATTGGCGGCGGTGCCGGATGTGCAGCTGTATTCAACGGGTGGG
>JAQBCT010000087.1:0-3311 GCA_032124855.1 Gammaproteobacteria bacterium
GCCTGGACATAGCGAGAGGCTATGACCGCGTCCGTTCGACGATTTTGTTAGCCGCTCAATCACTTGCAGCGGGCCTCGCTACCCAGTTGTGCTTCGATCTGTGCCATACGGGAGCGAAAACGCTTTTCCGACTCGCTTGGAAACGAATAAACGAACACGAACGGTTGATCTGGATTGCTAGTGCGCTTAACACGAACGCGGTCATACTCCTCAAGCCACCTGTCGTAATGAAGCATGAGCTTCTTCTGATCTTCCCGCAACGCGTCAGGTACAAGTTTTCCGTTTTCTTCAAGAAGCGCGCGAGCCTTTAGATTTCCGTCTCTAATAGTCTCCGACTCGAGAGAAAGATCCTTCCCATTCCAACGATTGAAAGCGGCCTTGGTGCGATCTAGTTGAAGAACGAGTGGACGCAAGATATCGCAGTACTCGGCTCGAAGTCCCGGCGTGCGACCGAGTACTGACGATTCAAAAGCCAGCCAAATGTTTTGGATGGAACCCGTAAGGATTCCAATACCAACAAGCACCGCGAACAGGATAAGCCCCGCTGCGATTATGGGCCTATTTTGAAGCCGTCGAACGAGCCTATCGTAAAGCGTCTGTTCCGGTGTGCCGCTCATCGATTACCTTACCGCCGGCTAACGACTAAGCCTGACGAATCCCCACGAATTTGTGTGGAGAATCGAGATAAAACAATGACGTAGGGGATCGACATGCATGCTGCCTGCTGATCTAATCGGGGTTGCAAGACCAAACCGACTCGATCGAGGACAGACAGCATGCATGACGATAGACTCCTGGAAAGATGGCTCGAGCGCAACACCCCATTCGTGCATCGAACCCGAGCTCGCAGCGTTGCGCGCGCAGTCGATGCGCTCGTTCGTACTGGCACCCTGACGCTGACCGCGATCGGGCGTGCGCTATCGGGCAGCGCTCGGACCAAACACAAGATCAAGCGCGTCGACCGCTTGGTCGGCAACGGCTTGCTGCATGCCCAACGCGCCGATGTTTACCGGGCGTTGGCCAAATGGCTGCTCAGCGGTGTCGAGCGTCCGGTGATCCTAGTCGACTGGTCGGACTGCGAGCCGGGTCATCGCTGGCTGATGTTGAGCGCTGCCCTGTCGGTTCGCGGGCGCGCGATCCCAATCTACGAAGAGGTGCACCCGCTACGACGCTACAACAGCCCACGTACGCACCGGCGCTTCCTGCAAACGCTGGCTACCGTGGTACCCGAAGGCTGCAGGCCCATCATCATCACCGACGCGGGCTTTCGCGGGCCATGGTTTGGCGACGTCGACGCGCTTGGCTGGGATTGGGTCGGGCGGGTCCGCAACAAGGTGAAGGTCTGCGTGAAGGGTGCGGAACACTGGACTTACACCACCGCCCTGTACCGCACCGCGACCAGGCGTATTCGCCATCTTGGCCAGTACTGGCTGTCGCGCAGGCGGCCCTACGAGGCACGCCTGTACCTGGTCAAAGTATCACGCCGCGGCCCCGGTCGACCGAGGAAGGCGCACGGGCGTGGCGTATCGGCCCGGCGCTGCCGCAAGCTGTACAAAGACCCGTGGCTGCTGGCGACTTCATTGCCCCACTCGCATGGTGGCGCGCAGCGGCTGATGAAGCTCTACGCCAAGCGTATGGAGATCGAAGAAACCTTTCGCGACCTGAAGAGTTCGCGCTTCGGATTCGGTTTCGAGTTGGCGCGCGCGAGCAGTATCGCGCGACGCGAGAATCTACTGCTGGTGGCGGCACTGGCCACGTTCACGTTGTGGTTGATCGGGCTCGCTGCCCGTGCGCGGCGCTGGGAGCGTGCTTATCAAGCGAACACCGAACGACGCACCCGAGTCCTTTCGGTGATCTACTTGGCTTGCCAAGTCGTTCATACCGGGCAAGCGAAAACACTCACTGCTACCGACCTCAATCAAGCTGGTCAACGCCTACGAACCTTGCTCAAAAACCAATGCGCGGGAGCATGAGTTCGTGGGGATCGGTCAGGTTTGGTCGTTAGCAGGGTGGTGAAAAACCCGGAACTTTCGTTGGCGGCGACGATCAGATCCTGAAACGCAGTGCCTGGCAGCATAGGGGGAGTCGCAATGCGAGGAGCGGACAAGAAACAGGACGGAATATTCAGCTACGTGTCGCTCGAGGCACGGGTGCCGCAGGATCATCCGTTGCGAGCGGTGCGCACGATGGTGGACGCGCGGCGCTGAAGTCCATGTCGCGGGATTTCGCCCGACTCTACGCCCATGAGGGGCGCCCGTCGATTGCGCCCGAGTGTCTCCTGCGGGCGCTTCTGTTGCAGGTGTTCTATTCCATTCGCAGCGAACGGTTGCTGATCGAAGAGTTGGACTACAACCTGCTGTATCGGTGGTTCGTGGGTCTGTCGGCGGACGAGCCGGTATGGGAGCGCTCGACATTTTCGAAGAATCGCGAGCGGCTTCTCGAAGGTGACATCGCGCATAAGTTCTTTGCGCACGTCTTCTCCCAGGCGCAGAGCCTGGGGTTGGCATCGGACGAACACTTCAGCGTCGATGGGACGTTGATCGAGGCGTGGGCATCGCAACGCAGCTTTCGGCGCAAAGACGGCAAGGATGACGACAATTCGGACGGTCCAGGGCGCAACGCCGGGCGCGACTTCCACGGCGAGACCCGTAGCAACGAGACCCACGCATCGACGACCGACCGGGAAGCGCGGATGTACCGAAAGAGCTTCGCGCACCCGGCTCGGCTGTGTTACGCCGCGCACGTGCTGATGGAAAACCGCAATGGTTTGGTGGTCGAGGCGATGGTCAACCAGGCGAGCGGGTACAGCGAACGCGACGCGGCGTTGGAGATGTTGACCCAGGTGCCCGCAGACCAGGTCACCCTCGGGGCCGACAAGGCCTATGACACCCGCGGATTCATCGAGGCATTGCGCGCGATTGGCGTGACACCGCACGTCGCGCAGAACCTGAAGCGCCGCGGAGGTTCGGCAATCGACGCGCGAACTACCCGTCACGCCGGTTACGACGTGAGCCAGGTGATTCGAAAGCGAATCGAAGAAGCATTCGGATGGGGAAAGACCGTCGGGCCGATACGAAAGACCAAGTTCCGGGGTGTCGCCCGGGTGGGCTTCCAGTTCATTCTCACGATGGCCGGTTACAACCTCATCCGAATGCGAAACCTTGCCTTGGCGCCCGGATGAACGCCACGCAGCACAACGGTCCGCCCACTTCGCCGTCCGCGCAATGGCGATAAGGCCGAGTTGACGTGTGGAATCCATCATGGGGCCAACAGCAGAGTGTCCAATTCCGAGTTTTTCACCAGCCTGTTAG
>JAQBCT010000088.1:0-2838 GCA_032124855.1 Gammaproteobacteria bacterium
GCTCCCTTCATGCCATGGCGTTCCCGATTCTGCGCGCGCAGCGCTGCGGATTTTCGCAACAGCACCAATACCGCACCGGCACCGCCCAGGCGCCGCTCCGGGTGGTGATACGCGAGGACTTCCGGCATCTGCGCAAGCCAGGCAATCACATAGCTCTTGATCCGCGCCGGCGTGGGACTGCGTTCGCCCCGACCGTGATTGATCAACACACAGCGCCACCCTCTGGCCTGTGCCACCTGCATGAACTTGAATAGCTCGATGCGGGCCTCTTTGACGGTTTTGCGGTGCAGATCGAGATCGCCGTCCAGCGGATACTTGCCAAGACGAAGCTTCTTGAACACACCTTCCTGCACACCATCCTTTTTCCAGCTGATCAGTTCGTGCGGCGCCAGCGCCCTCACCTCCCCCAGCGTCAGGTAATTGGGGTCATCAGCAGGCTTCGCGCTCGATTCCGCATTGGCCCGCGAAGCCAGCTGCGCCGCCGTGGGGCCGCTGCGCAGTGGCGTGAGCTTGCGCTTGGCCTTGAGCGGCTCGACATCGCTCATCGACTGGCGGAACAGTTCGTCGTCGTCATCCATCGCAGCAGCTACAGGGCAATAGACGGATAGGCTGCGGAGCGGGTACCGGGCTTGGCGGCATTGGTTGCGTCGTGATAGCTGAACACGAGGGAGCATTTCAGCTGCTGCGTGTCGTTGGCTCCGGCCGAATGGAACAGCCGGCAATGAAACAGCAGCAGATCTCCCGCATCGAGCTCCACCATCCGCGCCTGCGCGATGAGCGCGACGTTCTCCGGCAGATCTGCGCGCAGAAACAGCGCCTGATCGTAGCGCTGCGCATCGATCTCCAGCAGGTGACTACCCGGGATCACGGAAAGCGCGCCGTTGGCTTGCTGTTCCGGACCCAGCGCCAACCAGGTGGAGACCAGCTCCGGCCGAGCAAACGACCAGTAACGGATATCCTGGTGCCACTGCGTGCGACTGGAGAATGCCGGATGTTTTGTCATCACGCAGTTGTGGTGGCACTGCGACAGCTGCGGTGCGCGGCCGCCGAACAGCGCCTTCAGCAGCTGTGCGACGCGTGCATCGAGCGCCCAGCGACGCAGCTCACTGTCGCGCGAATAGGCGTGCAGCAGGCGCCGCGGTGTCAGCCCGCCCGTGTCGAGAAAGCTGCGCGGTGCGCCGGGGTAGCCCGTGTCGGCTTCAAATTCCACCGGACCCTGCAACGGAACGAGCATCGTGTCCACGAGCGCGCGTAACAACGCACAGTCCGCCGCGCTGGCGTACTGCTTGATCACAACGTAGCCGTAGCGGGCGAATTCCGCCGCGGCGGCAGCGACATCGATGGTCGTGGGATTGGCGGGGCGCATGGGCGCAGCAGTATAAAGGTCGGCGATCAGAAAGCTGCGATTGGCACCGGCAAATTCACACGGCCCATTACGCGGGCACGGCCGATCGCGATGGGCTGGGCGGCAAACGCCATCTGCTGGGGTTGGAGTTGTCGCTCTAGCGTGGTCCGCGCCGCGGCGTCAGCGGATCACGCCACTGACGCGAGTGGGTTTGATGCGGATGATCACGCGCGCCTGATCACGCAACCACTGCACGAGATTCTCCGGCACCCGGTAGCCGAACGTGGCGATGTTCGCAAACACAGCGCGCGTCGACCCATCGATGTCATCCGTCTCGATGCGACCCATGCCTTCAACCGCGACGAAGTTGAACGGCGCCTGATCACTGATGATGCACAGATTCACCCGGGCGTCCGCTTCGATGGAGCGACGTTTGAATGTCGCCCCGGGTGTGCTCACCACGAGCGCGTCGCCTTCAACCGCGTAGGCCACCATCGAACTCACCGGTGAGCCATCGCGCCGCAGACTGCTCAGCACGCCCCAGTGCTGGGCACGAATAAATGCATCGAACTCAGCGTGCTCACCGATCACGAACGAGATCTCCTGCCAGATGCTTTCCGCCGAAATAGTAATGCGCGGCCGCCCAGATGTTGATCAGCGAACACGCGAGCAACGCGTAGCGCAGTGACTCCTTGCCGTAGGCAGGCGCCAGCGCATCGCTGACGATGCCGACCATTTGCGGGCCAAGCCCCAGGCCGATGATGTTGATGACGAACAGCAAGACCGCGGCTGCGACAGAGCGCATGCGCAGGCTCACCAGTCCCTGGGTCTGGGAGAACGTGGTTGCCTGATAGAAGTTGCCCAGCATCACCGGGACGATCAGATACAGCAGCGCGCTGGTTGGCGATGGCGCCACGAATACCATCACCGCGAACGGTACCCCTGCCAGCAACGCAACCGCCACAATCCACAGATACCAGCGGGTGTCGCGGCCGCCAAACCGATCCGCCAGATAGCCGCCCAGCGCAATGCCGATGCCCCCGGGGATGCCCAGGATCAGGCCCAGCCATGTGCCGATTTCCCCTGTCGTCATGTCGTGCGATCGAATCAGGAACGAGGGGATCCAGCTGGTGAAGCTGTAGCCTACGAACGCAGTCAACGCACCGCCGAACGCGAGGTGACGAAAGGAGCGTTTCGACCACAGGAACGCGAATGTTTCGAGCACGCCGGGTTGCGCGGCGCTGTCGGTGCGTCCCTCCGCCATTCCGCGTGGTGGTTCGGCGACGGTGAGGCGCACCACCACCGCGAGCAATAGTCCGGGCACCCCCACTACAAAGAACGCCATGCGCCAGCCAAAGAACTCGTTGATCCAGCCGCCGGCGAGAAAGCCGAACAGAATGCCCACCGGGATGCCGAGCGAATAGATGCCAAGAAGGAAGGGAGAACCGACACCCGACGCCCTCCGCTTGCCATTGACGCCGTCCCTTCCCAAT
>JAQBCT010000089.1:0-10146 GCA_032124855.1 Gammaproteobacteria bacterium
ACCAACTCTCCAATCTGGCCGAGAGACTCAAGACCCATTGCCCGCTCCCAGTTCACGTGACGCATAACATCCAATCAACAGAAAGCGTTCGCGTTCAAAGGCGAACTGCTTCGATCTATCTGCGTCGCCATCTCGTCGCAACTGCCCGACTCCGCTGGATATTCGCTGAATCGATCGTGTGAGATTACGAACTTCGTTCATATATCTGGGTGGCATTCGGCAATGCTTGAGAAATCATCTTTTTCTGCCCCAAACGCTATGGCAGACCGCCCGCTGTTGCAACGGATGTGCCCCGGTCCAATCGACCAAGTCACCCGTGCATCTTGCTTGCGCTGACCGCGGCACCTGAACACGAAGCGTGTCAACCCCTCAAGGTTATCGTCGCGCATATCTCTGAGTTGGTCATGGTTCTCCTGCGTGCCCTTTGCGCCGTCCCCTAACAATCACGAAGAACACCGGTACGAAGAAGATCGCCAGCGCCACGCCGGTGAGCATGCCGCCCACCACGCCCGTGCCGATGTCGTTCTGACTGGCAGCGCCGGCGCCGGTGGCTACCACCAGTGGAAATACACCTGCAATGAATGCAAACGATGTCATCAGGATCGGCCGCAACCGCAATCGGGCTGCATGCAGCGCCGCCGCGTGGGCATCAATTCCGCGGCGCAGTTCCGCTTCGGCAAACTCCACGATGAGAATGGCATTCTTCGCCGCCAATCCCATGGTGGCCAGCAATCCCACCTGGAAGTAGATGTCGTTGAACAGGCCACGCAAGGTGGCGGCGGCCACCGCGCCGATCACGCCAAGCGGCACCACCAGCATCACCGCCACGGGCACAGACCAGCTTTCATACAGCGCGGCGAGAGATAGAAATACCACCAGCAGTGAAATGGTGTACAGCGCGGGCGCCTGTGCGCCGGATAGGCGTTCCTGAAACGAAGCGCCGGTCCATTCCAGGCCAATTCCGTCGGGCAGCGCGGCCACGAGTTTTTCCATTGCATTCATCGCAGCACCGGTGCTGAAGCCCCCCGCGCCCTGGCCCTGGATATTCAGTGACGGAAAGCCGTTGTAGCGTTCCAGCTTCGCGGGCCCCTGTTCCCACCGCCAACTCATGAACGACGCAAACGGTGCCATGGATCCGGACGCGGTTCGCACATACCAGCGATTCAGATCCTCCGGTGCCATGCGATACGGCGCATCGGCCTGCATGTACACGCGCTTGACCCGGCCACGGTCGATGAAGTCGTTGATGTAGGTGCTGCCCCAGGCGGCCGACAAGGTGGCGTTGATCTCTGTCAGTGAAACGCCAAGCGCATTGGCCTTGTTCTGGTCGACCTCGATATGCAGTTGCGGTGTGTCGTCCAGTCCGTTTACGCGCACCTGGGCAAGCACCGGGTTGCGGCGCGCGGCGTCCAGCAGCTGGTCGCGCGCTGCCATCAGCGCGTCGTGACCCACACCGCCGCGATCCTCCAGTTGCATCTCGAAGCCCGTGGAGTTACCAAGCTCGCGCACAGGTGCCGGGATCAGCGCGAAGATGCGTGCGTCGCGGACGCCCGAAAACGTCTTCATTGCGCGCGATGCGATCGCCTCAGCGCTATTCATCTTGCCCGGGCGGTCGTCCCAGGTCGTCAGGTTAACGAACGCCTGGCCGTTGTTCTGTCCCTGACCGGCGAAGCTGAAGCCAGCCACCATGAACACTGAATTGATGTTGTCCTTCTCATCCACCAGATAGAAATGCTCCACCTGCTTCACTGCTTCCAGCGTGCGTGCCTGCATCGCACCCGGCGGCAGGCTGATCGGCGTGAACAGCGCGCCTTGATCTTCCTGTGGAAGAAAGCCGGTGGGCAGTTGCACCAGCAACGCGGCCATCAGCCCCACAACGACGGCATAAACCAGCATCGTTGACTTGCGCAAGTTGAGCAGGCGTTCGACAGCTCGGCGGTAGCGTTCGCGGCCGGATTCGAACGTTGTGTTGAACCGGGTGAAGAACCAGCCATGCCGCTCTGCGCCACCAGCAGGGATGGGCTTCAGCAGGGTTGCGCACAGCGCAGGGGTCAGCACCATCGCGACGAAAATCGACAGCACCATCGCCGAGACAATGGTCACGGAGAACTGGCGGTAGATGACGCCAGTGGAGCCGCCGAAAAATGCCATCGGCACGAACACGGCGGACAGCACCAACGCAATGGCGATTAGCGCACCGGTGATCTGATCCATCGATTTGCGGGTCGCCTCGCGTGGCGACAGCCCTTCCTCGCGCATGATGCGCTCGACGTTTTCAATCACCACGATGGCATCGTCCACCAGCAGGCCGATGGACAGCACCAGCGCGAACAGTGTGAGTGTATTGATGGTGAAGCCGAAAACGGCGAGCGCGCCGACCGTGCCGAGCAGCACCACCGGCACCGCAATGCCAGGAATCAGCGTGGTGCGCCAGTTCTGCAGGAATATGAACATCACGAGGATCACCAATCCGATCGCCTCGACCAGCGTGAACACCACCTCGCGGATCGACACCTCGATGAAGCGGGTGTTATCCACTGGAAACGACAGCGCCAGGCCGTCGGGCAGTGACGCGGCCAGCTCTGTCGCCCTGACCTTGACTGCGTCGATGGTGGTCAGCGCATTGGCGTCTGGCGCCAGCCGCACGAGCATGCCGGCGGCAGGTCGCCCGTTCAATCGACTCGACACCATATAGCTGTCGGCGCCGATCTCCACGCGTGCGACATCTTCAAGGCGCACCACGGCGCCGCCGCTGGAACCCTTCAGAATGATGGCGCGGAACTGCTCCGGGGTCTGCAGCCGGCTCTGCGCGGTGACGGTGGCATTGAGTTGCTGCTCGGACGTCGCCGGTTGCGCGCCGATCTCGCCAGCCGAAACCTGCGTGTTCTGCTCGCGCACCGCATTGCGCACATCGGTGGGGGTCAGGTTGTACGACACCAGCTTGTAGGGATCCAGCCAGATGCGCATCGCATAAGGCGAGCCGAATACCTGCACATTGCCAACACCGGGTACGCGCGAAATCGGATCCAGAAAATTGCTGGCGAGATAGTCCGAGATATCGACATTAGTGAAGCGCCCACCGGTGTCGTAGATCCCCACGATCAGCTGAAAGCTGGTCTGCGACTTCTGCACGGTGACGCCGCGTTGCAGCACTTCCTGGGGCAAGCGCGAAATGGCTTGCTGCACCTTGTTCTGCACCTGCACCTGGGCGATGTCGGGATCGGTACCGGCGGCAAAGGTTGCGACAATCTGCACCTGGCCGCTGGAGCTGCTCGACGACGCAAAATACAACAGGTTGTCGATGCCGGTGATCTGTTGCTCGATGACCTGGGTAACAGAGTTCTGTGCGGTATCCGCCGATGCGCCGGGATAGTTCGTCTCAATGGTCACCGACGGCGGTGCGATGCCTGGATACTGTTCGACGGGCAATCCGACGATGGCAAGCACGCCGGCCAGTGCGATGAAGATCGCGATGACCCACGCGAAGATCGGCCGGTCGATGAAGAAGCGCGACAACATGGGCTATTTGGCGGTGGGCGCGGCGGGCGCGCCGTGAGCTGGCGCCGGCGCCGGCGAAGCGGTTGCCTCGAATGGCACGGCGTTGGCCGGCTGACCAGATCGCACATATTGCAGGCCTTCCACGATCACGCGATCACCCGCAGCGATGCCGCTTTTCACAAGCCAGTTCGGCCCAACCATCTGTGACACGCCGAGCATGCGCCGTTGCACTATGCCGTCCGCATCGACAATGAGCGCTGTGGCATTGCCCTTGTCGTCGCGGCTGACGCCGCGTTGCGGTATCAGCAGTGCAGCTGCTTCGATGCCCTGAATGATCGTTGCGCGCACGAACATACCGGGCAGCAGCACGCCGCTGGGATTAGGAAACTGGGCGCGCAGCGTCACTGTGCCCGTCGTTGGGTCAACCACCACTTCGCGGAATTGCAGCGTCCCCTGCAGCGGATACGGTGTGTTGTCGTCAAGCGTCAGCGTCACGGCTGCGCTTGCCTGGCCGGCCAGGGGACCCTCGGAGATTGCGCCGCGCAGCGAAAACAGTTCGCTGCTGGACTGATTCATGTCGACATAGATCGGGTCCAGCGTCTGGATGGTGGCCAGCGCCTGCTCCTGATCCGCTTTCACCAGCGCACCCTGTGTCAGGTACGAGCGGCCGATCTTGCCTGCAATGGGTGCGGTGATGCGCGTGTAACCGAGGTTGATGCGCGCAGTCGCAACATTAGCCTGCTGCTGGGCGACGTTAGCCCTGGCCTGCTGCAGCCCAGCCTGCGCGTCGTCGTAGTCCTGTTGGCTGATGGATCGGTCTTTGCGCAGCGAGGTGTAGCGCTGGGCCCGCAGCGTCGCAGTGGTCAGCGCCGCCCGCGCATTGGCCAGTTGGGCTTGCGCACTGTCATAGGCAGCCTGATAGAGCGTGGCGTCAATCTGATAGAGGGGCTGTCCCGCCTCGACCACACTGCCTTCCGTGAACAGCCGCGCCTGCAGGATGCCACCCACCTGTGGCCGCACATCGGATGTTGCATACGGCGCGGTTCGGCCGGGCAGTTCCGCCGTAAGCACTGCGCGTGAGGGTTGAATGGTGACCACGGCCACTTCGGGTGTTCGTTGTGGCGGTCCGCCCGTGCCGGCTGCGTCGCGTCCGCAGGCGGTCAATGCGAGCGCGCTGAGCGCAAGCAAAATAGGTACGGTTCGGCGCAAACGCCGCATGGGCACTCCTGCAATGGCAGATCGCCTGGGGTCGATCAGCGTAATCGGTTGTCAGCGCAATGGAAATGGAACGGTCCGGGTCGCTTGGATTTGCTTAGCGCTTGCCGCGCATCGCCTCCAGCATGACGGCAGCCTTCTGCTGCGTCTCTGCGATCTTCGACTTCAACTCGTTCTGCTGCACCGGGTCTGTGATCGTGGCGAGCTGTTCACGCAGCGCGGCGAGGCGTTGCAGCAGCTCGATCTCGGCAGGGACGTAGCCGGCGTTCTTCAGAATTTTGTACACCATGCGCAGTTCTGCTGGTGTCTCGAGAAATCCGTCATCGAATTTGAACGGTTCGCCGAAGCCGGGCAGCTTCCTCACCTCGCCGGTTCGTTCGGCCTGCGCCACCCACTGTTTGATGATCTCGTCGACACCCGCCATGAGGATCTCCGCGCCCGCTGTGGCCTAGCATAAATGCGCAGTATGGGCGGACGCAAAACATCGCCCCGCCGGCTGCGCCATCATCGAATCTCGAAGTCCGGCGGCGGCGGTTCGTCCACGTCAGCTACATGCAGCTGTGCCACGCGTGCGAAGCGCGGGCCACGCTTTGCCCAGTCGAGCATTGTCTGCACCGACGCCGGCGAGCCGTGCACGAGAAATTCCACACGGCCATCAGGCAGATTCTTCACCCAGCCGTGCAGGTTCAGTCGATCGGCCTGCTGGGCGAATGAAGCGCGATACGACACACCCTGCACGCGCCCTGCAACCCAGCCCCGCACCGACTTCGTGTTGCTCATTTCGCGTTGGCCTCCGACCCCCAGTGTTGATGGTATCCAAAGGCGCTGCGGTATAGTCCACGGCTTTTACTGAGGCGACAGCATGCGCGTTCTCTTCCTCACGATATGCTGTGCGGCGCTGGCCGCTTGGGCGAATGTGGCGAATGCCCGGGAGGTGTACACGGGCGAGGCGGTGGGCTGGGAGATTGCGCCGTTCTACGGCTATCGCTTCGGCGGCAGCATTGACGATACCGATCGCAACAGCGACATCAGCCTCGATCTGAATAACGCACCCGCCTATGGACTCGTGTTCGATTTTCCCAGCGGACATCACACGCAGTGGGAGATCTTCTATTCGCGGCAACAGACCGATATTGATATCAATGGCGGGCTGCTCGCTCGGGAATCTGTGGATGTCGACATCGAGTATCTGCACGCCGGTGGCATATACGTCATGGATGGTGACAAACAGCGGCCGTACGTGGGCTTCACGCTGGGTGCCACGCGCTTCTCGCCGGACGGTGACTACGACGACGAGGTGGAATTCAGTGTCGCGTTCGTTGGTGGCATCAAATTCCAACTCGCCCGCCACCTGGGACTGCGTCTGGATGCACGAGCGCTCGGCACGGTGACGGATTCGCAAGGTGAGTTTTTCTGCAGCGGCGGCTGTGTCGCGCACTGGAAGAGCAGTGGCTTCTGGCAGTTCGACACCACCCTGGGATTGAATTTCTACCTGTAGGGAGCGTGAGGGATGCCGATACGTGCCCCTTCGAACAGGTGTTGGCGAATGGGCGCGATAGGGCTGGTGCTTGGTTTCGCCGCCGGTTGCGGTGACGAAGGCGGGGCGCCTGCGGACGCACGACCTGTTGTGAACTTCTACAACTGGTACAGCGATATCAATCCCGATGCGCTGCCCGCATTCACCCAAGCGACCGGAATCGAAGTGGTACACGACGTCTACGACTCCGACGAAACGCTCGAAGCCAAGCTGCTGGTGGGGCATTCCGGATACGATCTGGTGGTGCCCGCGTCTGCGCCGTTCGCCAAGGAACGCATGGCCGGACTGTTCCTGGAACTGGATCATAGCCGGCTGCGGAACTACGCCGGGATCGATCCGGTGCTGCTTGGGAAGCTTGCGGAAGTGGATCCCGGCGCCCGCTACGGCGTGCCTTACAGCCAAGGCACCACAGGGATCGGCTACAACATCGATCAGATCGTTGCGCGCCTGCCCGATGCACCCCTTGATTCATGGGATCTGCTGTTCGCGCCCGATGTCGTTCGGAAGTTGCAGGAGTGTGGCGTTGCGATGCTCGACTCGCCCGGTGACGTCATACCGATCGCGCTCAACTATCTGGGGCGCGATCCGCAATCACTCAGCTCGACCGATCTCGACGATGCGATCGCAATGCTGGCAAAGACTCAGCCCTTCATTCGCTATTTCGACTCATCGCAGTCGATGGACGATCTGGCCAGTGGTGAGATCTGCCTGGCGATGGTGTGGTCCGGCTCAGTGGCTCAGTCCAGGCGCGCGAGCGCAGGCCTCGATCTGCGCTACGTGGTGCCCAAGGAAGGCAGTCTGGTGTGGTTCGAAGTGATGGCCATTCCGGCGGACGCGCGTAATGTCGATAGCGCCTACGCGCTCATCGACTTTCTGTTGGACCCGCGGATCGCCGCAGGCATGACGAACGTGACTTACTACGCCAGCGGCGTGACAGAGGCGCGGCAATTGGTCGAAGCCGAGATTCGTGACGACGAGGCCGTGTATCCAACGCCCGAGGTGATGCAGCGACTGTTTGCGGTACCCGTGGAAACGCAGGACTACCAGAGTGTGCGCCAGCGCCGTTGGACGGCCATGAAGGCAGGCCAGATCCACTGACGGTCGAGCTGCGTCTGCGCGTGGACTGCCATGGTTTCAGGTTGGCTTACTGACCGGCCCGGCACCCCACGGCGAAGGACAGGCGCATGCCGAGCGAATCAGAATTCCGCAGACCCACCCGATGCGCCATCGCCGCGGCAGCGCTGTTCGCCACCGGTGCTGCGGACGCATCGTTTCTGTCGGGTGATGCGCTGGACACTGCAGCCGATGTGCTGTCGTGGTTCGTGCTGATTGCCATGCCTCCGGCGGCGATCGGGCTGTTCTGGATGGTGCATGTGCTGCCGCAGAAGGCAGCGGAGAAGCGCCAGCATCCGCAGAAAGAAGCCATTCACGTGCTGTGCCTGCTGTCGTTGGTATTCGGCGGACTGCTGTGGCCGATTGCGTGGTTGTTGGCGTATTCGCGCCCCACCGGATATGCGCTGGCGCATGGCACGGAACAACACGAGGACTATTTCGAAGAGCAGGTGGCGTTGGCGGAGTCGGGCGGGCTAGCTGACGAAGCGGCGCGGAGCCTGCGCGCTGAACTCGACCGGCTCGAAGCGAGAGGCAATCTGAACAGTCACTTGCGTGCCGTGCGTGATCGGCTGGCGCGTCTGGCAAGCCACGCGGAGGCCTGACGTGGAAGCGCTGCTGCTTGGTATCTATTCGTTCTTCGTCTGGCTGATCTTTTTCAAGTTCAAATGGCTGCCGTGGAACGCGACTGCGCAGGTGATCGTGGTGACGATTCCGATCATCGGCCGTGCGGGCCTGAATGCATTCGACGAAGTGGAAGCCGCCCTTGCCGCGAATGCGAATCTCGCCGAGCGTGAACCGATCCTCGCGCAACAACTCGCCCTGGGGCAGCACGCGCTGCAGCTGGAACAGGTGCGATATCAGATTGGCGCGAGTGATCTACGCACAGTCCTGCAACAGCAGATGGCGACCTACAGCGCGCAGACCGCACTGATTCGCGTGCAGGCGGAACGCCGGGTGCAGCGCGTCAATCTGTACGTTGCGCTTGGTGGCGACTTTGGCGTTGCGCGGGCGGTCGCCACGACGCCGTAACGCGCAATCTGCGCGACGCCTACCAGCTTTCGCCAAACGGGCGAATCACCGATTCCGACGACCACGCAGACTTGGGCTGATGGGCCAGCCGGAAGCATTCCTCGGCGATATCGGCGGGCCGACAAAAGAAATCATCGGGCCGATCCGCAAACGCTTTGCGCGTCCACGGCACATCGATCACTGCATCAATCGCCAGATACGCCGCGTGGATACCTTTAGGACCGGCTTCGCGCGCGATGCTTTCCAGCAGAATGCGCTGCGCCGCCTTGGTCGGCGCGAAGCCCGCAAATCTGGCCTTGCCGCGATACGCCGATGTATTGCCGGTGCAGATGATGGCGCCTGATCCCGCTTCAATCATGTCTGGCGTTGCCATCTGTGCCAGCAACAACAGTGCCAGCGTATTCACTTCAAAACTGCGACGCATCTTCGCGGGATCGACATCCATGTAGGTGCCGAGTGTCGCCGCCACTGCATTGTGGACAATCACGAGAGGCGCCCCCAGTTGGCTCTTCACCGCATTGAAGGTATCCGTCAGCTGCTTGGCGTCGCTCACGTCGCACGGATAAGCGTGCGCGTCGGGCAAGCGGCTCGAGAGATCCGTCAGGCGCTGCGCATCGCGCGCCAGCATCGCAACTGCGTAGCCACCTTCGACAAAGCGCTGCACCAGGGCTTGCCCCGTGCCCGGTCCGACGCCGGTGATCAAACACACTTTGCTCATGATGGGCGTGTCCTTGCCTGTCGGTGCTACCAACGCTCGACCCATGGACGCAGTACGACCTCAAATGCCCAGGTGGATCGCGGCTGCTGGTGCAGTTGCAGATAGGTCAGCGCGATGGCATCCGGATCCAGCAGATTGTCGTCTACGGCGGTGCCGGCCATCCAGTGTCGCCGCGAGCCATCTTCCTGCGTCCAGCCGATGGCCCCATCGATGGGTACATGCGCCACATGGATGCCTTGCGGCATCAGCTCCCGAGCCATGCTTTGCGCGAGGCCATGCTTTGCGTGGCAGGCCATCGCGAATGCCGCACTGTTGGGAAACCCTTTCAGTGCAGCGCTTGCGTTGGTGAAGATGATGGTGCCACGCGCGCCATCGGTGCCAGGGTCGCGTGCCAGCATCCGTTTCGCCGCGGCTTGTGCGACCAGAAACGCGCTGAATGCGGAATTCGCGATGGTGGTCTGCACCAGCGCGGGATCGGCATCCACCAATGCCTTGCGAAAAATATCCGTCACGCGCCCGTCGATGTTGTGCACCACCAGGTTGGGTGTGCCGAGTTCTGCCGTAACGGAATCGAAAAGCGTTGCCACGGCCGTCGCATCCACCGCATCGCAGGCGAAACGTCGAATGCCGTGCTCCTCTTCGAGCTTCTTGAGCACGAGCTTATCGGGCGAACGCGCGGCGACAGCTACTTTCATGCCGGAGCGCGCGAAGCAGTGCGCGCAGCTGGCGCTGACACCCGGGCCACCGCCAACGATGAGTGCTACGCCTGACACATCTGAACTCCTGTGCAACCCCACCAGGCGGATCGACACGGATCACCCCACTGGAACGATCCGCGTGTGCGTCAACTCTCGGTGGAAGAGACCAGGTTGCTCGATGCGCAGGTGTTCACGCCATTGAACTCCGCTTCGAGTGCCACGCCGTCAGGCGTTGCCATCGCAGCGTGTTGCTGGGCCCAGGCCTCAAAGTTCGGATACGAGTCGATGAACATGAACTCACCCAGGTTGCCTGTCGCGGGCGTCAGCACGAAGCTGCG
>JAQBCT010000090.1:0-2937 GCA_032124855.1 Gammaproteobacteria bacterium
TGGCGGATTTCGGTGTCGATCACTCCACCATCCAGATCGAGCACGGCCCGTGCCCGGATGACGGGCACCCCCATCACTGACACGCCGTCGGCGCGGCCACGGGGCACTCTCAGTTCGGCGCAGGACCCGGAAACTGTTCGCGCAGAATCCGCTTCAGAATTTTTCCGCTCGGATTGCGCGGAATCTCATGCACGAAAACAACACCGTAAGGCCGTTTGAAGCTGGCCAGTCGGCCGCGACAGTACCGCAGGACGTCGGTTTCGGTAAGCGCGGCGTCGCGGAGAACTACGATGGCCAGCGGCGACTCACCCCATTTCGCGCTGGGCTGGCCAATCACGGCCGCCTCGGCAATGCCGTCGTGCGCCATCAGCAGATTTTCGATCTCGGCCGGGTAAACGTTTTCGCCACCCGAAATGATCATGTCTTTGATCCGATCCTGAATGAAGACGAAGCCATCGGCATCCACCACTGCGATGTCACCCGTGTGCAGCCAGCCGTTGATGATGGTTTCGGCCGTCGCTTCCGGGCGGTTCCAGTACTCGCGCATCACGTGGGCGCCGCGGACCAGCACTTCTCCCGGCTCACCGGGTGCACAGGCCTCGCCGGCTTCATTGGCGATGCGGATATCTGTGTGAAAGAACGCTTTGCCCGTGGAGCCAACCTTCTTCAGCGCGAACTCGGCATCGATGAGGCAGGCAGGACCACAACTCTCCGTGAGTCCGTAGATCTGATGGATCGCGATGCCAAGCGCCGCATAGGCTTCGATCATCGCAACCGGCACCGGCGCTGCACCACACATGCACCAGCGCAGCGATGAATGATCGAAACGCGACAGATCGCCCACCTGCAGCATGAAATTCAGCATCGCGGGCACCGCCAGGCCGCTGGTCACGCGTTCCGACTCGATCAGCTGCCAGGCCCGCAGCGGATCGAAGGTGCGCATCACCACACTGGTGGCGCCCTTGTAAACGTTGACCGTGATGGGCGTCAGCGCGCCCACATGAAACATCGGCAGACAAGCCAGATAGCGTTCATGTTCGTGAAAGTAGGTAGTGGCGGCGATGGTCAGTACGCCCCACATCGATGTGGTATGGGTATGTACAACCCCCTTAGGCAATCCGGTAGTGCCTGAGGTGTACATGATGTAGAGCATATCGTCGTCAGTGGCGCCGAGCGCCGGTTCCGCGCTCGATGCCGAATCGCGCAGCGACTGGTAATTTTGCGCAAACGACGCTAGCGGTTGTTCGCCTTCGACCTGCCACCAGTGTTCGATGTCGGTACGATCGCCACGCCGCTGCAGTTCTTCCACCGTCTCCAGAAACTCTTCGCCAAAACACAAATGTCGCGTGCCACTGTCTTTGAGGATGAACTCGAGTTCGTCGGGAACGAGGCGCCAGTTCAGTGGCACCACCACTGCGCCGATTTTGGCGATGGCAAAGTAGGCTTCGACGAATTCAGCACTGTTCATCAGCAGCAGGCCAATCCGATCACCCTTGCCTGTCCCAGCCGCGAGCAGTGCATTGGCGAACTGATTGCAGCGCTCATTGAGGGCCCGAAAGCTCATCCGCGTGCCGTCATGGCCGTCTACATACGCTTCGCGATCCGGGTTCAGGTAGGCCCGCTTGGTCAAAAAGCTACCGATATTGTTCTGCATGGATCGTCTGTTCCTCCGTCTGTCCGACACAACAAGCAACCCCGACATTCTGCGCACGTTGCACGAACCGGGGAACCCGCCCGGTTGCCGCCCCACGCACCTGCCCGCCGTGAAACACGTTTGTTACAAAAATTCCCAAATTGTCCTTTGCCGCGCGCCCGCAACCTCGTACACTGCGGCCGTTTTCTGTGGTCTGCCGATCATGGGAAACACAATGGCGTGGCGCGGTGTCTCTCCCCTCCCCTCCTCCCAGCGCCGCGAACGACAGTACGTTTCGTACTGTCGCCACGCCACCTTTTCCAAGCCCTCGACGTTTCAGCCAAACCGTACTGGACACGACTCGGGGCGGCTGTACAATCGATCCCCCCCTTTGTTCAGTGTGCGAGCACCCATTGAGCGAATCCGAACTGTACCGCATCGGTACCGTGGCCAAACTCACGGGAATCAGCGTGGAGTGTCTGCGCGCCTGGGAACGGCGCCACGGCTTCGAGCCCGCTGAGCGCGATGGCCGCACGCGCTACTACAGTCATGAGCAGCTCAAGCGCCTCGAAAAGATCAAGCTGCTGATCGAGGACGGTCATCCGATCTCTTCCCTGGTGGAGTTATCTGATGAACAACTCGATGCCCGCACGGACATCGCCCGACCGCGCATCAGCCCGCATCGCGTACCGCAAGTGGGTCTTGTCGGACCCAACCTGCTCATTCTCGAGCAGGGCGCCGAGGAATCCGACCTCACCGAAGTCTGCCAGCGCTGGGTGAGCATTGAGGATTTCGTCGGCAGTCGTGCCGCCGAACGTGCGCAGCTCGACGTGATTGCCGTGCAAATTCCCAGCCTCAATGCAGATGCGATGCAACGTGTTCGCCGCGCGGCACCCGATTGCAGGTTGCTGGCGATCTATCAATTTGCGAGCCGCGAAGCGCTGTCGCTGGCCACAGAGCAGCACGGCGCCGCCACGCTGGCGTGGCCACTGACCTGGACCGATCTGATGCACGCCTGCGCCACCCCGTCCGGCGCCGCGTCACGCGCAGGACGCACCGCGCCACGTCGCTTCACTGATCATGAGCTGGTCGATATCGTCGCCCGCGCGCGCGCGCGCAACCAGGACGCGCCGCGCCACCTGGTGACGCTGATCACCGATCTGAACGCGTTTGCGGATTACGCGACGCACTGCCTCACCGAAAGCCCAGACAACGACATCTACGACCGCCTGCGTGAGGACGCGTCCTATGCACGCGCGCAACTGGAGCGGGCGCTGTCCTTGACCATCCAAACCCGTCCAGTG
>JAQBCT010000091.1:0-4529 GCA_032124855.1 Gammaproteobacteria bacterium
GATGGCGCCAGGGGGGAGAGCCCGGATGAGCGGCCGCACTCCAAATCAGAAAGCCTGGTGGCTGGTGCTGCCGGTGGTCGTGCTCGACGCCTTCAATGCGGTCATTCCGCTGATGACGGTGGTCAACTACTCGGTGCAGGAGACATTCGGCGACAATCAGTTCTTCTTCGAGGGCGTGACCTGGTTCGAGCAGATACTGCATTCGACGCGCTTCCACGAGGCGCTGCAACGCCAGCTGCTGTTCACGGCGATCGTCCTCGCCATTGAGATCCCGCTGGGTGTCGCCATCGCGCTCGCGATGCCGCGGAGTGGTCCGTGGGCGTCGGCCTGCCTGGTACTGATGGCGATGCCGCTGCTGATTCCATGGAATGTCGTCGGCGCGATGTGGAATATCCTGGCACTGCCCGATATCGGCCTGCTCGGCCATTCGCTGAACGCGATCGGCATCGACTATAACTTCACCCGCCATCCGATGTCGGCCTGGTCCACGTTGATCGCGATGGATGTCTGGCACTGGACGTCGCTGGTGGTATTGCTTGCCTACGCCGGCTTGTCGGCCATTCCCAATGCCTTTTACCAGGCGGCGAAGATCGACGGCGCTTCGGCCTGGGCCGTGTTCTGCTACATCCAGCTGCCGAAGATGAAGCGCGTGCTGATGATCGCCGTGCTGCTGCGCTTCATGGACAGCTTCATGATCTACACTGAAGCCATCGTGCTGACCGGCGGCGGTCCCGGAAATTCCACCACGCTGCTGTCGATCGATCTGGTCAAGATTGCGCTGGGCCAGTTCGATCTGGGGCCCGCGGCAGCCATGTCGCTGATCTACTTCCTGATCATCCTGCTGCTGTCGTGGGTCTTCTACGCCGTGATGACCCGCGATGAGGCCCACTGATGAAGACCCGGCGCGCGGCGGTGCGGCAATGAGGCGGATCAGATGGCTGCTCCCGGCGCTGTACATCGTATTCGTGCTGCTGCCGATCTATTGGCTGCTGAACATGTCGTTCAAGACGACCAACGAAATCCTCGGATCGTTCACATTGTGGCCCGACCACTTCACGATTGCGAATTACCGCACGATCTTGACCGACCCGACCTGGTACACGGGCTACCTGAATTCACTCGCCTATGTGCTGATGAACACCGCCATCAGCATCACGCTGGCACTGCCTGCGGCGTACGCGTTCTCGCGCTACCGCTTCATGGGCGACAAGCATCTGTTCTTCTGGCTGCTCAGCAACCGCATGGCACCGCCCGCGGTATTTGCGCTGCCGTTCTTCCAGTTGTATTCGGCCATCGGGCTGTTCGACACTCATATCGCGGTGGCGCTTGCGCACTGCCTGTTCAATATCCCGCTGGCGGTCTGGATCCTCGAAGGATTCATGTCCGGCGTGCCGAAGGAACTCGACGAAACCGCTTTCGTCGATGGTTATCCGTTCTGGCGTTTCTTCATCCGCATCTTCATTCCTACGATCGCTGCCGGCATAGGGGTCGCGGCGTTTTTCTGCTTCATGTTCTCCTGGGTCGAGCTGTTGCTGGCCAAGACGCTGACTGCGGTCGTCGCCAAGCCGATCGCGGCGGTGATGACGCGGACCGCGAGCACTTCCGGATACGAATTGGGCTTGCTGGCCGCGGCGGGGGCGTTAACCATCGTTCCCGGCGCATTCGTCATTTATTTCGTGCGCAACTACATCGCCAAGGGCTTCGCCCTCGGGCGCGTTTGACGGAGGCGACGATGACTGCCGACGCGCTGGGCTGGATGGCATGGACCTGGCAGACCGCCGTCTTCTTCGGCTTCATTGCCACAATGCTGGTCGTCATGACGATCTGGGAATGGCGCGCCCCCGGTGGCAACCCGCGGCGCGGTGTGCTGGGGATCGATACGACGCGCGGTGATCGGCTGTTTGTCTCGCTGCTGTCGGCGGCGTTCCTGCACCTGTTGTGGCTGGCGGGCATCGATGCGCCGCTATGGGGTGCGACGCTCGCGTCGGTTGGCCTTGCCGTCCTCGTGTTTCGCTACGTCTGACGACCGAGACAGCTCCAGGCCAGGCCGGCCAGCCCGATCTCCCAGTTCATCCGCGTCTTGCCGGCGGCATCGACAATGCCGAGCGACAACCGCGTCGACGGTCCCTGCCAGTCGATGTCGATAAAGCCGAAATTGGCCTCGGGCAGCACCTCGCTCACGCGATTCGCATTGGGCGTCGGGACCGGCCACTCCTCCGTGAGACCGCTGGACGTCAGGTCCCACAGCGTGTACGGCACATTGACGTCAAGTTTCGACATCTCGGCGTAATGGATATCGCCGCTCAGAAACACCACGCCATTCGCGCGTTTTCGGCGGATCAGGTCGATGAGCCGCTGGTGGTCCCGTGGGTAATTGATCCATGCCTCCCAGCCCGTGAAATCGGCGAGCACCTGCAGGCTGGACCCGATCAGGCGCACATCGGCGGGCACCTCGAGTTGCCGCTCGAGCCATTGCCACTGTGCCTCGCCGAGCATCGTGGCCTGCAGGTCGGGATTGCGCGCATACGGCCCCGGTACCGGCAGCCCGGCTGCCAGCCTGGCCCTGGCCCATGCCTCGTAGTCGGCACCCGCCAGGTCCAGCTTCAGGATCGGTGTGCGGTTATAGCGCAGGTCCGGCAGGATCACCTGCACGCGCTTGCCCGGCGGGCCAAAGACATAGGATGCATAAACGCCATCGCGGAGCCAACGCGGCGATCCGGCGGGTTCGCCCCAGAATTCAAGGAATATCCGCCGCGACACGTCCTTGAGCGGGTAATCGCCACCCGCATCGTTCTCGCCGAAGTCGTGGTCGTCCCAGATCGCGACAACGGGAGTCGTAGCGCGCAATCGGGCGACGCCGCGTTGCGCTGCGAATTCCGCGTACTTCGCGCGCAGCACCGCCATGTCGCGCGTGTCTCCGTAGATATTGTCGCCGAGGAACAGGAACAGGTCGCACTGCCTCGCGTGTATCGCGTCCCAGATCGGCTGGGGCTTCGATTCCTTCGAGCAGGACCCGAAGGCGATGCGCGTCAGCGTGCGCCCGAGCGCCGGATGTGGGTCCGACGAGGGCGGGCTGGTGTCCACGTCGGGGGCCGCGGCAGTCAACGCGCGCCCTGACGCGCCGCCCAATGCTGCCGCACCGGCGATGGCAATCGATTGGCGAAGCAATGTTCGCCGTGCGGGATTGTGGTCGTGTCGGCTCATTTTTCGGCGGATCAGAAGCGCACGTCGCGCAGGAGAATGTGCCGGCGCAGCGCACCCGTCAATAGCGTTTGCTGATCGCCTGCGATTCGCGATTCATCAACTCCCGGCTGCTCTGGCGGGATTCCTCGGCATCAGCCTCAAATACCCTGTCACCAGCGCAATCCCCAGGAGAATCACCAGCATCCCTGTGATCTGCAACCAGGCGAGCGATTCGTCGAGCACGAGCCATCCGATCAGCGCGGCCACGGCCGGACAGACATAGCCGAAGGAGCCGACCACGACCGGTGTCGTGTGAACGGTGAGCCACGCGTAGGCGGAATAGGCCAGGCAGGAGCTCATCAGCGTCAGCCACAGGATCGCGAGGAGCCCGCGCGTGGTCCAGTGAGCATCGAAGGACTGGCCTGCAACTCCCGCGGCAACAAGGAGCCCGAGCCCGCCTGCCAGCATCTGCAATGCAGCGAACATCAGGGGCGGATTCGCCGCGCCTGCGTTGCGGTAATAAATGGTGCCGAGAGACCAGCTCAGGCAGCCGAGCAGAATCAGCAACTGCCAGCCGAGCCCCACCAGATGGAATCCACCTTTCGGCGCGAGTACCAGCAGCACACCGAACAAACCCACAAGAAGCCCCAGTCGGGCCGCGCCGGAGAGATGGCTACGACGGTGGCCGAATGTACCCAGCCAGGCAATCCAGAGCGCCGGCGTCGCATTCAGCAGCGCCGCAGTATTGGACTGCACGAATTGCATTGCGATCACGTGGCAGGCATTGCTGAAAAGCACCGACAGAAATCCCATCGCGAGCACATGCCGCAGTTCGATGCGCGTCAGCACCGGCGGGCCGCTGCGCCACCACGCAAAAGCCATCAGCAATAATCCGGCCGTGGAGAAGCGCAGGCCGGCAGCGACGAGCGGCGGCTCGTCGGTCACCATGATCTTGGTTGCGAGGAAGCTCGATCCCCAGACGAGGTAGGTGATCGCCAGTGCGATCGCGAGCTTGGTCCCCTTTTTCACCCTTTTTCAGGCGCGCGCCCCGCGCGTCGCCACCCGGTGCAGCCACCACCCGAATGCGGCGAGTGCGGCGATGCCGGCCCATTGCCCGGGCCGCATGGTAGCCGCCACCGCCAGCACGTCCGCATCGCCGCTCACCACGATTGGGATCGCGATCAGCACGCCGACAATCGCCTCCCCGGCGATCAGGCCGGCCGAGAACAACAAACCCATCTGCTTAAGTATTTCCGGATCGGCGTTGGGACTCCGGCGCCTGTGCCAGCGTGTGGCAAGTTCCGCGATCAGGCCGCCCGCAAATATCGGCGTCGAAAGTTCGAGCG
>JAQBCT010000092.1:0-2744 GCA_032124855.1 Gammaproteobacteria bacterium
CATCGACATCCACACGCACTTCGATCCGCAGCTGTGCTGGGACGGCTTCGCGACGCCGTCGGTCGAGCACGGCATCACGACCGTCGTCATCGGCAACTGCTCGCTCTCGCTCGCGCCGGTGCGCCCGGGCGCCTCGGGCAAGCTCGTCTCGATGTTCGCCGTGATCGAAGACATCAAGAAGCCGACCTTCGACGCGGCGGTGCCGTTCAGCTGGGAGACCTTCCCGGAATATCTGGACTTCATCCGGCCGACACTCGGCATCAACGTCGGTGCGCTGATCGGTCATTCGGCCATTCGCTACTACGTGATGGGGACAGCGAGCCAGCAGCGCGTGGCAACCGATGATGAAATCGCCACCATGTGCGCCATCGTCGAACAGGCCATGGCCGCCGGTGCACTGGGCATTTCATCGTCCTATGTGGATATCGACGAGAACACCCAGCCGGTCCCCAGCCGTTATGCCGACTTGCGCGAAAAGATCGCCCTGTGCAAAGCCATGGCGAAAAGCGGCCGCGGCATGTATCAGGTGGTGCCCTATTTTCCGGATCTGGCGCAGGAGCTGGACAATATTCGCGAGCTCGGCGACATCAGCCTCGCGGCCGGCATCCCGTGTTCGCTGCAACCCGTGCTGTCATCCCCCACCTCGCCGGATGCCGTGGAGATCATCGCCGCGCTCGAGGCGTAGCAGCAACGCGGCGCGCGCGTCTACGGCCAGGTAATGCCGCGCTGCTTCGATCTGAATATGCGTCTGTCCGAGACGAGCATGCTGCTCTACGCCCTGCCCGGCTGGAAGTCGATCATGGATCTGCCGCGCGCGCAGCGTACCGCACGGTTCAGCAACCCAACTACACGCACCGCGCTCGTCACCGAAATGAAGAACGCCCAGGGCATGAGCGGCGCGTTGCCATTCCTGATGGTGGGTGATGTCAAATCGTCCGCCAACGCCCTGTATAAGGGGCGCTATCTCGCAGAGATTGCGCAGACCGAGGGCAAGGAGCTGGGCGAGGTGATTCTCGATCTGTCGCTGGCCGATGGGCTGGACACGGAGTTTCAACTCAAGAATGTCATCAATGCCGACAAGGCGGCGGTGGCGCGCCTCATCGAACATCCCTTGTGCCATTTCGGCGCCTCCGACGCCGGCGCGCATATCACGCAGTTCTGCGGCACGGGGGATACCACCCATATGCTCGAACACTATGTGCGCGATACCGGCCAACTGACGCTGGAACGGGCGCTGCATCGCATGACGGGCGAAGTGGCGCGTGACTGGGGCATTCACGATCGCGGCACGCTGCTTCCCGGCAAGGCGGCGGACCTCGTGCTATTCGATCTGGATGCATTGGCGTGCCTGCCAGAAGAACTGGTGGACGATTTCCCGGGCGAGGCGCGCCGCTATGTGCGCCGCGCGAAAGGCTATCGCGCAGTGATCGTCAACGGCGCGGTGGTACTGCGCGACGGTGTGTATACGCAGGCCCGCAACGGACGCATTGTCTGATCCCCTAACTCTCAACGGAGACATCCATGCTTGATGAAAAATATGTTGCAGCCAGTCCTCAGGACGTCGGTATAGATCCCTCCAAGCTGGGGGCGTTGCTCGAACGGGCGGCGAGCGAAGTGAACGAGGGACTGCTGCCGGCCTGCCAGATTGCCATTGCGCGGCACGGCAAAATCGCGGCCATGGCGAGTTTCGGCGCGGCCACCAACGACACGCTGTTTCATGTCTTTTCCTCAACCAAAGCGATCACTTCGGCGGCCGGCTGGCTGCTGATGCAGGATGGCAAGCTGCGGCAGGATGAAATTGTTGGCGAGATCGTTCCCGAGTTTGCCACCAACGGCAAGCAGGTCATCACCGTTGAGCAGCTCTTCACCCACACGTCGGGATTTCCCCACGCACCATTTCGTGTCAGCGACTGGTTCGACCGCGCGCGGCGAATGGAGCGCTTCTCCGAGTGGACATTGAACTGGCCCGTCGGATCGCGCTTCGAATATCACGCCACATCCAGCATGTATGTAATCGCCGAGATCATCGAGAGACGCAGCGGCATGAGTTTCGAAGCATTCGTTCGCAACCGCATCGCGTTGCCGCTGGGATTACCGGACCTGTGGCTCGGCTGCCCGCCGGATCAGCATCCACGGATCGCCGACGTGGTGCACGTGGGTGACGCACTGACGGCGGACGACTACGCGAAACTGGGCATTCCCATGCCGCCGGTTACTGAAGTGACCGAAGAAGCACTCACCGCATTCAACAGCGCCGAGTCGCGTCAGGTGCCGGTGCCGGGCGGCGGCGGCATCATGACGGCGGCGGAACTGGCGCTGTTTTACCAGGCATTGCTGAACGACGGCCGGGCACTGGGCGGCACGCAGATCTGGAATTCCGCAACGCTCACGGACGCACTTACGGTGCGCAATCACTTTCCCGATCTGCTCGGCACGCCGGTGAATCGCGCGCTGGGCGTGGTGGTGGCCGGCGATGCAAAGCGCAACGCGCGCGGCTTCGGGCATACCAATTCGGCCTTGGCGTTCGGCCACGGTGGCGCCGGTGGCCAGATTGCCTGGGGCGATCCGGCCACGGGTATTTCGCTGGGCTATTGCACGAACGGACACGATCGCAACGTGATCCGCCAGGCGCGGCGCAGCATCAGCATTTCCAATCGTGCGGCGGTATGCGTGGCTTCGTAGGGGCGCGCGTAGAGGTCCAAACGACCCGCAGCAGGGGCCTGTAGGAGGGGCTTCAGCCCCGA
>JAQBCT010000093.1:0-5179 GCA_032124855.1 Gammaproteobacteria bacterium
GGTCGGAGTAAAGGGTCGGAGTAAAGGGTCGGAGTAACGACTCCGACCCTTTACTCCGACCCCTAGCCTACGGCGATGATATTCGGGTTTCTCGGCAGCGGTTCGGATGCATCGCTGTTGCGCACCGTATCGGCCACACGAAAGAAGGGGTCTTTGAGCATCGCCTTCAGTTCGTCACTCGCGTCGATGCGTTGCAGTGCCCCATCCATGCACGCGAGCCACTGATCACGCTGACGCGGCCCGATGTGATACGGCGCGTGTGGATCTGTGAGACAGACAGTGCCGTTGAGGGCGAGATACACCGGTGGACCACCCATCCAGCCAATCAGATACGTAGCGAGCTTGCGCTTCATCGGTTCCAGATCCGCCGCGTGCATCGCGCGAATCTCCTGCGCATCGGGCGACGTGACCATCACATCGTAGAATGCGGCAGCGAGCGCGCGGACGCCCTTCTCGCCCAGAATTTCAAACGGCGTTTGGGGGGTTGGATTGCTCACGTGACGCTTGCCTCAGATACGATCGGTGTGCGGGCGCAGATCCAGCGCGTTGGCCTGATCAAAGTATCGCACTGCAACCCCGCAGCGCGGAACCAGCGCATCGATCTGTGCGTAGTCAGCCGCGTTCAGTTCCACGTTCACGGCACCCAGATTGTCGACGATCTGTTCGTACGTGCGCGGCCCGACGATGGGCGCCGTCACGCCGGGTTGTGAGGTGCACCAGGCAAGTGCCAGCTGCGACATCGTGCAGCCCTTTTGCGCAGCCATTGTGGCGAGCGCATCGATCACCTCCCACGCCAGTGGCGTTGCTTCACGCTGCCAGTTGTCCTTGCCGTCCTGCCAGCGCCCATCGCCGGGCCCCCCATCGCGCCGGTACTTGCCGCTCAGCAATCCACCGCACAGCGGGCCCCACGGGATCACGGCCAGACCAAAGCTCTGCGCAGCCGGAATCATCTCCCGTTCTGCAGTACGATCGAGCAGGTGATAGGCGGGCTGCTCACACACGAAACGGTTCAGCCCCAGTTCCTTTGCCACCCACAGCGATTCCACCATCTGCCACGCCGGAAACATGCTGCAGCCGATGTAGCGAACCTTGCCCGCGCGAACCAGATCGTCGAGCGCGCGCAGCGTTTCATCAATGGGCACATCGGCGCTGGAGCGATGCATCTGATACAGATCGATCCAGTCGGTGCGCAGCCGTTGCAATGAGTCGTCGCAGGCTTTGAGGATGTGGCGGCGCGTGGGCCCGCGCGCATTGATGTCGTCGCCCTGCGGCATGAACGCCTTCGTGGCGAGGATGGTGTGTTCGCGTTTGTCGCCGCGCGCCAGCGCCTCACCCACGATGCGTTCGCTTTCATTGCGCGCATAGACGTTGGCCGTGTCGATGAAGTTCACACCTTGATCCATCGCGTAGTCGATGATCTTGATCGCGTCGGCTTTGTTG
Source organism: Gammaproteobacteria bacterium (assembly GCA_032124855.1). Lineage (GTDB taxonomy): Bacteria > Pseudomonadota > Gammaproteobacteria > Pseudomonadales > Azotimanducaceae > DATJGR01. The sequence goes on from JAQBCT010000093.1 coordinate 1,441, forward strand.
GTCTTGCCGCCGAACATCATTGTCCCCAAGCAGAATTGGCTGACTTTGACACCCGTTCGGCCTAATGCTCTGTATTGCATGGTTCCATTTCCCGCGTGGTTTTAGAGGCCCGCGCGCGCGGGTTCGTCAATTTCCCGGCTATGCTGTTGGCGAATCGGTGCTGCTCCAGACGAGGCGAACACAGTGCTCACACACCCCATCGTACAGGTAGCCTACTTCGTCAACGATGCGCGTGCGGCGGCGCGGCACATGTCGCGAATGTTCGGCGCCGGTCCGTTCTTTCTCATCGAGCGGATCGAACTGGCCTGGGGTGAGCATCGCGGAAAGCGCTGCGACTTTCTACACACGTCCGCCTACGGCCAGTGGGGCGCCGTGATGATGGAACTGGTGCAGCAGGATCGCGAGGGGCCCTCACCGTTTCGCGATATGTACGCGCCGGGTGAAGAAGGCATTCATCACGTGGCGACAATGGTGGATTCGCTGAAAGAAACCTATTCGCACTACGCCGCGCTTGGGTTCCCCATTGCCGCGCGGGCGCAGACCCGAACCGGCACCGAGTTCGCCTTCATCGACACCGTGGCAGCGCTGGGACATATGGTGGAGGTGTACGAGGGCACGCCCGAATTGCGCGGTTTCTATGCATTCATCAGGGATGCTGCGCGGGATTGGGATGGCAGCGAGCCGGTCCGCCGATTGGCGACGAACTCACGCGAATAGACTTTTGGAACTCGTCGGAGCGGCTTTAGAGGGTGCCGCAAAAGTCGCCAGATGCTCTGTGGGAGCGGCTTCAGCCGCGATTACCATTTTGTTCCATTGAATTAGATCGCGACTAAAGTCGCTCCCACAACTTTCAATCGGACCTTTTGCTGCAGCGTCAAACGCCTACGTAAATCTCCCTATTCAGTGCAGGTGCCGCGCCGGCCAGAGTCGGTGTCACTGCAAAGGGGAGCAACTGCCATGGTCGAGACTGTCACCGGCACCAATCGTTCAGCCGGCATTACGTACCAAACGCTGCTGGATCAAGACAGTCATCCTGTTCCCGATATCTATCGCGTGCAATCGCCCATGCCGAGCGGTCCCACCGTGGTGCCAGCGGAGGAGTACTACGCCAAGGCGTTCCACGATCTGGAGGTGGAGAAGGTGTGGAAGCGCGTCTGGCAGATGGCGTGCCATGAAGACGATATCCCCGAGGTGGGCGACTATCTGATCTACGACATCGCGCATCTGTCGTTTCTGGTGGTGCGCACGGCTGAGGATGGATTCAAAGCATTTCACAATGCCTGCCTGCATCGCGGGCGCCTGCTGAAATCTCATGGCGGTAAACGTGCGCGGGAATTCCGTTGTTCATTTCATGGCTGGGCGTGGAATACCGACGGCTCGTTGAAGGAAGTGCCGTGTCAGTGGGATTTTCCCAGTGTTTCGGCTGCCACCCACAGCCTGCCGGAAGTGAAGCTGGGCCGCTGGGGCGGCTTCGTTTTCATCAATCCGGATGCCAATGCGGGATCGCTCGAGGATCACGTGGGCAACCTGAGTGAACAATTTCCGCATCTGCCATATGAACGACGCTACAAATCCGCGCACGTGTCGAAGGTGCTGCGCTGCAACTGGAAGGTGGCGCAGGAAGCCTTCAGCGAGGCCTATCACGTGATCGCCACCCATCCCACCATTCTCGAATCCATTGGCGATGCGAATACCCAGTACGACGTCTTCGGCAACTACAGCCGCGCCATCTCGCCGAACATGACACCGAGTCCCCACGTCAACGGCCAGCAGTGGGGGCCGTTGGAAGATGGCCGCGTATTTACCAAGCTGCGCCACGCGCTGACGGGTCATGTCTATGAGCGCGCCGATGATGGTTGCGTGCATGTGACGAATGGTCGCGGCGAACTCAGCATATTCGAGCCGGACGGCACCTGGGTGGACGGGCCGATGACGCACGCCGACAACAACATGTGCAACTGGATCGGCGGCAAGCAGTTGCCAGGCGCCGACACATTGCCCCTGGCACCGCCGCCAACGATTCCACCGGGAAAGAATCTGCGTGCGGTATCGGCGGTGCCCATTCGCGAGTCCTACCGCGCCGCACTCGGCGATGAAATGGATCTTGTCAGTGACGCCGAACTGCTCGACTCGATCTACCTGACGCTATTTCCCAACTTCCATCCGTGGGGCGCATTTCACCGCATCGTGTATCGCTTCCGGCCGAACGGCGACAATCCCGAGGAATGCATCATGGAGTGCATGTATCTCACTCCGTCGCCGAAAGGTGAGAAGCGTCCACCGGCGGCACCCGTGCACCACCTCGGCCCCGATGACGACTGGGTGGATGCGCCGGAGCTTGGGCTGCTGGCGAAGGTATTCAATCAGGACGTAGTGAACATGCCCGAAGTGCAGCGCGGCCTGAAGACGATGGCCAGGGGCGAGGTGATCTTCGCAAACTACGGCGAATCGAAAATCCGCCACTTCCACAAACTGTTGGACGAATGGATCAGCAGGCCCTGACCCATTCCCGCTACGCGCGCCGGGCCAGCTTCGTATTCAAAGCCGCAATGCGCGGATCGTTGGGATAGATCCACTCATCGCCGATCACCTGCGCCACCCGCAGCTCCGGTGGAATGTTGTCGACACCGATCATGCGGTCCGCGAATTGATTCCAGTGGTAGATGCGTGCCTCCTGGTAGCTCAAGGGCACACCGCGAAAACCGTAGGATTCCATGGATTTCTGGATACGCTCGCCGAACTGGGTGTCCTCCAGCAGCACGGCGCCAAGCTGGGTGCCGTCCTCAGTTTCCATCGTCCACATATCGGCCAGTGCCGGCGCCGGTCCGTCGCCCCAGTCGTGCACCATCGTCCATGTCTCCAGCCGGCACGTGTTGATGCCGGTCGGCCAGAACAGCAGCGGCGGAATGGAGCGGTGACTCAAGGGTGATACCCAGTTCGGGAAGACACCGTACGACTGGGTGCAGGTGCGACCGATCTCGCCAACGGTTTCGATGAATCGCGTATCCGGCGCGACCATCATCTCGCGCATCTGTGGCATTCCTTCACGGCCTGGCGCGATCATCCGGCCGTGTCCATTGGCATACAGCGTATTGACGTTGCGGCGGTGATCCAGCATCAGTGCGACGGTCTTCGCGTGGATGCTGGGCACGTGATACACCTCGGTATTCGCCTCCATCGCAATCTTCCAATTGCACTTCAGATCAAAGATATGCCGGCCGGCGAGCCGACACTTGTCGAACTGGAATTCCTGCCACTCCCCGGCGATGGGACCGAACCAATCGATGAGGCTGGGTGCTGCATCGTCGAAGTTCACGAAGATCAGATTGCCGAAGCGTTCACAGCGCACCCGCCGCAGGCCGCGGCAGGAACGATCGAGGTCGCGGAAGTCTTCTGGATCGCGCAGACCGACCAGTTCGCCCTCGTGCGTATAGCTCCAGCCGTGGTACTGGCACGTCAGGCGCGCGCGTTTGCCCGCCACTTCCGTCACCACCGGCGCGCCGCGATGGCTGCAGGTGTTGTAGAACGCGTTGATTGCGCCGCCATCGGCGTGAACGATGATTACCGGCTGGCCGGCGTTCTCCCACAAACGGAAACAGCCGGGCTGCGGCACTTCATCGTTGTGCGCGGCTAACTGCCACGTCTTGCGCATGTTGTGTTGTTTCTCCAGCGCATAGAAGCGCGGATCCGTATCGCGGCCGCCGGGCAGATCGGGAAAAGACGGAAACGACTCCGGGGG
>JAQBCT010000094.1:0-3309 GCA_032124855.1 Gammaproteobacteria bacterium
TCCTCGCGTTCTATTCGCAGACTCAGCAACCCTGTTGGGTTCCCGTGCCGCCGTACGTGCCGATTGCGGTGACCGACGCGTTGATCAACGTGGGGTTTCGCATTGAGCGCTACGCCGCGTCGCTGATCGCCACGCCTGTCCCCGAACCGCGCGATCACTCGGTCGATGTCCGCGAGATCGGGCGTGAGGAGCGTGATGAATTCCTCGACACGATCAACCTGGGCTTTGACCAGAACGCCCAGATGCTGGCGGGCTTGCGTCGCAACCAGAGTTTCTGGTGCGACGTGCCGGAATGGCAGCTGTTTCTGGCGCGCATCGGTGGCGCTCCGGCTGGTGCGGCGGTGCTTTCGATTCACGGTGACATCGGCTACCTGGCAGCCGCATCGACGCTGCCCGAGTATCGCGGTCGCGGTGTGCAGAGTGCTCTGATTGCCGCGCGGCTTGCATGCGCGCGCATACGACGTTGTACGATCGTCAGCGTGGGTACCGACTGGGGTTCCCAGAGTCAGCGCAACCTGCAGCGCGCAGGGCTCACAATCGCCCACGTGAAGACGATCTGGTCGAATCGCGAGCGCTACCCCGTGGCCCAAAACTATTGACGGCATCCGCGCGCGCCGGCTCGAGGCCCCTATACTGCGATGAAACATCGAAGGAAGCGCCATGGCCCAGCCCACATCCATTGTCGAAGCGTTCGCACCGTTGCTGCCGCAGGTCGCCCCCGACGAGATCCCGATGCTCATCGCCATGCTCGAACGGCTCGCCTCCGAGCGTTACCGTACCTGGGCCGCGAGTGCGCAGGAACCGATCGAGCGTGACGGGCTGCTCGCCTGCGCGCAACGCGAAGTGGAGATCGCGGAATTCATCGAGTCGCTTGAGCCCGATGCAGCGTCGCGCATCGCTGCGCTCAACAAACGATTTGGCGATCTGGACGCCCGCTATGAATCGGTAATGGCCGGCCGCAATCGCACCCAGCAGCTGAAAATACAGTCAGAGGGTGAGTTGGGCGGCGCCGATTATATGCGACAGTTCGCAGCGGCGAACCAGGGCGCGGTGGCGGCACGGTTCGCTTCCCTTGCGTGCTGCGAAGAGGCCAACGCCCGCTACCTGAGCGCGCTGATCGCTTGATCGAAAACGTTCACCTGCTGAGGAGATACTCATGGTCCGACTGATGTTGCTAGTAGTGGTGATGTCGATGGCTGCGTGTGGCCCAACGGAACAGAAACAGTCGGGTGCGATCACGAACGTTGCGCAGGATGCACAGAAGGTGCGCACCGCGGCGCAGGATGCGGCAACCGCGGCCGAAGCTGCCGCTCGACGGATCGAGGAACATTCGCGGCCCGCAAAGGACTAGCCCGCAGCGCGACCCGCGCACACCGTCGCTCGCGATCCAGGCGGCGCTCGGTCTATTCTGAACGCCCAACCCTGGAGACATGCGCATGGCCCGGCGACTGGTGGATCTGTCGATCCCGATCACCAACGACATCATCTCCGACCCCGATACGATGCGACCACAGGTGACGTACACGAAGCACCACGACAGCGTGGGCCAGATGGCGCACTCGTTTCCCGGACTCACCGCGGCGGATCTGCCGGATGGCGAAGGCTGGGCCGTCGAGCGCATCGTGCTGTCGACGCACAACGGCACGCACATGGATGCACCCTGGCATTTCCACTCCACCACCGACCAGTCCACACCGGCCGGCGCGCGGCGGGCGCCGACCATCGATGAGGGACCGCTGGAGTATTTCCTGCAGCCGGGCATCAAGCTCGACTTCCGCGCGTTTCCCGATGGATATGTCGCAACAGCGGCAGACGTGGAAGCCGAACTCGAACGCATAGGCCACGCGCTGCAGCCGCTCGACATCGTGCTGGTGAACACCGCAGCAGGCGCCGCCTTCGGCGATCCGAATTTCATCCACAAGGGCTGCGGCATGGGTGAGGAGGCCACCCTGTACTTCACAGAGCGCGGCGTGAAAGTGGTGGGCACTGATGCGTGGTCGTGGGATGCACCGTTTTCCCACACTGCGCGGCGCTGGGCCGAAACGCGGGACCCGAAGATCATCTGGGAAGGTCACAAGGCCGGGCGCTTTCGCGAGTACTACCAGATCGAGAAGCTGACCAACCTCGCGTCCCTGCCCGCCACCGGCTTCACCCTGTCGTGTTTCCCGGTGAAGATCGCCGGCGCGTCGGCCGGCTGGATTCGCGCGGTGGCGATCCTCGACAGCTGAGGGCCACTTGTACAGTGCGTGAGCTGAAGATCCTCATCGCAGGAGGCGGCATTGGTGGCCTGACGGCTGCACTGTGTCTCGCCAGACGCGGCCACCAAGTAACAGTGTTCGAACAGGGGGCGGCGTTCGGCGAAGTGGGGGCCGGCATCCAACTCTCGCCGAACTGCTCGCGCGTGCTGCACGATCTGGGTCTTCAGGATGCGTTGCGAGCCAGCGCTTTCCTGCCCCAGGCGACCCAGTTCAGGGATTGGCGGACGGGAAACGTACTCGGTGAATCGCCACTGGGGCGGCGGCGGCCGAGCGGTACGGCGCCCCCTACTACCATATGCATCGAGGCGACCTGCTGAGCGTTCTCGCGGGCGCCGCATCGCAGTTGCCAAGCATCACGCTACGCACTAACGCGCGTGTTGAGGGGATTGAACTGAGAGATGACACCGTGAAGCTCACAGCAAGTGGCGAAGTGCATGCGTGCGACGTACTGCTGGGCGCGGATGGCATTCACTCCGTGGTTCGCGCGGCACTTTGGGGCGACGAGAAACCCCGCTTCACCGGCAACGTGGCGTGGCGTGCGCTGGTGCCGGTCGAGCGCCTGCCGGCGGGTCTCGTTCGCCCCATGTCCACCGCCTGGTGGGGACCGCACAAACATTTCGTGCATTACTATGTGCGCAGAGGTGAACTGGTGAACTGCGTATGCGTAGTCGAAAAGCAGGGCTGGGAAGTGGAGTCATGGAGCGAACCAGGTGACCGTGCGGAGTTGAAGTCGGACTTCGCAGGTTGGCACCCCGACGTTGTGCAACTGATCGACAACGTCGATGAAGACTCGCTGTTCAAATGGGCGCTCTTCGATCGCGCGCCCATGGCTCGATGGGGCAAGGGTCGCGTGACGCTGTTGGGCGATGCCTGTCATCCCACGTTGCCGTTCATGGCCCAGGGCGCGGCCATGGCAATCGAGGACGCCGCCGTGCTCGCCGGCTGTCTTGCATTGGGCGACGACATTCCGGCGAACCTCAATCGCTACGAGGATCTGCGGCGTCCTCGCACCGCGGGCATTCAGAACGGATCTCGACGCAATGCCACGGTG
>JAQBCT010000095.1:0-2599 GCA_032124855.1 Gammaproteobacteria bacterium
GCCTTGTCCTCGCCTGTGATCGCAGCTTCGAGCGCAGTAGCCGCAGATTCGACTTTCGCCTTCTCGTCGTCGGTTGCCTTGTCACCCGCGTCTTTAACCGCTTTACGCGCGGCATGGATCAGTCCATCTGCTTGATTACGCAGCGTCACGCGCTCTTCAAATTTGCGGTCCTCATCAGCGTGCGCTTCAGCATCGCGCACCATCTTGTCGATCTCCGACTCCGACAGACCGCTGGATGCCTTGATGATGATCGACTGCTCTTTGCCGGTGGCCTTGTCCTTCGCCGATACATTCAAGATGCCGTTGGCGTCGATGTCGAAGCTCACCTCAACCTGCGGCATACCGCGCGGTGCCGGAGGAATGTCGGCGAGATCGAATCGGCCCAGCGATTTGTTGGCTGCCGCCTGTTTGCGTTCGCCTTGCAGCACGTGAATGGTCACGGCCGTCTGATTGTCGTCAGCGGTGGAGAATACCTGCTGCTTCTTCGTCGGGATGGTAGTGTTCTTCTCGATCAACACGCTCATCACCTGACCCTGGGTTTCGATACCCAGCGACAGCGGCGTGACATCGAGCAGTAGCACGTCTTTCACATCACCCGACAGCACCGCTGCCTGAATGGCGGCACCGATGGCCACCGCCTCATCCGGATTGACGTCCTTGCGCGGCTCGCGGCCGAAGAAGTCTTTCACCCGCGCCTGCACCATCGGCATGCGCGTCTGCCCGCCAACGAGAATGACTTCGTTGATCTCGGTCATTTTCAGGCCGGCATCATCCAGCGCCGTACGGCACGGCGCCATCGTGCGCTCTACCAGCGACTCCACCAGCGACTCGAGTTTCGCCCGTGTGAGTTTCTGCACCAGGTGCTTGGGACCCGACTTATCCGCGGTGATGTACGGCAGATTGACTTCAGTCTGCTGGCTGGAGGACAGCTCGATCTTGGCCTTCTCACCGGCCTCCTTCAGACGCTGCATGGTCAGCGGATCACCGCGCAGGTCCATACCGCTCGATTTCTTGAACTCATCGGCCAGGTAATCGATCAGCGTTTTGTCGAAGTCTTCACCGCCCAGGAACGTGTCGCCATTGGTAGAGAGCACTTCGAACTGCTGTTCGCCGTCCACGTCGGCGATCTCGATGATCGAGATATCGAATGTGCCGCCGCCCAGGTCGTATACCGCAATCTTCGAATCGCCGCGGGATTTGTCCATGCCGTAGGCGAGCGCAGCCGCGGTGGGCTCGTTGATGATGCGTTTGACGTCCAGGCCCGCAATCCGACCCGCATCCTTGGTGGCCTGGCGCTGCGAATCGTCGAAGTAGGCCGGCACGGTGATCACCGCCTCGGTGACCGTCTCGCCCAGGTACTCTTCGGCAGTCTTCTTCATCTTCTTCAGCACTTCGGCCGAGATCTGCGGCGGCGCGAGTTTGTCGCCCTTCACCGCGATCCAGGCATCGCCGTTTTTGGCCTCCGTAATCTCGTACGGCACCATATCCATGTCTTTCTGAACTACCTTGTCCTTGAACTTGCGGCCGATCAGGCGCTTCACCGCCGACAGCGTGTTCGTGGGGTTCGTGACAGCCTGGCGCTTGGCGGATTGCCCCACCAGGATTTCGCCTTCATCCGTGTAGGCGATGATCGACGGCGTCGTGCGGTCGCCTTCCGAATTCTCGATGACCTTCACGTCCTTGCCTTCCATGACGGCAACGCAGGAATTCGTCGTCCCGAGGTCTATCCCAATAATCTTGCCCATCGCATCCTTCTCCGTTCTTCGCCCCGCGCGGCGGGGCTGTCGATAACCGCTATATTGGCGCTGCGCGTCAAACTTCAAGCCGCCAGGGACCCGCTAGGCGGGCGCCTTGGCCACCATCACAAGGGCCGCCCGTACCAGTCGCCCGTTCAGGGTGTAGCCCTTCTGCAGCACCTGAATCACCGAGCCGGGTTCGGCATCGGCACTCTCCAGCGTCGTCATGGCTTCGTGGAACTGGGGGTTGAACGGTTCGCCATGCGGGTCGAGCTGCACAATCGCCGCCCGCGAAAGCACATCCACGAACAGCTTCAGCGACAATTCGACGCCTTCTGCAATTGCTGAATCTGCGTCGTTGGTCGCGTTGGCCCGCGCCGTGTCGACCGCGCGTTCCAAGCTGTCCGCCACGGGCAACAGCTCCGCCGCAAACTTCTCGATGCCGTATTTGTGCGCGTTCTCCACGTCGCGTTGCGCCCGACGCCGCACGTTTTCGGTCTCGGCCTGAGCCCGCAGTGCCTGATCGCGCGCTTCGCTTGCATCGGCCTTGGCGCCATCCAGCGCAGCGATCAGCTCCTCATAGGTCAGGGCCGGCTCGGTAGCCTGCGTGGGATCCAGGGGATCTTGTGATTCGTTCTCCGCCATCTGCGCTCAATCTCCGGGTTCACCGTCAGGCTCGCCCCCACGATATGGGGCCTGCGGGGGGTATTCCAACCCTGAAAATGGCGGCGCCTCGCTCAGGCGTGATGCAGTGCCGCGCCCAGCAGCTTGGCCGTGACGTCCACGATGGGTATCACCTTTTGATATGCCATCCGCGTGGGGCCGATGACGCCCAGAACCCCTGCCACACGGCCGTTCACGCG
>JAQBCT010000096.1:0-8206 GCA_032124855.1 Gammaproteobacteria bacterium
GGGGCAGTATTTCGCGCTGCTCGTCCTCGTCAGCGCGGCCATATTCATCGGCAGTCTCGTCACCGGCCGCGCCGTGGCGATTGCGAAGCCAGTGACGACCAGCGGCCAGCGTCCGCGATCGCCTGCCCCGACGGCCGAAGCCGGTCGCGAGACCGGACAGGTGAAATGGTTCAACCGCACCAAGGGCTTTGGCTTCATCGTGCGCGACAACGGCGGGGAGATCTTCGTGCACCACCGCAACATCCGCGGCAGCGGTCGCCGCAGCCTCAAGGATGGCGAACGCGTCAGCTTCACTGTGGCGCCCCACGACAAAGGCCTGCAGGCCGAGCAGGTGTCCGTTGTCGAGTCGTGAGAAATGCCGGCTGAGAATCTAAAGAGTCTGCTCGAACAGCGCGTGACGGCGGCGATGCGCGCCGCCGGAATTGGTGACGCCGACCCGAGCGTCGCCGTCGCAGCACGACCCGAATTCGGCGACTACCAGGTGAACGGCATCATGGCCGCCGCCAAAGCCCTGCGCCGCAATCCACGTGAGCTGGCGGGCTCAGTGATTGCCCAACTCGACCTGGTGGGTCTGGCGGAGCCCGCCGAAGTGGCCGGCCCAGGCTTCATCAATATCCGTCTGACAGCACATTTCCTCGCAGCACAAGCGGATTCGGCGGCCGCATTGGTCGGTCCAGCACGGCAGCGGCAAACGGTGGTGGTGGATTATTCCGCGCCGAATCTGGCCAAGGAGATGCATGTCGGCCACCTGCGCAGCACCATCATCGGCGATGCCGTCTCGCGCGTACTAGTCGCGGCCGGGCATCGCGTCGTCAAGCAGAACCACGTCGGCGACTGGGGCACCCAGTTCGGCATGTTGCTGCAATATCTGGAAGACACCGGCGCGGATTCCGACGTGCTGGCGGATCTGGAGACGTTCTACCAGGCGGCCAAGTTGCGCTTCGACGCCGATGCCGCATTCGCCGAACGGGCGCGTGCGAAAGTGGTGGCCCTGCAGGGCGGCGATGCCGAGGCACGCACGCTGTGGCAAGCCTTCGTCGATATTTCCCTGAGCCACTGCGAAGCTGTCTACCACCGGCTCGGCGTCTCGCTGCAACGCAGCGACGTGCAGGCCGAGAGCGCATACAACGACGCGCTGCCCGGCGTGGTGACATCGCTGGCGGCCGCCGGATTGTTGACCCAGTCCCAGGGCGCGCAATGCGTTTTTCTGGACGAATTCCTCGGCAAGGGTGACGAGCCGCTGCCGCTGATTGTGCGTAAATCGGATGGCGGCTATCTGTACTCCACAACCGATCTCGCGGCAGTCAGGTATCGCGTCGATACACTGCGCGCCGACCGGATCCTCTACTTCGTCGACGCGCGCCAGACACTGCACTTTCGCCAGATTTTTGCCGTGGCCCGCAAGGCGGGCTTCGCGCCCGTCACCGTGTCGCTGGAGCATCATCCCTTCGGCTCGATGCTGGGGCGCGATGGTCGGCCGTTTCGAACGCGCGACGGCGGCGTGGTGAAACTGATCGACCTGCTCGATGAAGCCGAGTTGCGCGCCTATGCACTCGTCAGCGAAAAGAATCCGTCGCTCGCGGAATCCGAACGACGCAGCATCGCGCGCGCGGTGGGGATCGGCGCCGTGAAATACGCCGATCTATCGAAGCACCGCAGCAGCGACTACACCTTCGACTGGGATGCGATGCTCAGCTTCGACGGCAATACGGCACCGTACCTGCAGTACGCCTACACCCGCATCGTCAGCCTGTTCGAAAAGGGCCAGGTGGCGCCGGCAGACCTCACCGGCACACCGGTCATCGAAGCGGCCGCCGAGCGCTCGCTTGCGCTGACGCTGGCGCGCTACCCCGAGACGATCGCCATGGTGGCTGATACCGCCCTGCCGCATCATCTGTGCACGTACCTGCACGAACTGGCTGCGCGCTATATGCAATTCTACGAGCAGTGTCCCGTGCTCACGGCCGAACCCGCGCAGCGCGCGAGCCGGCTGCTGTGGTGTCAGCGCACAGCGCTGACGATGCGCCATGGCCTGACGCTGCTCGGCATCGAAACCGTCGATCGCATGTAGCACTGCGCACATAGCAAAAGGCCCGCGAAGCGGGCCTTTTCTTTTTAAACCGCCCGGGTCATCAGGCGCGCGCTGTACTCGGTACCGTATAGGACTTCAGATCCGCAACGAATTCCCGCAACGCATGAATGCCAGTTGCCTCGGCATCCACACACCATTGCTTGAATGCGCGCAACAGTTCTTCGGCATCACCGCCCCGCTTGGACCAGACGACCTGCAGCTGCTGACGCAACTCATAGAGCGTTTTCAGAACCGGACTGACGTCGACCACGCGGGAGATATCGTGCCGGCCCGCTTCGTCCACCAGTGTCTCTTCACGCGAAAGCAACAGCTTGGCGCGCTTGAGGAGGTTGCGCGTTGCCGCGTCGGCGCGCTGCACTTCCGACTCCACCGTCGGTCCGATGACGCGCTCCGCATAATTCGCCATGACGCGGAAGCGATCATTCAGCACCGCCCAGACCGTATCGGTGTCGATCACTTCGCGGCCGGCCACCCGACTCACCACCGGGCCGGTGCTCAGGGGCTGCGCGAGGCCCAGCGCCTTGAACACGGTGATCCACATCCAGCCGATGTCGAATTCCCACGGCTTGGCCGAGAGCTTGGCGGAGTTCGGATAGGTATGGTGATTGTTGTGCAGCTCTTCGCCGCCAATCAGGATGCCCCAGGGCACGACGTTGCGCGCGGCATCGGGGCATTCAAAATTGCGATAGCCCCAGTAGTGACCAATACCGTTGATCACGCCGGCGGCAAAGAACGGAATCCAGATCATCTGGATCGCCCAGATCGTCAGACCGCCCACGCCAAACAATGCCAGGTCGATGACCATCATGGCGCCGACGCCGCTGATCTTGAATCGACTGTAGACGTTGCGTTCGATCCAGTCGTCCGGCGTGCCTTTGCCGAAGCGATCCAGCACTTCGGGTTTTGCGGCCGTGACGCCGTACAGCTCAGCGCCTTCCCACAGCACGCGGGACAGGCCAAAAACCACCGGGCTGTGCGGGTCTTCCTCGGTTTCGCACGCGGCATGGTGCTTGCGATGAACGGCAGTCCATTCCTTGGTGAGCATGCCCGTCGTCATGTACAGCCAGAAGCGGAAAAAATGCTTCAGCACCGGATGCATTTCCAGCGCGCGATGCGCCGAGTACCGGTGCAGGTAGACCGTCACCGATACGATCGTCACATGGGTCATTACCAGCGTGTACAGCACCATCGTGCCGAACGACGCGTTCAACAGGCCCTGATGTAAGAATGCAAAATCCACTAGTCTGTTCTCCGTAACGGATTGGCTGGTCGCCACCTGGGGCGCCGCATTGTGTCAACTCATCCCTTCAAACGCTACTCGTGGGAGTCCCGGAGTATACGATGCACCGGCTTCGAACCACCCCGTGACCGCCACCCTATGAGACCTGGGTCATCCCAAGGCCACGACGCCCGTCGAAAACCGGGCCCCTAATCGCTACCATGCGAGCATGTATAGCACCTTAGTTGACTGCAAAGTTCTTCATGAGAATCAATTGCATAGCGATTGGTGCTCGATTGACTGCCGCGCTTCGCTGACCAATCTCGGCCACGGCCAGGCCGCGTATCGGGCGGCCCATATCCCGGGCGCCTGTTTTGCTGACCTGGCCACCGATCTATCCGGGCCCATCGAGCCGGGCGTGACCGGGCGCCATCCCCTGCCCGAGCCGGGGGCACTCGCGGCGACGTTTTCCCGCCTGGGCGTCGGCGCCGATACTCAGATCGTCGCCTACGATGCCGGCAACGGCGCATTCGCCGCCCGGTTGTGGTGGCTCGCGCGCTGGCTGGGCCATGGCCGTGTCGCAGTACTCGACGGCGGCCTCGCCGCGTGGCAGGCGGCGGGCTATCCGGTCGAGGGCGGCGACGGCGTGAGAATGGCGCGTCATTTCCCCATCCGCGCGTCACTCACCCGCACCGTGTCGACCCGTGACATCGAGTCGCGGGCAGATTCGCTGCTGCTGCTCGATGCCCGGGCTGAGGCTCGCTTTAAGGGCGAGGTGGAACCCATCGATCCGGTGGCCGGTCACATTCCAGGCGCTCTATGCCTTCCGTTCGAAGGTAACCTGGATGGCGCGAACAGATTTCTCGACCCGGCAACGCTGCGTCTCCGCTTCGTCGATCAACTCCCGGCCACCACCACCGTCGCGTGCTACTGCGGCTCCGGAGTGACGGCGTGCCACAACATCCTTGCCATGCGCCACGCCGGATTGGGCGAAGCCGCCCTGTACGCGGGATCGTTCAGCGAGTGGATCACCGACCCGCACCGTCCCGTCGAACGATGACCGATGTGATCACCCCAACGGAGCCGCCCGGGCGCCTGATTCCGGCGCAATTGCACTGGCACGGCGACCAGCCGGTATCGCGCCAGTTCGGCGACATCTACCACGCACCTGACGGCGCAGCTGAGGTGGAGCGCGTCTTCATCGCGCCCCAGCACCTGGCCGCCCGCTTCAACGCCGCACGCGGGGTTTTCACGGTGGGCGAACTCGGCTTCGGTTCGGCGCTGAACTTCGCCGTCGTGGGGCAGCGGTTTCTGGATCACGCGCCAGCCGGGGCGCGGTTGCACTTCATCAGCGTGGAAAAACATCCGCTGCGACCCGACGATTTCGCTCGAGCGGCCGCCAACCGCCGCACCCAACTGCCGCTGTATGGCGACCTGTTGCGCCACTACCCGCCGCTGCTCGCAGGCTGGCATCGCCGTCATCTGGCCGGCGGACGCATCTGCCTGTCGGTGTTCTTCGGCGACGCCCAGACTGGGCTCGACGATATCGTGGGACGCCAACACGTAGGTGTGCTCGCGTGGTTACTGGACGGCTTCGCACCGGCCCAAAATCCGCAGTTGTGGAGCGACGCGCTATGGCAGCGCATCGCCCGCCTGTCCGGCCCCGCCACCACAGTGGCTACCTTCACCGCGGCGGGCGCGGTGCGCCGCGGACTGGGTGCGGCGGGCTTTTCAATGCGCAAGGTCGATCAGCGGCCGCACAAGCGTCATAGCCTGGCTGGCACCTACGGTGGTACAGCCGCAGCCGCACCTGCGCGCGCGCGCGCCGTCGTCGTGGTGGGTGCGGGCCTGGCCGGTGCCGCCACGGCGCGTCAGATTGCCGAGCGCGGCATCGCCGTGACAGTGCTGGATCGCGCCACCGAACCGCCCAACCGGATGGCAGCGACGGTGCTGCATTGCCGGCTGTTGCCGAACACCGGCGCCGCTGGCGCATTGCGCTGCGCCAGCTTCAACTATGCCACCGCGTGGTACGACGATCGGCACACGCAGCGCCTGCCACGCGGGCTGTTGCAGCTGCCGAGCCCTGGCATGAATCTGCTTCGGCTCACGCAGGCCGCTGCCGTGTACGCACACACCGGCAGCTGGGTGCGGGCGGTTGATGCGCATACCGCATCGGCGCTGGCTGGTCGAAGGCTTAATAGCTCGGGCCTGTTTTTCCCGCACGGCCGGTGCATCGATCTCGAAGCGCTGTGCAGGGATGCGTTGCAGCATCCGCTGATCGAATACCGTACAGGCGTTACGGCCCGCGCCGCGACCATCAATGCGGACAGCGTCCGAATCGCGACCCGCAACGGGGTCCTCGAGGCTGATCACATCGTGCTGTGTGCAGCTGCCGCGACCAACAGTTTTACACAGGCGCGCTATCTGGAGCTGGTGGACGTCGCCGGACAGATCGATCCAATAGAGCTCACCCGCCCGCCCGCCATCCCGATCCTCGGCGATGGTTTCCTGGCACCGCTGGCCGGCGGTTGGGGAGTCGGCGCGACCTATGAGCATCAACCCTGGCCCCCGCAGCAGGCGACGGCCGCGAATCTGCAAAGGTTCGCGCGGTGGTGGCGAGGTTTGACCGGGGACGACACGCCGCGCAGCGCCGGCGCGCCCTCGCGCGGCAGCCGCGCGGTTGCCTCCGACCGCCGGCCCATCGTCGGGGGCGCGTACGACATTGATGGGCAGCGCCTGCCGCGGCTGCTGCTGAATACCGGACACGGCAGCCAGGGAACCGCGAGCGCACCATTTGCCGCCGAGTGTATAGCCAGTGAGCTGGCCGGTGAGTTCGCACCCGCCACGCGCACCGAGCTCGCCACCATCAGTTCGCTGCGGTTTCGTCTGCGTCAGGCGCGACGCGGGTTGCGTCACGGCGCGCGTCACGAACACGAGGACGCATCGGAAACGCCGGTCTAGTTCGCCTGGAACACCCGCACGTTGATCACGCTGTCGATGCCGGCCATTTCCGCGGCTAATGTCGCCGGAACCGGCGCCGCCACGTCGATCAGGTTATAGGCCACGTCGCCGCGACTTTTGTTGATCATGTCGATGACGTTGATATTGCGATTGGCCAGCACGCCAAGTACTTGCCCTAGCATCTTCGGCACATTGCGATTGGCAACGGCAACGCGAATGCCGGCCGTGCGCTCTAACGCGATCGTTGGAAAGTTCACCGAATTCCTGATGTTGCCGTTGTTCAGAAAATCGGTGAGCTGATCCGCTGCCATGACCGCGCAGTTCTCCTCCGCCTCCGCCGTGCTGGCACCGAGATGCGGGGTGGCATAAACGTTGTCCAGCTGCCCCAGCGTGGTCGAAGGGAAGTCCGAGAAATAGCGAGCCAGCCGTCCGTCCTGCAATGCCCTGGCCAACGCGGCCTCATCCACCACTTCCTGGCGCGCGAAATTCAGCAACACGGTGGCCGGCCGGAATGCTTTCAGCGATTCCTCGTTGATCAGACTGCGTGTTTCTTCGAACAGCGGAACGTGCAACGTGACGTAATCTGAACGTGCAAACAGCGTCGGCAAATTTTCCATGCGTTGCACATCGCTGGGCAGGCGCCACGCTGCATCCACAGAGATCGCGGGGTCGTAACCGAGCACTTTCATGCCCAATCGCAAACCCACCTCAGCCACCAGCGAACCGATCGCGCCGAGTCCCACGACACCGAGTGTCTTGCCGTACAGCTCTTCGCCCTGAAAGCGCTTCTTGTCTGCCTCGACGCGGCGGTTGAGTTCGGCCTTGTCCGTGACGTCGCGCACGCCGGCGACGTAGTTCAAGCCGCCATGGACATCCCGTGCCGAGAGCAGCAAGGCCGCGAGCACGAGTTCCTTCACCGAATTGGCATTCGCACCCGGCGTGTTGAACACCACGACGCCGCGCTGCGTGCACAGCTCCACAGGAATGTTGTTGGTGCCGGCGCCGGCGCGCGCCACGGCGCGCAGACTCGGGGTCAACTGTTCCGCGGTGAGCACATGACTGCGCAGCAGGATTGCGTGCGGATCGGCCATTTCGGTGCCCACTTCGAAATGGTCCCGAGGAAACCGTTCCAGCCCTCTGAGCGCTATCTGATTGAAGGTTCGCACCTTGTACATGGTCTGTCCGCTGTTCGGAAAAGCCGCGTATTGTAGAGACACTCAGCAGCGCCCGCGACTCAGCCAGATGTCACGCATTGATCCACTTCACGTATTCCTCGCGGTTGTCGACCACAAGAGTTTCACGCAGGCCGCATCAACGCTTGGCTTCACACCATCGGCGGTCAGCAAACAGATCAGCCAGCTCGAGGAACGGTTGGGAACGCGTTTGTTGCACCGGACCACGCGTTCGGTCATGGCAACCGAGGCCGGGCAGCTCTACTACGACCGCTGCCGTCAAATTCTCGAGGCGCTGGACGAGACCGAAATGCAGATCCGCGCGTTGGAGAACGTACCGCAGGGACGCATTCGCGTGCTGGCCCAGACGTTCTTCGGCCGCGGTGCGCTGGCTCGCATTTTCCGCGGCTTTCAGCAGAGCTTTCCCGAGGTGTTCATCGATCTGACGTTGTCCGAATCGCTGCCCGGCATATCGCGCGATGCCTTCGACGTATCGATTCTGCTCGAGCGGGCGCACGAAGAACGCCTGGTGTCCCGCGAACTGGCTCAGCTGCCCACGATCCTTTGCGCGGCGGCATCCTATCTGGCGCAGGCCGGACGCCCCACCACGATCGGGGCGCTCGCAGCGTATCCATACGTTGAAATCACATCGCCTAGTCACATCGACGTGCCCCCCTGGTCGGGTCCGCGCAGTTTCATCGTCAATGATGTCGACATGGCATACCACGCCATCGTCGAAGGCATGGGGATCGGCCTGCTGCC
>JAQBCT010000097.1:0-2685 GCA_032124855.1 Gammaproteobacteria bacterium
GCTGCGCTTATTGCGCCCTACGCGGGTTGGTAGGTTGGGCTGAACGCACTATGTGAAGCCCAACAAATTCGCACAACCCTGCGCGCCGGGATTGATCGGACCGGAATTGATCGGACCGGAATTGATCGGACATTGGTAACCGCGGATCGGAGCCGGCGAACGGGCAATGAGGCGGGTGATTGTGGCGAGCATTGGCGTGTTGGGCTTCATTCCACTCAGCCCAACCTACCTCGATCGCTAAGTAAGTGCCATTCGGGAAGCTGCACTACATTTCCAGGCTTGACGCGAGCGCGTACACGCGGCCGGAATCTTTGCCCGATTCGGGTAAACTCCGTTCAAGCGATTTTGATCTGGCGCTGATACCGGTAAGAAGATCGGAACGCACTAGAATAGAAAACACATCGAGAGGGGAGCGCTTTACATATGGACTACCAAACACCGACTAGCGCAAAGGACGCGGCCGGGCTGCGTTCCAGGGATGGCGCCCACGTACTCGCGGGCGGCACGGATTTACTGGTAAAGCTGCGCGCCGGCATGGTCGCGCCGCGCCTTGTGGTCGACCTGAAGAACGTGCCGCGTCTGCGCGGCATCGAAAATGACGCAAAAGGCTGGAGAGTCGGCGCCGCCACATCGTGTGCCGAGATCGGCGAGCATGCAGCCTTCGCTGCCGCCTGGCCCGGCGTGGTGGAAGCCTTGCAGCTGATCGGTTCGACGCAGATCCAGGGCCGCGCCACCCTTGGTGGCAATCTTTGCAATTCGTCCCCTGCCGCCGACTCCGTGCCAGCGCTCATCGCTGCCGGCGCGATCTGCGAAGTGGTCGGAGTAAGTGGCCAGCGCGAGGTTCCGGTCGAGAAAATTATCACCGGCCCCGGCAAAAACTCCCTTGCACGCGGCGAGTTTGTCCTTGGGTTCAGGCTCCCCACCCCCCCGGCCAGAGCGGGCGACGCCTATCTACGTTTCATTCCGCGTACCGAAATGGATATTGCCGTCGTCGGTGTCGGCGTATCGCTGGCGCTCGACGCACAAGGTATTTGCACGCACGCGCGCGTCGCGCTGGGCGCCGTCGCGCCGACACCGCTGCTCGTAGCCAACGCCGCGAAGGCCTTGATCGGCACCCGTGTCGACGATGCCGCCCTCAAGGCACTGGCCGCTGCGGCAAGCGCCGCGTGCAATCCCATTGACGACAAGCGCGGCACCATTACCTACCGCGTCAAGGTGGCAGGCGTACTCGCGCGGCGAGCGGCCGCGATCGCCTACGAACGTGCCACCTCAAAGAAATAGGAGTCCGAGACTAACAATGACCAAGCGACACGTAACGACAACCGTGAACGGGGACGAAGTGGAGTTTCTGTGCGCCACTGAGCAAACTCTGCTCGACGTACTGCGCGACGAACTGTATTTGACCGGCAGCAAGGAAGGCTGCTCCTCGGGCGACTGCGGTGCGTGCAGCGTCATGCTGGACGGCCGCCTGGTATGCGCCTGCCTGGTGCTCGGCGTGGAAGCCGAAGGCCGCCGGGTGGAAACCATCGAAGGCATGGCCAGCGGCGATACGCTGCATCCGCTGCAGCAGAAATTCCTGGAGCACGCCGCACTGCAGTGCGGCATCTGCACACCGGGCATTCTGGTGGCGGCGAAAGCGCTACTGGAGAAAAATCCGGAACCCACCGAGACCGAAGTAAGGTACTGGCTGGCCGGTAACCTGTGCCGCTGTACGGGTTACGACAAAATCGTGCGCGCCGTGCTCGATACTGCAGAGACGATGAGAAGCGCAGCAACCTAGAGCGGCGCAGCCGTAAAAAGCGTAGTGACGGAAAGTGCCTGAAGCGAAAGAATTCTTGAAAGGAATACCGCGATGAACGACATGACTAGTCCCGATCTGGTTGCACGCGAACTGAAAATCGTCGGAACGCGCCCGTTGCGCCCGGACGGCGTCGACAAGGTTACCGGACGCGCCAAGTTTGGCGCCGACATGCATGTGCCCAACATGCTGATCGGCAGGGTGCTGCGCAGCCCGCACGCGCATGCGCGCATCAAATCCATCGATGTCTCCAAAGCGCAGGCTCTCAAAGGCGTGAAGGCGGTGATCACCTCGGCCGACCTGTGTGACTTGCCCTCGGAGTTCATTCCGGCGGGCGAAATGATGGTGAACTTCAAGGACATGACGCGCAATGTGATGGCGCGCGAGAAAGCGCTTTACGAAGGCCACGCCGTGGCTGCAGTGGCAGCGGTAAGTGACGCCGTGGCAGCACATGCCTTGTCGCTGATCGACGTTCAGTACGAAGTGCTGCCGCACGTCATTGATGTAGAAAAAGCGATGCAGCCAGATGCGCCGTTGCTGCACGATGACATGTACACCATCGGCGTTGATCCGACGCCCAAAAAACCATCCAACATCGCCAAACGGGTTGAGTTCGGCTTCGGGGATCTGAAAGCAGGATTCGCCAAGGCCGACGTCATCGTTGAACGCGAATTCACCACCAAACCGGTGCACCAGGGATATATCGAGCCGCACGCCTGCCTGGCGAGCGTATCGGAGGACGGCCAGGCGGAACTGTGGTGCACCACCCAGGGGCAATTCATCGTGCGCGCTTTCTGCGCCAAGTTGCTTGGCATGGAAGTCTCGCAGTTGCGCGTCACCGCTTCCGAGATCGGTGGCGGATTCGGCGGCAAGACCGTTGTCTATCT
>JAQBCT010000098.1:0-8048 GCA_032124855.1 Gammaproteobacteria bacterium
ACTAGAGCGACGAATGACGCGAGCCTTGGATAGCTGGGCTCAGATGAAGCATCCGGCGCCTCGCAACGGCGAGTTCTGCCCGCTGATCGAACGCGTGGACGCCGACTCTGAAGGTCGGCTGGGTTCAATGCGGAACATGAAGCTCAACAATTGCCACCACCGCTCATCCGATGGCGCAAATCAGAGCGGCCCAGCTTGAGCTGGCAGAGCGGTGGCTTTCGTCGGGAGTCACGCGAGAACGTGGTATCTGCGGCGGGCCGACGACAAGAAGCGCGTTTGGCCTAGTGTCATCCGTCATTTGATGTCGCGCGTGCGCTGCGCTGACAGGGATGGACATGCGGCGGATCCAGACCCCGGCGCGGTGCGCAGTTTTGATGAGAGGCTGCCGGAAGATGGTTGGCTCGCGCGATGATCCCAACCCGGTCGTGACGCGCGCCGACGAATCGAGGACGCGCATGAAGTCAAGCGCGTCGGTACGCCCAGATGTGCCGCAACAGGAGCAACTGTACGGTGGGAACGATCACCCACTGCAGCGCGGGAGCCAAGCCAATCCCGACGACTGGTACGACCCACATATCGGCGCCGTACTGCCATCGATCAAGAACGGATGTTGCCAGCCATTCGAGCAACGTGGTGATTGCCAGCCCGATGCCGATAAATGTGAGTCGGCGACCGATGCCGTCGCGGGCCACCCAGAATCGATTCTTGAAAGTGAGTGACACGCCAACGTAAGCGATCGTTGCGATCATGGCGTCTCCCAACGAAGCCTTCCCACAAATGATCAACCCCGCCAGATGCGATTGCGCCGCCATTCCGGCATACCAGGGCATCTGCCAGACTTCCCAGACAAAGTGGAGAAGTAGTGCGGTAGCTGCGACCTGGAACTCGGGCGGTCGCGCAGCTCGTCGGTACATGGGCATTGTGACGCCTGATTGACCTGTGTGCCGCATCTAGGTAGTAACCTGACACGAACTGAGACGGAAGGGGTAGTTCATTGAACGCCGCAGCGAGTGCTACTGGGTTGGACCCTGTGTGTGGAATGACAGTTGGGCCCGAGTCTGTCCATCGGTTCGAATTCAGCGGCGTCGATTATGGATTCTGCAGCGCAAGTTGCCGCACGAAGTTCATCGACGATCCGCAGAAATATCTGAACAAGACGGCCTCGGCCGAGTCGCTGCCGGCCGGTACCTCATATACGTGCCCCATGCATCCCGAGATCGTGCAGGAGGGACCGGGCAGTTGCCCGCTGTGTGGCATGGCGCTCGAACCCATGATGCCAAGCCTCGCGCACGGAGATGACCCCGAACTCACCGATATGACGCGTCGGTTCTGGATTTCCGCAGCCTTCACCGTGCCGCTGGTTGCCATCGTGATGGGCGACCTGCTGCCCGGCGCGCCTGTTTCGGCGCTGTTCTCGGCGAACGTGCGAACGTGGGTTGAGCTGGCGCTTGCCACGCCCGTCTGCGTTTGGGGTGGCTGGGTGTTTTACGTGCGCGCGATTCAATCGCTGCGCGGCATGCACCTGAATATGTTCACGCTGATCGGCCTGGGTGTCAGCGTAGCCTATGGCTACTCATTGATTGCCACACTGGCTCCCGGTCTGTTTCCGGCTTCCTTCCGCGCCGCGCACGGTGGCGTAGCCGTCTACTTCGAAGCTGCTGCTGTGATCGTGACGCTGATTCTGCTGGGTCAGGTGCTCGAGCTTCGCGCGAGAAGCGCGACGGGTGCAGCGATCCGCCAACTGCTCGGGCTGGCCGCGAAGTCTGCGCGGCGCATCAACCCAGATGGCAGCGAAATCGATGTGCCACTCGACCAGGTACAGGTTGGCGACACACTGCGGGTGCGACCCGGGGAGAAGATTCCTGTCGACGGTAGCGTCGTTGAGGGCTCGAGCGCGGTCGATGAGTCGATGGTGACGGGGGAACCCATCCCCGTTGCTAAAGGACCCGCCGATCGTGTGGTCGGTGCCACCATCAATGGCACTGGTGGACTGGTGATTCGCGCCGAGAAAGTCGGCGCCGAGACGTTACTGTCCAGGATCGTTGCCATGGTCGCCGAGGCGCAACGCAGCCGCGCACCGATCCAGAAGCTGGCCGATACCGTTGCCGGCTATTTTGTTCCCGTCGTATTGCTCATTGCGGTTGCAACGTTCGTCGTGTGGTCGACGCTGGGGCCAGAGCCGCGATTCGCCTATGCACTGATCAATGCCGTGGCTGTGCTCATCATCGCCTGCCCGTGCGCGCTGGGACTGGCCACGCCGATGTCGATCATGGTGGCCACCGGGCGCGGCGCGCTCATGGGCGTACTGTTCCGGAATGCCGAAGCGATTGAAGTGTTGCGGACGGTGGACACGCTGGTGGTCGACAAGACGGGAACGCTCACTGAAGGGCGCCCGAAGCTCGTGGACATCGTCAGCACGAACGAGGCAATCGATCAGAACCAGTTGCTGAGCCTGGCTGCAACGCTGGAGCGCGGCAGCGAACATCCGCTGGCCGCCGCGATCGTGCAAGGCGCGACGGACCGAAACCTCGAGCTGGTCGACGTAACAGATTTCGAATCGACAACCGGAAAGGGTGTTCAAGGCACGGTGAACAAGCGGCGCGTGGCGCTGGGTAACGCCGCCATGATGGAACTGCTCGCGATCGATACGCAAAGCATCACGGCGCGCGTCGATGCGCTGCGCAGCGAGGGCCAGACCGTGATGTTCATCGCACTCGACGGTGCGCTCGCGGGTTACGTCGCGGTAGCAGACCCCATCAAGGAAAGCAGCCGCGAAGCGGTGCGGCTGCTGCACGACGATGGCATTCGCATCGTGATGTTGACGGGTGACAGCGAACGGACGGCGCGCGCCGTGGCGCGTGAGTTGGGGATCGGCGACGTTGTCGCCGAAGTATTGCCCGAGGATAAAGTTCAGGCGGTCGCGCGGCTGCAAGAGGAAGGTCATGTGGTTGCGATGGCGGGTGATGGCATTAACGACGCGCCGGCGTTGGCCAGGGCGAATGTAGGCATCGCGATGGGCACCGGTACGGACGTCGCCATGGAGAGCGCCAGTGTCACCCTGGTGAAAGGTGATCTGCGCGGCATCGCCCGGGCGCGCCAGTTGAGCCGGGCGACGATGCGCAACATCAGGCAGAATCTCTTCTTCGCGTTCGTGTACAACGCCGCCGGCGTACCCATCGCTGCCGGTGTGCTCTACCCGGCGCTGGGTTTGCTGCTGAGTCCCATGTTTGCCGCGTTCGCGATGAGCGCCAGCTCGATTTCAGTGATCGGCAATGCGCTGCGATTGCGCGGGACGCGCATCTGACGCAGCGCTTTACGTCGATACTGCGTCGCGACCCTCAGTGGCTGCGCCCAGGCATGCGTTTGGTTTGCTTACGCTGTTGTTCCATCTGATTCATCATCTCGCCCATTTGCGTGTGCATCTTCGACATCATGGCGTGCATCTGGTCGAGGTGTTTTTCCAAAAGTTCGGCGCGCTTCTCGGGATCCTTGGTTGACTCGATCTGTTCCATTGTCTGTTGCATATCAGTCATTTCATTGGGCGCCGCCGTCGACGCGGCCGTCGATTCGAACGCGGTTACGGATAGCAGCCAGACGAGCATGGTTGCAGCAACTGCAGTCTTCAAATTACGCATGAATTTCTCCGGTGTGAATCTATGTAGTCAACGCCGCGTCGGCGCCCGGAAGCAAAGCTAAAACGTGTGAGCGGCGTATAGGTCAAGCGCTACAACTCGACGCGCGAACAGGATCGCTTGAGGAAGCCGTTTGGTTCTGCCACCATCGCGCTCATGCGCGTGCAAGACTTCATCCGTGCCGTTCTGGTCTGCACGCTCGCGTTCCAAGCGGTCGCGGGCGTCGTGCCGATGGTATGCGCGCACGCTGAAATCGTTACCGCGACGCAGACGGCTGGTGATGCGCACGCTCATTATGGGGCGCATGCGATAGATGCTGCGACGGGCACGCCCGCGGCATGTGATTGTGACTGTCCTGGCGCCTGCATGGCGCACTGCGTCCACACCGTGCCGCTGGCTTTCTTCGATGCCTCTGCGATTATCAAATTCGCGGATATTGATTCGGCGTTGCCTGGTGCATCCCTGGCGTATCGCTTACCTTCCCACGCGTCCCCTCCGCTTCGACCTCCTGCGAGCCTCTGAAACCCGACATTGAGTAGCGGCGCCGTCCGTGCGCCGGTCGATCGGTTTTGGAGGTTCAACCATGGGTGTTCGACACTGGCTATTGCCGTCGCTGGCATCGTGGATCGTGTTGGGTGGCTGCGCGGCCGTGCCGCCGGATCGTGGTCTCTCGGACGTTGCGACGTCCGTGTCGGAACGCGGCCTGAAGCTACCCGCGCATGATTCAGCAGCAGTCGACGTACAGGTGCATATCGAAGCGTTGCTCGCGGCGCCACTGACGTTGGATAGCGCGACCAGCGTTGCGTTGCTGCGCAATCCAGCGCTGCGCTTGGAATTTGCCACGCTCGGTTTTGCACAGTCAGATGTTCTGCAGGCCAGTCGACTGAGCAACCCCACGCTTTCATTGGAAGCGTTGAGCTCGAGCCGTTCATCGGAGCAATCGCAAATTACTTTTGGTCTGGTGCAGAACTTCACTGATGTGTTGTTCTGGGGTGCGCGCAACCGTATCGCCAAGGGTGGTCTGGATCGCACCAAGCTGTTAGTTGGCGCACGCCTGCAGAATCTTGCGGCCGACGTCGCGGCGGCCTACTACGCGACAGTTGGGGCCCAGCAGATTGTGCAAACGCGCGCGGCCATCGGTGTCGCGGCGGGCGCCGCCAGTGACCTGGCACAACGCTTCTACGGCGCCGGTAACTTGAACGAGCGCGACTGGCGGCTTGAACAGGCGGCGGCAACAGAAGCGCAACTGGCGCTGGACGCGGCATCTGCCGACGCCAAGGCGGCCCGTACGTCGCTCAATCGTCTGATGGGGCTGGATGCCGGCGCGTTCGAGTGGCGCGTTGATGCGGCACTGCGATATCCCGTGGTTGACGAGATCCCGGTTGAGCAATTGCGCACGCTTGCGCTGGAGAGCCGACTGGACCGTAGCGCGAAACAGCGCGAGGTCGCGGTGGCAACCGACGTTCGGAAGCTCGCCAGAAGCGCGCGCTGGCTGGGTGTCGTCGACGTGGGCGTAGTTCGCGAACGCGAGACGGACGGGTCTCATCTGGTTGGTCCCACGGTGTCACTGCAGTTACCACTGTTTGATCAAGGGCAGGGCTCACTCGTCCGTGCTGATGCATTGGTGGAACAAGCGCACGCGGAGCTGGCCGCGCTGGATATCGACATCACCAACGACGTCACACAGGCGTACGACCGCATGCTGGCCGCGCGTGAACGCGCCGCTCGATCGCAGCTGGAACTCATTCCGCAGCGCCAGGCGGTGGTGGCGCGAACCGTGGAGCTGCAGAACTACATGATCGTGGGGCAGTTCGAACTGCTGGTGGCGAGACAGCAGGAATACGACGCATACCAACTCCATATGGAGGCGTTGCGTGACTACTGGCTGGCGCGTGTGGAACTCGGACGGCTCGTGGGTGCAGCTCTGCCGAGCGATGCGCGCATCGGCGCCGATCAGGTCTCGCCAATTTTGCTACCGAAGGCCGGATCGTCCGTCCCGCGTGACGCGCATGACGGGCATTCGGTGGGCGGGCACGCTGCTCACCCAATGGCCACCCAGGACCCCGGGATGGCGCATGGCATCGACGCGCAGCCGATCGAGCCACCGCCAGATTCACTTCACCATTGAGGACTCTCGATGACGTCACGTAGAAACATTGTTGGGCTTCTGGGCGGAGCGATTGCCGCTGGGATGACCTCCAGGGCGCAGGCGCAAGACCACGCCGGACACACGATGCAAAACTCCGAGGCGCCACCGCAACCGCCGCGCGGGGCGCGATCATACGCGCCAGTTCATACGTTGAATGGCTGGACGTTGCCCTATCGGATGAACAACGGCGTGAAGGAATTTCACCTCGTTGCCGAAGAGATCGAACACGAATTTGCGCCCGGCAGCACGGCGAAGTGTTGGGGATACAACGGCACGACGCCGGGGCCCACCATCGAAGCGGTCGAAGGCGATCGTGTGCGGATTTTCGTCACGAATCGGCTGAGGGAACACACCACTGTGCATTGGCACGGCATCATTTTACCGAGCGGGATGGATGGCGTGGGCGGGTTGTCGCAGCCCCATATTCGACCGGGTGAAACGTACGCCTACGAATTCACACTCAAACAGCACGGAACGCATATGTACCACCCCCATGCCGATGAGATGGTGCAATTGGCAGTGGGCATGATGGGGATGTTCGTCATACATCCCAAAGAGGCGGCGGAAGTGCCGGTGGACCGGGACTATTGTCTGCTGTTGCACAATTGGGCGTTGCACCCGGGCACCTACAGACCCGATCCCTCAATCATGCAGGATTTCGATCTGTGGACGTTCAACTCGAAGGTATTCCCGGCGATCGATCCCATCGTTGCGCGCTCGGGCGAGCGCGTACGAATTCGGGTGGGCAATTTGTCGATGTGGAATCACCCCATCCATCTGCACGGCGTGCAGTACGAGGTGACCGGTTCGGATGGCGGGCGCTGGCCGCGGGCAATCTGGCGCCCGGAAGCGACTGAAATTGTTGGCGTGGGGCAAACGCGGGATATCGAGTTCGTCGCCGTACCAGGTGACTGGGCGTTTCACTGCCACATGTCGCACCACACGATGAACGCGATGGGTCACGGCATTCCGAACACGCTGGGCGTGGATCAGTCGGGCGTTGCGCAGCAAATTCAGAACGTGCTGCCGAGTTATGTGGCGATGGGACAGAACGGGATGGCCGAACACTCAGGTCACATCGAGATGGGCATGCTCGATGGCCCACCCAACACGTTGCCGATGATGACGGGCGCAGGACCATTTGGAGCGCTGGAGATGGGCGGCATGTTCACTGTTGTGAAGGTACGCGATGCGCTGGCGCGGGGCGATTTCGCCGATCCGGGCTGGTATGACAATCCGCAGGGCACGGTCGCGCAGCGCATCAGCACGGATGAAAATTTCGGCGCGCCACCGCGCCGGAATCAGAACGGATCGATCCCTTTGAGTTCGAAGCATTCAACGGGGTCGACCCGCGACCCCCAACCCGCAGAGATGACAGGAGTTCAACATGAGCACTAATCGTTACGGCGTAATCACCATCGGCGTGTTGGGCATCGCGCTACACAGCGCGGTGGTGCTCGCGCACGATCCCAAGGAGCATGACGCGTCGAGTGCGGCGCCAGACTGTGCGGCACTCGAATCGGGTGATACCTCGCAGAAGCAGAGCGATGACCCAGTGACGCAGGCGCTGAACAAAAAATGCCACGCCGCTGCAGATCACCAGGACGCGGATCAAGGTGCCGAGCACGACCACCACGCGCACGACGAATGAGCACAGTCCCCGCGTCAGATGAAGTCCACACCACAACACCGACATGGATGCAGTCATGAGCTTCCCAAAGTCGTTGCTGCTGATTGTCGCGGCTGGTGCATTGGTGGTCGGCGCGTTCGTCTACTCCGGGGTATATCCCGTCGGCGCGGACGATACGCATACCAGGCTGATTCACTGGCTGCTCGAGACGTTGCGCGAGCGTTCGATCGCTCGCGCCGCGGCCCCGATTTCCGTGCCGCCACTCGATGATCCCGACTTGCTGCTCGCCGGCGGCCCCGACTACAACGAGATGTGCGCCCAATGTCACCTCACGCCTGGTCGAACGGAGACCGATCTGAGCGTGGGTCTTAATCCGGCACCGCCAAATCTTGCCGCGCCAGATGGCGATCACAGACACGAACCTACGGGCAATGGCACGACTTCGGCTCGGCGCCAGTTCTGGATCATCAAGCACGGCATCAAGGCATCGGGCATGCCGGCGTGGGGTCCGACGCACGATGACAAGCGGATCTGGGCGATGGTCGCATTCCTGCAACGGCTACCGGAACTGACGCCGGCGCAGTATCAGGTCTTGACGACGCGCGACCCGGGCCAGCCCGCTCACGGTGATATGCAT
>JAQBCT010000099.1:0-26271 GCA_032124855.1 Gammaproteobacteria bacterium
CAGGTTGCCGTTGTGCGCAATCGCCAGCACGTTACCGCCGGTCTTCGCCTCATACGCCGTCATCCACTTCCACAGATCCACGGGATTGTCGCTGCCGAGCGGCTGCTGCGTGGTATAGGGCTCGACACTGCTGGCCTTGGACGCACCGTCACGGAAGATCACGTTGCGGTGCAGATTGTTGCCGCCCGTATTGGAGGTCCATTCGAAACCGATGAACGCGGTGAATCGCCCGGGATCGTTAGCCTCTTCGGCGGCCTTGATGATGTGGCGCCATACGGATTCATAGGTAGCCGTTCCGGGGACCGGGATGATCTCCGGCGGGATCGTTCCGGCACCGAAGGATTGGATGATGTCCACGGCGGCCGCAGCGCCTTTGCCGGCGCGGATCATTTGATTCCACTTCCGGCCCTTCTCCGTCGCCATCACCACCGGGTCGCCATTGAAAATCATGGGGAACAGTCCCATCGCATCGGAGTGGTCGGTGACAACGAGGAAGTCGAGGGGGCGTGAGAGCTTCACCGGTTGGCCGCTGGAGGCCATTAACTGTTCGCCCTTGGCCAGACGATAGGCGTCTTCGGGTTCGAGTCGTGCGCCGAACGCGCCGGCGTCGACGGAGATGGCAGTGTGCAGATGCGTGTCGCCGAACAGTGGCCGGTTCGGGAAGTTACGATCCGCGTACGGTGAGTAGACCGGCTTGCTGGCTACACGATCGGCGGTTGCCTGATCGAGCGTGCCTGCGTCGGTGGTGCCCGTGTGTCCCTGGCCGCAGAGTACCAGCAGCGCTGTCAGTGCGGTGGCTCGATTGATACGTGGCATGGTGTAGCTCCTGTGAGTTCGATGACGGCAATCCCGTCATGGGCTGCGTCGTGTGATGGCGCGATAGGCCAGCGCGCCGAGCAGGCTGGCGGCCACGAGCACGAGGGCCAACTGCACCATGCGCCAGAACGCTTGATCGACCAGCGCGCGCAGGTGGTCGCTGGCTTGGTCTGACGCAGCGGTGAGCGCCGGCATATCGCTGTCGATCTGTCCGAACAACACATCGAGCTCGTGTGCGGT
This sequence comes from Gammaproteobacteria bacterium, assembly GCA_032124855.1. Classification (GTDB taxonomy): domain Bacteria; phylum Pseudomonadota; class Gammaproteobacteria; order Pseudomonadales; family Azotimanducaceae; genus DATJGR01. The sequence continues at coordinate 1,057 of JAQBCT010000099.1, forward strand.
CTCGCCGAGCGCACGCGCCGTGGCCGTATATTCGGTGATATCGAACGGGCGTCCAGATGAGGCGGGATCCTTCGGTTTGTCGAACCGCTGCATGAGCGCATCAAATGAGGCGACGGTCGCTTTCAAGGAATCAGAGGTGACCGTGCCAGCCTCGAGTGTCGAGCGCAACTCGATGAGCAGCGCCTTCAGCTGTCCCTCGCGTGCATCGACCAGGCTGGCCAGTTGATTGACGGCGGCGGTGCGCTCCTGCGCCAGCAGATCGGGCAGATTAGCGGCCAGCGTACCCGCTTGCTGGGCGGCCAGCGTCGCACTGTTGATGTCGGCTAACAACTTCACAGTCTCCGGCATGACAGTCATCTGAAGCGTCGAACGTTCCACCTGCATATCGATCAGGTTCGGCGTGCGCTCGGCAAAATACAGCGCGCGTTCGGCCAGTTGCCGCGCCTGCGTGAGTTCCCGCACGGCAGGATCCAGCGTGCTCAGGGGATCGAGACCCAGAAACGAGAACAAGCTGCCAGGCGTTACCGGCTTGCCCGGCGCCGGACGCCCCAACGACTCTGCAAAGGCGTCGAAATGAATATAAGCCACGGCCAGCACCCGCCTGTTTTTGCTGCGCCACTCATCGATGAGCCGACGCAGTTCCGCCAGTTGCTCCGGGGTCAGGATGCGTTGTGTCGCCACCCAGGCACTCTGCTCCAACTCGGCATGTGCCGCGCGCAGGTCCGCAACGCGTGTGCCAAACCGTGCCGTCACCCAGGTGTCGTCGATCACCATCCGGCTCAGGGTTGCGAACACCACCATATCGACGGCATTCACCTGGGGATCGGGTCCGGTGGCGATGGTGTACGCGGCAGTGACCTGGCTGACCTTCCAGTTCTGCGCGGCCAGTCGATCGTTCGCGTTCGTTGTTGCGTTCTGAAACTCGCGCAGCGATTCACTGATCCGGCCGGTGTATTCGTCGGCGAAGCGCATGACATTGAGTTGCAGTTGCAGCAGTGCAGTTGCACGTTGTTCAGCGGCCGGGTTGTGGAACAGCTTGTCGGTCAACGCGCAGGAGTACAGCAGAGCGCAATAGCTCAACAGTACGAGGGCGCGCACCGCACGCGGTTTATGGTAGGTCATGGTGACGCGATCTCAACGTCCGACGCGGGTGACGCCAAAGATGTTGCCCAGGCGCAGGAAGTAGGACTGGTTGTCATCTTCGGCAAAGCCCATCCCCCAATACAGCGGGCCGACGGGTGATTGATAGCCAAAGTAAATGCTGCCGTTGAAGATGCCGTCGTCGAATACATCCTGGGGATGCTGGGTTGCGTTGCCATACTCGGCCGCTACGCCGACGTAGGCCGGGAAAAATCCGGCGCCGCCCATGCGGTATCGGTAGCTCAGCAACACCTCCCCCGAATGCTGCCCGGTCAACTGGTTATCTTTCAGGCCGGTCAGGTTGAACAACCCGCCCATACGAAATAGGGCATACACGGGCGCGTCGCTGTCGAGCGTGGTGTTGTAGCGCACGCCGCCAATCCAGGTGTGATCACCATAGGTTCGTGTAGTGAAGGCATTCGATAGAATCTGCGAAAAATGGGCGTCCGCGCCCAGCGTCTGTTGCGAGTTGAGATAGGTGACGACCAGCGAGCTACCCTTTGACGGGAAGTAGCGGCTGTCGAGGCGGTCGTGCTGGAAGTTCACGATGTATTCGGCCCCATCGAAGCTGCCGCTGTTCAAGGTGGGGTCGCCTACTTCCAGATCGGCCTCGCCTCCGTATCGCCGCACGCCCGCGGCGAGCGCTGCGGATCGGCCGAACTCTCGCACCAGGGCGAATTCACCGCCCCACTCATCGATGCGATATCGACCGGTCTGATCGCCGTCATCGTCGTAGGTGTCCAGATGCAGGCGGCTCACCCACACACGTGGCCTCATGATCAGCCGCAGCGGCGGATCAACTGCTTTGTACAGTTCCACACTCAGCGCCGGCGTTTCGCCCACCTGGCCCAGCACGCGAAACTCGGAACCGAATTTGTCGAGTGCGGTGTTGAGATAGCCAATCCGCAGATTGAGTGAGCTGCCGTCGGAGCTGCCGAAAACATCGCCTCCCCATTCGATGAACTGGGTGCCCCGCGCGTCTTCCGTCACGTCGATCAGCACGCCGGTCACACCGTTCTCCTCGACGATCTCGTAGCGGGCCAGGTCGATGAACCCCAGCGCGTAGATCTGATCGATGCTACGTTGCAGTCGCGTGACATCCAGGGGCTCATTCAACTTGACGTCCAGGCGCTCCTGGATAACGGAGTCGTCGAACCGTGATTTGTTGTCGAGCCGCACGAACTGAATCGGCGGCGGGGCACTGAAGCAGGTGTCGATGTGTTGACGATACGCCGCGTAAGCCGCTTCGGAGATGGACAGGCGCACCAGTTTGTCCTTCTGAGCCATGGCGGCCGTATAGCCGATGGGAATTGCTTTCGCCGCCAGATCGAAGCTGGCGGAGGTAATTTCGCTGCCAAGTGGCGGCGAAATCAGCACGTCCTGATCGGTGAGCGTGGCGAGCTGCACCTCGGTGTTGCGCACCACCAGCAGCCCTGAGAGCTGTCCCGTGATGTCGAATACGGTCTTGAGCTCGTCGCGCGTGGACAGCGGCGTGCCGACATTGACGGCGATGACGATATCGGCGCCCATGGCGCGCACGACGTCGATGGGCACGTTGTTGGCGATGCCACCGTCTACCAGCAAGGCATCACCCAGCGGCACGGGATCGAAAGCTCCGGGCACCGACATGCTGGCGCGCATGGCCAGCGCGAGATTGCCGTCACCCAGTACCATCGGCTTGCCTGTCACCACGTCGGTTGCAACCGCGCGGTAGGGGATTGGCAGCGCGTCGAAATCCGTTGTCTGCACGCGCTGCGAGGTCAGCGTTTCGAACAGAAAGAGAATTTTCTGGCCATGGAGCGCTCCCGCCGGCAGCAACTGCGAATTCGGGCCGATGCCGAGTTTCGGACCGTAAAGCGCCAGGTCGTCGTCGCGCTTGCGGCGGAAGGGTTTGTCTTCGCGGTCGGTGGAGTCTTTGAACAGCTTGCCGAAATTGATATCCGACACAGTGGCCTGAAGCTGATCGGCGTTCATTCCGGCGGCGTACAGGCCGCCCACTAACGAGCCCATGCTGGTGCCGCCCACGTAATCCACCGGAATGCGCAGCTCTTCCAGCACGCGAATCACACCGATATGGGCCGCGCCGCGCGCGCCGCCGCCACCCAGCACCAGCCCGATGGTGGGGCGGTCGGTCAACGGTTCATGAGGGCACTGGTTGGCCTGTGCGGGTGCGCCGACGCAGCCGAGAAGCAGCGATAGCAGGGCAGCGCGACGGGTGCGGGCTGCCCCGTGCATCATGAGCTCGTAATCTGCCAGCAATTGGTTTGTTGCGCCGGCGGCTGGTGTGCGTTGTCGAGATTGCACTTCAGGCGCTTGGCGTCGGCGGTGAATGCAGCTTCCACCTGATCCCAGGAGGTGAACTGTTTGGCGTTGTCGGCGCTGCCCAGTTGGCCGTACACCTCGAACAGCAGCTGGCCGGTGTTGTCGTCGATCAGTTCGGCCTGCATCACGGCCTGGGTGAGGTCCATCTTCTGCATCACGCTCTCAACAGCATCTTTTATGTTGTGAACGATGATGCCGGCGGGGGTAAATCTCATCAGCCGCCGTCGAGGCTTCTGCAGGTGGACGTTAGTGAGCGCGACACGCAGCGTAACGACGCCCGCGTCCGGTCGCACCGCCATGATGTAGCCGGGCGCCAGCTGATCCACCAGGATCGAATGCAGCGCATTGGTGACAACAGCAACATCGTTGGGCTGAAGGCTCGTCACCTTTGAGTCGGATGCAATCGAGAACGACGGAGCCTCCACGAACACGGCATTCAACGCGGCCATACTCTGCTGAATGGCGGGTGCGATGTAGACGTACTGCCCCAGCTGACCCATCACCGAAGGGCGCAACAGCGAATAGTCCGTCAGGAAGCCGGACGACGTATCCGGTCCGGCCGCCGACGCGGCTGACGCCGCGACCATCAGCAGCGCGCCGAGAATGGTATTTGGAATCCTCATGGAGCCTCCTTTGCCCGTCGCTATTTCTGCTTCTGCTGCGCCTGTTTGGCTTCTTCCGCCTTGAGTTCGTCTGCGTAGGCAGCGGCCTCCGCCGCGTCTTCGCGCTTCTGGAAGCGTTCCTGGCGCGCCGCATTCTCGGCTGCGCGGTCAGCAGATTCGTCGGATTCCACCATGATGCGTCGTGCCTCAGAAACCGCGAAGCGCACCATCTCGTATTCGAACGGCGATTGCAGCTGGCCGTAGCGGAAATTTACCGCCTCGCGCGAATCCAACGCCCATACTGTGAAGACGTATGGGTTCTCGGTTTCCTCTTCAGGTATCTCGAACACGTTCACCGCAGTAGCAATCTGATTGTCGACGACCTTACCGAACGCGTCGCGCAGGTTGCTGGGTCCCAGGAACGGAATGACGAAATAGGGGCCTTGCGGCACGCCCCAGTGTCCGAGCACCTGGCCGAAATCCTCATCCGCCTTCTTAATGCCCATCTTGCTGGCCACGTCGAACAACCCGCCGATGCCCACTGTCGTGTTGATGATGAAGCGGCCGGTGGTGCGCGCCGCCTTGCCCATCTTTAACTGCAACAGCGAGCTGGTGAGGTTCTGTACCTCGTTGATGTTCTCGAAGAAGTTGTGGATGCCAGTGCGCGCAGGCTTTGGAATGATGTCGTACACACGCAGGGCCGGCAGAAATACGAAGCGGTCGAGCTGCGCGTTGAAGGTATAAATGCCCCGGTTGAGTCCCTGCCACGGATCGTAGACATCCATGAAGTCGATGCGGGGAATGCGCTCGCCGTAGAAGCCGGGATCTTTCACCCGATCACCAGCGGCATTGTCTTCTTCGGCGAAGGTGGTGAGCGGACACAGCGCGACGGCCAACAGTGCAACGTAAAGCCAGCGCTTCATGATTGACTCCGTAGGACGCCGCCGAACAACGCAACCATATCGTTGACGTTGGTGGTGAAGTTCATATTTCCACAGTGCCCTCCGTACGGGTAGATCAGCGCGCGATCGCCAAAGGTGGCGCGCAGGAAGTCGATATCGCCCGGTCCCAGGATGATGTCGTCCACGTTGTCCATCACGTGGACGTTCGGCGCGTTCTTCAGGTAGTCCTGCACGGCATACAGGCTGAATGCATGGATCGCTTCCTCTTCGGTGGCGCCCGGATGCAGCTTGCGCCAGTACGGCATCACCATGAGGTGAAAATAGTCGATGAAGTTCCAGGCCATGGCACGTTTGAACCAGTCGTGCGCGTACCTGTCTGTCGATGCAACGCCGACGCCGACGGGCACCACATAGCCATATTGGTTCATGACGTCAGTGGCGAACACCAGATCGGCGGTCGACAGGCCGAAACTCACGCGCGTGAGCGCGCGGTAGTCGAAATCGTTCATGTCGATGCCGGTGGCTACTTTGTAGAGGCCCTCGCCCGACAGGTCGAAATCGCCCTGGTTGCGTCGATAGTAATCGGCGACGCGATGCAGGATCGGATCGAAGACGTCTGCGGTCGTCTTACCACCGACAACCTCCTGGATCTGCTGAACCGTAACAATGTTCGTGAGATTCGATACGGACGTGAACAGATTGACGGCCGGATTCACCAGTACGATCTTCTTGAACCCGATCTTCTTCTCCTGCGCATCCAGCGCGGCGACGAACGCGCCCTGAGTGGCGCCAAGGCTGTACCCGGTGAGGTAATAGTCCGTGATCTGAAGCTTCTTCTTCGCCTTCACCATGGCGATGGCGCGCTGCATCACGTTGTACAGGTCCTTGGCGTCAATGGGAGACATCCCCACGTGGTCGGAGGTGGACGCCATCATGATGAAGTCGGCGCGCGACGGCGACGAGATCGACAGCACGTGATACCCCGCGCGCTGGAAGATCTGCTTGATGAGTTGCGCCTTGCCGGTGTTGTGCGCAGCGCCGGTTCCAGCGATGGAAACGATCAGTGGGGCCGGGCCTTTCTGGTAGGCAAGGCTGAAATCGAAATGCATCAGCCCGCGCCGGTTCAGTTTGGGAAAGCGCTTCTCCAGATCGACCTTGTCGATGGGCGGCAGGTGGTAGGTGATCTCGGGGATGGCTCCGGCCACGGCCAGCGGGTGGATGTCGGCGGGTGGCGATCCCAGCACCGTGGCCTTCACGGCGTCTGTGATGGGGAACGTGTAATTGGCGACGTCTGCGCGGGCGGCGCTGCCGAGGACAAACTGGCATGCGAGGAGACCGGCCAGTGCCATCGTTGCAATGATTCGCATCGGTTGGAACTCACTATTGGGAAGGCAGGGATGGTAGCACTGCCATTTGCGTGCTGGAAACTACCCCAAGGTGCAGGCCAGCACCGCGGGACAGCGCTGCGGTGGCGCCGTCAGATCCGCTCCAGCATCACGATCTCACCCATCAGCAGATCGATGCGCTCCATGCTGAAGTGCAACAGCGCGCGCTGCAGATGCAACAGCAATGCGGGCTGTTGTTGGGCCAATTGTTCGAGAAAGTCACGCGGGATGAGATACAGCATGGCATCGGTTTCCGCCCGTACGGCGCCGGGAATGCGTTGATCCCTGCGACGCAACAGCGCGCGCAGCCTCAGCACTGAACCGGGTCCCAGCAGTGTGAGCCGGCTTTCCACGCCGCCGCTGCGTTTGAGCAACGACAGACGGCCGCGGCGCACGAGCACGAGATTGTCGACTGGATCGTCGAAATCGTAGAGCAATTTCCCCGCATCGATGTGCTGTGTGCTCGCGGCGCCCTCAAACTGCGCGCGCTCTGGTTCGGTCAGCTCGGCGAAGGCATCGAATTCGCGCAGCGCGAGCGCATGGTTGGTGCGATCCGGCGGGCCGTGTTCGCTCAGCACATATTCCTCGTTCGCCTCGAGTGCGCGGTCAAGCGACGCAAACAGATGGTCGGCTCCCACGAATTCGAGAATGCCGAGGTCGCCCAGCAGATCCTCCACCGAGAACGGTGTGGCCTGTTCCAGTTCGCGCAACCCCGAGACCACCAGCGTTTTGTTGCGCTCCCGGATTCGTGTGATCACGCTCTTGAGCACCTGTGCGCCCGAGAGATCGATATCGTCCACTCGCGACAGGTCGAATACGAAATGATCGGCGCTGTCGAGGTCGCGCTCCACTGTCAAAGCGAACTGGTCTGTGGTGCCGAAGAACAGGGAACCGCGCAGTTCATAAATCAGTGCGCGCTGCCCGTATTGCCGCAGCAGGCGGATATCGGCTTCGCTGCGCATCGTGCGTGAGAACACTTCGTTGCCGAACAGCCGCCGGTACACGATGGGTTGACGCGCCTGCTGCACGACGTACAACAGTCCCGCAATGGCGCAGCCCACCGCCACGGCTACGATGAGATCCACCGCCACCGTGAGTATTGTCACCGCCAGCATCACGCCAATTTCGTTGCGCACCTGGCGCCGACGCATCAGGCGCAGCGAGTAGTCGTCGATCATGCCCAGCGCTGTGACGAACAGAATGCCGGCCAGTGCGGCCAGCGGAATCCACGCCGCCAGATTGCCCAGCACTGCCACCACGGCGAGTATTGCCAGCGCATGGAACATTCCGGAGCGTCGCGTTTGTCCGCCCGCGTTGATGTTGACGAGCGTACGCACGGTGGCGCCCGCACCGGCCAGTCCGCCAGCGAGTCCGCTCATGATATTGCCCACGCCTTGACCGAATAGCTCCCGCCGCGAGTCGTGACGCTTCTGGGTCATCGAGTCGGCCACCACCGAGGTCAGCAGTGAATCGATCGAACCGAGCAGACCCAGTGCCAGTCCGGAGGTTATCGCGCCGATCACATCCGACCATGGCAGCACCGCGAGGCTCGACAGATGAAACGCCGGCATCAGCGATTTCATGGTGCCCAGGTCGTGGAAAGGATTGGGGATCGGACCGATGAGCAGTGGATTGGCCAAGGCGTGCGCCGGCGCCGTGCCGAAGACAGCCAGCAACTGGTAGCTCGCGATTCCGACAATCAGCCCGATGAGCGTGCTGGGTAACTTTGGCGCCCAGTGGCGCGTTGCCATGACCGCGCCGATGGTGATGACGCATACGATCATCGGCGCCCCCGCGTGCTCCAAAGCGGAGAGCGACCAGTCGCCCGTGATGCCAAACGCCGGTTTGAGTTGTCCCAGGAAGATGATGATGGCGATGCCGTTCATGAAGCCGGCGATGACCGGATAGGGAATGAATTTCACCACGCGGCCGCCGCCGATTGCGCCGAGCACGACTTCGGTGATGCCGCCGATCGTCACGAGGATCGCAAGACAGGCAAGCACCAGCGGCAGATCGACGCCGTGCGTGGCCACCAGCTTCGCAATGAATGCGGTCACGACCACGGTCATCGGTCCCGTGGGTCCGGTGATCTGTGTCGGCGTGCCGCCGAGCCACGCGGCGAAGAATCCCGTGACTATGCAGCCGGTCAATCCGACCATCGCACCGGTTGCCGCGTAATCGGGACCGAGCGACGCGAAGGCTGCCACGCCGAAGGCGAGCCCAAGGGGTAGCGCAATGATGGCGGCGGTCAAACCGCCGTAGAGATCGCCGCGGACGGAGATTGTGCGTGTTGGCATATTAATTGGATCTTGCGGCGAGCGACTCTATAGCTGCGTCGGAAGCCCGACCGACCTCAGCGGCGTCGCCCGCCGCCGCGCGTACCACCGCCCATGCCCCCACCCGTGCGTTGACGGTTGCCTGCGCTTCGCTGTTGAAACTGGTGATTGCCGCGTTGCCGCGCGCTGTAGTCGCGATTCAGTTGGGACATATCGCGCGAACTGGTCTGGCGCGTCCGATTACTTTGCGCGCCAGCGGCGTCTCGTTGGGATTGGCTGCGGGCGGCGTCCAGCTGTTTGGAATAGTCCGCGACCTGCGGATTCGTCGCCGCGCCTGGCCGCGCCGGTTTGTCGACATTCTGCCAGCCGTCGCCGTCATAGTGCGACCAGCCGTCGTCGGTCTTCTTATAGACGCTGCCATTGTGCCCGGCGTAGAGATCGCCATTGCTACCCTGGGCGAGCGTGGTTCGACCATCGCCACCGCCCGATTTGGAAATCGCCTGGCCGCCTTCGCTGCCGGTGATCTTCGTCGTGCCGCCTTGCCCGATGGTGTGTTCCCCATCGATGGTGGCGGTGCGTCCGTCACCCGCCGTGACAGTGCCGTCGGATTTCAGCGTGCCATCCTGCAGTTGCCGGTTCACCTGGCTTGATCCACCGGCCGAGGTCTGCCGTCGCACCTCGGAGGTGCCGCTGGCGCGGTCCACCGTGCGATCCATGGTCGCCCATTGATCGCCCTTCACCCGGGTGCGTTCAGTGTGCAGTTGGCCGGTGTCTGCGTTGTAGTGCCGCCCGGTTTCCGTATACACGCCGGTGCGGGGATTGAACTTTTCGCCGTAGCTCATCCAGTCGTCGTTGTCCCAGGCGGTTTGAACGTAGCCGTAGCGATTGGTGTACGGGTTGTAGCCCTGCGTATACGAGTAGCCGCCGTAGGGTCCATACCACACGGAGCGTGAGCCGTAGCCGCCGGTGGCCGGGTTGTACCAGCTGCCATGTCCGTACGATCCCCAGTACGGGTAATAGATCGGTCCGTAAATATAGGGCGGGTAATACCAGCCGGTGCCGTAGTAAGGCACGCCGTACACCACGTACACGCTCGACGTATAGGCGGGTGGGTAGCTGTAGACCACGGTGGTGGGGGTTGTCTGCACCACCTTAACTTGCGTCACGTTGTATGCGGGCGAGCTGGGTGGAATCGTATACACGGCGGCCGGTACATCGGTTGCCACCGTCCACGGTCCCACCGGCGAGATGGCGTCGTACCAGATGCCGGCATAGCACAGGTAGTAGTGGCCCTCGTACTGAATGATGTCGTAGCCGCTGTTGACGGCCCGCGACAACTCGGTGCCGGTGATCGTTTCGAATTTGGGATCTCCGGCATAACTCACTTCGATGGGCGGCTTGCCGTCGATGGGAGCGGTGACTTTCGTCGGCAACAGGGCTTCAAGGGCAGCCATCCGCGATTCGACCGTGCCGGGCACCGACGCCAGCACCGCGGCATCAGGAGCGTCGTCAGGGATCTCCGAGAACTGGCTGGGTAGTTCCGCGCTGTACTGCCACGGCCCGCGTTGCAGATTGGTAGTTGTAAACCAGCGCCCGGCCACGAGGTAGTACCAGGTCTTGTTGATTTTGAAGAGCGGGCTTTCGGTATTCGTGACATCCATCAGTCCGTCGGTGCCCGGGATTTCGGCGAGCGCGGGTTCGCCCGCGGTGACGATCAGCTCCGCGGGGTTTTCGGTGAGGATCACGCGGGGCACAGGCTGCGTAGAAGGCTTCGGCGGCACCTGCGCGCGAACCGCTGCGTGCTCGCCGTCGGCCGCGAGCTGTTCGAACCCGGCGGGCAGCTTAGTCGTTGCTTTCCACGTGCCGTTCAATTTCTTGCTGAAGAGCCACTGCGTATCGTTGAGCAGGTAATACGTCTTGGACTTCGCGTCATAGAAGGTGGGCCAGTTGGCGTTCGCGATGATCTGCAGTCCACCCTCACTGTCGACCAAGACGGGATCGCCGTTCACGAACAACAGGATGGTCGGCTGCTTCGCTGCGTGGATCGGCGGCGGTGCCGTGTTGAATCCGGCCGGCGGTGGCGATTCGAGCACCGCGTCGGCGAGATACGACAGGAAGATGTCGAGCGGAATGTCCAGCGTGCTGCTGCGGATGGAGCGCTGCACTGCGCTGACGTAGGCATCCGGAACCGTGCCCGTGAACTGCACGTCATCCAGGCGCAACGCTTCGACTCTGACAATACGTTCGTCCAGATCCACTTCGGTCGATCCGACGAAACTCAACGTGCCGAACCGCGTCGCTGAACCATCGGCGGGACTCAGCTCAAACGCCATCAGCGCTTCGAAGCTCTCGAATTTGGGCCAGCTGCGAATCTGGGGTTCGTGCATCAGCAGCGTATATCCCTCCAACTGCCGCTGCTGCGGATACACCCAGGCGGGCTGCGGTGAACCAGGGGCGTCCGCCGCGCTCACGGGCAATGCAGAAATTCCAAGTAAAAGCAGGGTTGCGCAGACCAACTGAGATCTCATGGGTCACTTCCAAAGTCACATGTGAGCATTCTAGCCGAAGCAGGGGTGCCGGCCCGATCGTTCACCGCGCTTGGAACCAGCGATCCACACAGGTAGGCTGCGCGATCCATTTCATTGCGCGACGCCCCGGCGCACCTTTGTATGCCTGATGCCGCGGCGCGCTTCACCGTCGAGAACGCAGATGATGAATCCACACCCTTGCCCGAGGATGTCCGCATGAGATTGAGCAGAGCCAGTAAGTCGCTGGCGACCGTGGCCGTGTTGGTGACCGTCGGCGCGTGCAGTCCAGCCAGCCAGCAAGACGCCGCCAGCGAGGCGACGGAGTCGCCCGTCGTTGCCACGGTGAACGGCACGGCGATCAACCAGGCAGCGGTGGATTTCATCGCGAAACAGGCTGTCGGTGCTGGCCGCCCGGATACACCGCAATCCCGTGCCGCCATCATCGATCAGCTGACGATGCAGGTAGTGCTTGCGGAGGAGGCGATCAAGAAGGGCCTGGACAAGGGCTCGGTGGTGACGCAACAGCTGGCGCTGATCAAGCAGTCCGTGCTGGCCAACGCCTACGTTGAGGATTTTCTCGCGAGCAATGCCGTCACCGAGGCAATGCTGAAAGCAGAATACGAGCGCATCAAAGCGACGATCACTGGTAATGAGTACAAGGCGCGCCACATCCTGGTAGAGGCGGAGTCCGAAGCCAAAGCGATCATCGCCCAGCTGAAGAAGGATCCCGCGGCCTTCGAAAAACTGGCCAAGGAGAAATCGACAGATCAGGGCTCGAAAGATGCCGGCGGCGAATTGGGATGGTTCGATCTGAACGGCATGGTCCCCGAATTCGGTGCTGCAACCAGCCAACTGAAGAAGGGCGAGATCAGCGAAGCGCCGGTCAAAACCCAGTACGGCTATCACATCATCCAGCTGGAAGACTCGAAGCCGATCGAGGCGCCGCCCATCGAAGAAGTCACGCCGCAACTCACGCAGCAGCTTCAGCAGCAGAGCATGAAGACGCAGTTGGATGCGCTCAACGCGACCGCGAAGATCGAAGTGGTTGGTGCGCCAGCGCCAGCGCCAGCGGCCGATTCGTCACCCGCGGGCTGAGTCGGGCGCGCGGAGTATGTCGCGACGCATCCTGATCGGTGGTGGTGCGCTGGTTCTGGTTGCCGTTGCGCTGGCTTGGATAGGGTGGAGTGGCGCAATCAACGCGCCTGTGGCGCTGCCCACCCCGGCACCGGCCGCTTTGCCTTCGCCCCAGTATGTCGGCGGCGCGGCCTGCGCGAGTTGTCATGCCGCCGAACACGCAGCCTGGCGCGGCTCTGATCATGACTTGGCCATGCAGCCCGCCGATGAAGCGAGCGTGCTGGGCGATTTCAACGATGCAACCTTCACGTACGCCGGCACGACGTCGACATTCTCGCGCAGCGACGGCAAGTTCATCGTTCGCACGGACGGTGCTGATGGCGTCCTGCACGACTACATCATCAGCTACACCTTTGGTGTGCGCCCGCTGCAGCAATATCTGGTCGACTTCGACGATGGCCGCAAGCAGGCGCTGTCGATTGCCTGGGACGCGCGCGCGAAGGAAGTGGGAGGGCAGCGATGGTTTCATCTTTATCCCAACGACAACGTCAAGGCGGGCGACTGGCTGCACTGGACCAACTACAGCCAGAACTGGAATTTCACCTGCGCCGAGTGTCATTCGACGGATCTGAAAAAGCGCTACGACGCGGCAACCGATACCTACGACACGACCTGGGCCGAGATCGACGTCTCCTGTGAGGCCTGCCACGGTCCCGGTTCGAACCATGTCGGCTGGGCGCGTCGGGAAGGCGATTGGCGCGCGCTGGATGCGGACAAGGGTTTTCAGGTCGCGCTTAACGAGCGCGTGGGCGTTAGCTGGAATGTCGTGCCGGAAACCGGCAATGCCCAGCGCAGCACGCCGCGCACCACCACCCGCGAGATCGACACCTGTGCGCGCTGTCATGGACGTGCCGGCCGCCTGACGGATGAATACGTTCACGGCGCCTCGCCGCACGATAGCCATCGTCTGTCGCGTCTCGACGCTGATCTGTACCACGACGACGGTCAGATGCGCGACGAGGTATACAACTGGGGTTCGTTCGTGCAGAGCAAGATGCATGCACAGGGCGTGACCTGCTCGGATTGTCACGATCCCCATTCGCTGCAACTGCGCGCGCCGGGCAATGCCGTGTGCGCGCAGTGTCATCTGCCCACCCGGTACGACGCGCCAAGCCATACGAATCACGTCGCGGGAAGCGCGGGTGCTGCGTGCGCGGCGTGTCATATGCCCACCACCACCTACATGGTTGTGGATCCGCGTCATGATCATTCGCTGCGCGTCCCCCGGCCTGATCTGTCGGTGGCACTCGGCACGCCGAATGCCTGCAACAGTTGTCATGCGCGCGAGTCGGCGCAGTGGGCGGCCGATGCGGTCGCGGCGTGGGGTGGCGCGCCGCAACCCGGATACCAGCAGTTCGCGCGTGCGTTCAACGCCGGTGCGAAGGGTGCGCCGGGTGCAACGGATGCGTTGTTGGCCATCATCAATGACCCATCCCAGCCGGCACTGGTGCGCGCCAGTGCAATCGACCGGCTGGACGGTATCAGCTCGCCCGGTGTGTTGGCTGCGATCGCGCGCGCGCTGGCAGATCCCGATCCGCTGGTGGTTCTCGCTGCAGTGGAAAAACTGGCGGGAGCGGATGATGAAACGCGGCATCGATACATCACTGCAAAGCTGGTCGCGCCTGTGCGATCCGTGCGTGCGGCCGCAGCACGTGCGCTGGCGGGATCTCCCGAGCGATTGCTGAACGAAATCGACCGCGCCGCGTTCAAGAAGGCGCTGGATGAGTACATCGCAATACAGACCTATCTGGCGGATCGACCCGAAGGACACACCAATCTTGGCAATCTGTACGCGCTGCGTGGCGATGCGGCCGCCGCAATCGCCGCCTATCAGCGCGCCATCGCGATCGATCCGCTGTTCACTGCGGCGTTTGCGAATCTCGCGGACATCTACCGGGCGGGCGGCGACGAAGCTAATGCGGAAGCGACGCTGCGTCGCGGCATCGAACACGATCCCCAGGCGGCGGCACTGCACTATGCGTTGGGGCTGGCGCTGACCCGGCAGAAACGCAGCCCGGAGAGTCTGACCGCTTTCGCCACTGCAATGGAGTTGGCCCCCGCTGACGCGCGCTTTGCTTACGTCTACGCGGTGGCGCTGAACAGCGGCGGCGAACGCGAGCGCGCGCTGAAAAGTATGCACGACACGTGGCGCCAATCGCCCTATGACCGTGACGTGCTGTCGGCGCTGGTGTTCTTCTCGATGCAGGCAGCAGACATCGATGCGGCGCAGACGTACGCAAAGCAGCTGCTCGAACTGGAACCGCACAACGCGGAATACCAGAAGATGGCGAAGCAGCTGGGGGTGGGTGAGTAATGCGTAGAACCTACGCAGGCGCGTGCCACTGCGGGGATACGCGCTTTGAAGTCGAGATGGATCTGGATCATGTGCGCGTCTGCGATTGCTCCATCTGCCGCCGTCGCGGGGCGCCGATCCATCGCGTGCCCAACGATGCGCTGCGCGTGCTCACGCCGATGACGCGGCTGACGCTGTACCAGTGGCATACGCAGACCGCCGAGGACTATTTCTGCACCCGCTGCGGCATCCTGCCGTTTCGCCGGCCGCGTACGCGCACTCCGGCTGAACAGGGCGACGGCGCCCCCGCGTTCGATGGTTGGGCAGTTAACGTACGCTGTCTGGACGACGTCGATCTCGACGCGATCGCGGTGCGCAGCGTCTATGGCAGTCGTCTGGACTGATCCGCGGCGTCATCCAGCGCGCTTCACGCGCCTGGCCGCAACCGCTGCAAATGAATCTCCACGGTCGTATCGCCGCCGTGTACCCAGGCGATGCCTTCCTGCACGGTAATTTCCAATTGCATCGCGCGCCTGGCGAGCAGGCCAAGGGCTGCGCTGTGCTGCCACGGAATCTGCCACACGTCGATGTTGCGCGCGCGCTCAATCTTCGACTCGAGTGCCTGCCACCACACGGTAGCGCTATGCGCGTACGCATAAACACTCACCCGGTGCGCCAACGACGAGGCCTTGAGCAGGCGTCGATCGTCCGGCTGCCCCAGTTCGATCCAATGCTGAATCTCACCCGTCAGGTCCTTGTGCCACAGATCAGGCTCGTCGGCGTCCGACAGACCCTTGGCCAGCACCAGCGCCCCTTCGTGATCGTTGGCGGGCGCGTTCAAGGCGAAGGCGAGCAGCCGAACCATCATGCGGTCATCGGTTTCCGAGGGATGGCGGGCAATGGTCAGGCTGTGCTCGCCGTAAACGTTACGGTCGAGGTCTGCAAGTTGCAGCTGCACCTTGTGAATGGTGGCCTTCAGTGCCATCAGTTTGCCGCTTCCCTGCGCGTCAACTTTCAACCCGCGTGGTGGTCTCACCATACCCGTGCGCGCGCGCCAGCCGCGACGACTCATCCCTCGGCAGATGACGCCAGGCGAGCGTCAGGAATGTCAGCGACACCGCGAAGATGCACAGGCTCCAGGCGATTGCGCTGCGCAATGAGGCTGCTGAATCCATGCCGCCGGCTGCGAAGTAATCTGACAGATGACCCATGGCATACGGGCCCAGAGCAAGGCCGATCATCGTGTTGATCAGAATGTAGTACGCGCCGGCCACCGCCCGCATGCGCGGCATCACCAGATCTGCGGCCGTGCTGGGGGGGATGCCGGGCCAGCAGGCGCTGAATAGGTGATGCGCAAAATTGAGCACGAATGCCATCATGAGGCTCTCTGTGTAGACCATCCACAGCACCAGTGGCGCGGTGCCGAATACTGCGATGTAGCCGATCAGCAGACGCCCCGCCGGGTGGCGGGCCTTGAAAAAGTCACCCATGGCGCCGCCGATCGTGACACCCAATAGACCACCGAACGCATTGCCCAGGCCGATGTACATGCCGACCTCACCCGGTGAGGTGTCGTGTACACGCAGCAGGTAGGGCGATGTCCAGAAGCCGATGCCGTACGTCACGAACGAGATCGTTGGAAACGCGATCATCGTGTAGACCATGGCGCGCGACTTGAAGATCATCGCGAACGTCGCGGGATCGCGCACGGCAACGCCCTGTGCCCACGAAAATACGACGTAGATGCCCGACCCCAGCGCGATCCACTGCGCGATGCTGCCTGTCGCCGCAATCAGTCCCCATGCGCAAACACCGATGATGAATGCCGCCACTGCGTTCACGCGAAGCGACGCGCCGGTGCGATGCAGGCTGACGAGGCTGAAGGGGGGGATCATCGCAAAGAACTCTTCGCGCAGCACGTTCAGCGGGGCGGGGTGCTTGTCTGCGACCAGACCCTCGCTGATTCCACGCGTGGGTTCCCGCAGCGTACGCACCCACGCTGCCATGAGTACTCCCGGAATGCCGACCGCGAGAAACGCAACGTGCCATCCCTTTAGCGCGAATGGCGCCTGCTCGGCCACGGTGTAGGCGTCGTTCCAGGTCTCCATGATGAAGCCGCCCAGGAACAGTCCGATGCCGCCGCCGATGTAGACACCTGACGAGTAGATCGCAATGACCGTTGCCCGCAGCCGCGTCGGGTAATAATCCGACAGCATCGAGTACGCTGCCGGCGACGCGGTGGCTTCACCGACGCCGACACCGACGCGAAACAACGCCAGCACGCTAAAGGAGCGCGCGAAGCCCGACAGCGCCGTCATGACGCTCCAGAACAACAGGCCGACGGAGATCAGGCTGCGTCGCACCCAGACGTCGGCAAACCGCGCCAGCGGAATGCCGAACACCGCGTAGAACACCGCAAACACCGTGCCGTAGAGAAATCCCATCTGTGCGTCGGTGGTGCCCAGGTCGGCCTGAATCTCCTGGGACAGGATCGACAGAATGTTGCGGTCGATAAAGTTGAAGACGTAGACGATAACCAGCACGAACAGCGCATAGTGCGCATACCAGCCGCCGACCTTCGGCTTGTTCTCGTTGTCCCCCATTCGTCTCCCTAACGGACGGTCTTCGTGCGTCTGAAATAGTAACTCAGGCGGAGCGACGGCGTGTCCTTGCTCTCGTGCGGGCCCGTTAACTCGACGTTACGCAAGGTGCCGTTCTCGCCTAGACTTGCGCCGATGCCTCGCCGTTCGGGGCCGCCCAAGGATCATCCAAGTGTGCAGGTTCACGTTCTATCAAGGTGAGCCGATTCGGCTCAGCGCGCTCGTTACCGAGCCCGAGCATTCGTTGATCAATCAGAGCTTCGATGCGCGCGAACGCGAGGAGCCGTTGAACGGCGACGGCTTCGGCGTCGTCTGGTACGTCCCCGGTCTCTCGAGCGCGCCCGGTCGTTTCCGCGGCGTATCCCCGGCATGGAACAACGCCAATCTGCACGAGATCGCGCGTGTCGTGACGAGCCCTTGCGTCATGGCCCACGTCCGCGCGGCGACGCAGCAGCTGGCCGTGTCGGAGCTGAACTGCCATCCGTTCGTCGTTGATCGCTTCTCGTTCATGCACAACGGCGACATCGGCGGGTTCTCTCGCCTACGACGCGCGCTGTTGGGACAGCTGTCTGATGCGCGCTTCGACTCGATCCGTGGAAGCACCGACTCGGAACACTTTTTCGCGTTGCTGCTCGACGAACTCGACGCCGAGGGTGCCGACGCAGACGCGGAATCGATGGGCCGGGCCTTTCAGCGCGGCATCGAGCGCATCCGCGCCCTGATGCTTGCGCATGCACCGGGCGAGCACCTGTATATCAACGCCGTATTGACGAACGGTACCGAATCCGTCGCGTGTCGCTACACGACCGACGAACCGAAGTTTGGCTCGTCGCTCCACCTCAATCAGGGTCAGCGCTATATCTGTGAAGAAGGCGTGTGCCGGATGGTCGACACAGTGCACTCGGGTTCGGTGATTGTGAGTTCGGAACCGCTGTCGGACGATCCGGGCTGGACCCCGTTCGAACCCAATACGATGGCACTGCTGTCCGGTAATCGGGTGACGCGCACGCTGTCGCTATGAGTGGCGCTGCGCGGTCGAATTCGTCACGCGATCAATGGATCATCGGCGTGGTCGGGTCGTTGGTCGCGGTGATGCTTGCGCTTGGAATTGCCTGGGGTGGCGCCGATCAGGCGATCCAGATCGCCGGGGTGCCGGTGATCGTGTTGTGCGGTGCGTTTGCCTTCGGCGTGCAATGGCTGATGTTTCTACACGCCTGGTTCCGCAAGACCGAACTGTATTACGACCTGACGGGAAGCATCACGTATGTCGCAATGATTCTGGGTGCACTCTGGCTGGGTTCCTCCGCCGATGCGCGTTCGCTGCTGCTCGCCGGGCTGATTGTCGTGTGGGCGCTGCGCCTGGGGCCGTTCCTGTACAACCGAATCAAGTCTGCCGGTGAAGATCGGCGGTTTCGCGCCATAAAGAAGTCGTTTCCGACGTTCTTCATGACGTGGACACTGCAGGGTACGTGGGTGTTCATCACCGCAAGCTGCGCGCTGGCTGCCATCACCGCACAAAGCCGCGCACCGCCAGATCCGCTGCTATGGATCGGAGCGGTGCTGTGGCTCTTCGGGTTCTGCGTGGAAGTTATCGCGGATCGGCAGAAATCGGCGTTTCGTGCCGACCCGGTCAATGCCGGCCGCTACATCACCGCGGGCCTCTGGTCCTGGTCGCGTCATCCGAACTACTTCGGCGAGATCGTGCTATGGATCGGCATCGCGATCATCTCGTATCCGGCGCTGGTTGGCTGGCAGCAGCTGACGCTGGTCTCGCCGCTGCTGGTTGTCGTTCTCCTCACCGCGATCAGTGGCGTGCGCATGCTGGAAGCTCGAGCAGACAAGGCATGGGCCGATGAACCGGCCTACCAGACCTACAAACGCAACACGCCGGTTCTCCTGATGTGGCCGCCGAAGCGTTAGCGGCGCCGCGCGCGATCTGATCAATCTACATCCGCTGCAACGCGACCACCGTCGCCTGCATACGGTCCCACTGGGCAAACAGGAACTCGCGCTGCGCTGCCTCGTCGGTGGGCACGTCGCGCCGATCAATCCGCCAGAATTGGATGTTGATCCGCGCGCCAATCCAGCTGCCGTTGACCAGCGCGCTGAAATGCGATGAGCCTTCGAAGCCGACGTGGGCGCAAAACAACAGATCCAGGTCAGTCGCCGTGTTGATCAGTGTGCGGGTTCCACCCGGGTGCGGCGGCAGCAGTTCGGTCCATGTTCGCATTCGTTCCAGTTCGGCCGCGTCGACGCGCGAGGCAAGTCCGGCGAGCACGCGGCGCTGCCGTTGGTGGTTGAACCGAGTGCCTTCCGGATAAATTACCAAACCCTCATGGCGACCCAGGTCACTCGCCAGACTCGCGACTCGATCGATATCCGCGGCCGCCTCCGCAGCGCTGCGAGCAACGAAGCAATTCGGCAGACGGTTGCCGACGATATCAAGACACGGATCGAACAGCAGTTCGCGCTTCAATACGTAGCGCAGGCGAATGCGTTGCGGAATCGCATAGAACACCATTGGGATGATGGTGTCGGCGATACTCGCGTGGCGCGGCAGCAGGATTGCGGGCGCACCAACAAGTGCCTCGGCGCCTTGTACTGTGAAGCGCAAGCGGAACAGGTGTTCCGCGGCAAGCTTCAACGTCTGGGCCCACCAGCATTGCAACGCGAAGTTGCTATCCAGAAAACGTTGCCATCGTTCGCCGCTGGTCCGCGTCGCAAGACCGTGCCGCAGCCACAGCCACGCACATGCTGCGATGCCAATCGTCTCGCACCAGAGATACGCAGTGATGAATGCAACCGTACGCAACATCCCGCGACATTGCGCGCTTGTAGAAACGGCCCAGCAGAGGGGCGCGAGCAGCGGCAGCAGCAGCGTTGCGATTGCGGTCGCCCCGAAATAGAGCGGCACCGTAACGATACGGCGGCCGATGCGTGCGAATGCGCTCTCAGGCGGAGATGGCGGTTTCAATTGCCGACAGCGCCGCGCGCATCCATTCATTGGCGTGGGTGTGCAGTAGCGTTTTCGGCGCCGATGGCTCCATGTAACCTACTGGTTTGGTTGGTACCCCAGACAGGATTTTATCTTGTGACGCGCCCCTTAGGAGCCGATTAGACCGCTAGTTCACGATCAATCGCTTGTCGCGCAAAATTCGATAAATCATTGGGCTATCTCTTTCGGTGAGTTCCGTTTATACCCCTTTGTGATACGGTCTTCACGCGACTACACACCTAGGGGGTGCATGAAAGTTCGAATCAGTAACACGCGCCACAGGCGAGAAAGTGGTCCTTCGCTCAGGCTCGATGTCTATGATATGGCAGGGCCGGGCCTCGCCGCGCGTCTCATGCCGAGCGACAAGATCGCGTCCCATTTGTAACAAGATCGTGGCAGGCCGAAGCGAAAGTTGTGCGACTGGCCAGACCGGGACACCGACCAAGCACGCCCTCTGTGTGGGCAATGGCGGGAACTCGACGGTGAAACGAAGCCCCGCATTCGCTTCGTAGAATTCATCAAGGACGTGCATTCGCCGGATGCGGACTCACCAACGTCGATGACACCACTCTTGACCACGCTCTCCTGCGGGCAAATTGCACCATTGGAAGAACGGCTTTCAGCGGCGCTGCATGCAAGCATGACATCAGCGATGTGCTGAAGTGCTTCTTCGGCGCGATGGGCGGCAGCGGGTCGGCTGTATCGTTATCCTCCGACAGGCGCGACATATCACAGCTGGCGTCTCACGCAGCCGAGTCCTCACGATCGACTGAGGCTGGCTCGGACCTCGACAGATATCGCGGCCGCATGCCAGACTCGGGCGCGCCACAACGCTGGTCAACTAACGAGGCGGAGGGTCCAGGTTAGCGTGGGGTACATCTTCGTGTCTTACCACCGACCCGACGCATCCAAGGCAAGGCGGATCGTGTCTGGACTGACGGCGGCCGGCTACGAAGTCTGGTGGGACCAGAATTTGCCGGCCCATCGGACTTACCACGAAGTGATCGATGAGCGACTGAAGGGTTCGCAGGCTGTAGTCGTGCTGTGGTCGAAGCTGGCTGGACAGTCGGACTGGGTGCGAGCCGAGGCCGACATGGCCCGCACACTCGGCAAACTCGTCCAGGCGAGCGCCGATGCCGAATTACCGCCGATGCCGTTCAATCAGATCCAGTGTGCACGCTTGCAGGACTGGAACGGCAGCGCAGACCATCCCGATTGGATCAAGGTTCTCGACGGCGTGCGTGTTGTCAGCGGACCCGCAGGAGAACGAGACTCGACGCGAACATCCGCGGCGCCCCCGCGACGCTGGCTCACACCGACGAACGCTGCGCTGACATTCTCACTGATGCTGATTGCGGGCGGCCTCTACTGGAACAACGCGCGTGTGCCCGCAGTTGTGCCGCAAAACGTCGCCACAGAGCCAAGTGCGGAGCGCGTCGCGGTGCTCGAATTCGCGGCCCCAGCGGAACCGTCGCTCGAAGCGTTCGTGCGTGGCCTGGCCGATCGGATCGTTGACTCCATGAGCACGAATGGCCTGCAGGCCATTCCGAATGCAAATGGCAACGACTTTCGCAACGCCTCGCTGACAGCTGCAGCCAGCCGCATCGGCGCATCGTTCGTTCTGGACGGCTCGGTCCGCGACGAGGCGGATTCTCTGCGCGTGAACGCGCACATCATCGACGCGGGAACCAACGTCAGGCTTTGGTCGAACGAGTTTCGCAGGGCAAGCAACGAGAGCGCCGCGCTTGAGGAGCAGGTGGCAACGCATGTCGTCGACGTGCTGCGTTGCGCACTTGTCTCCCGACGGCCCAACGCGGGGGCGATCGACCCGCAGACGTTGGCAATCTTCATGCGTGCGTGCGATGTGGCGCAACGTTTTGATGGCGCGCCAGAGGAAATCTACGAGTCTGCGCGCCAGGTCACCGTACGTGCGCCGGAGTTTTCCCGAGGTTGGTCCATGCTCGCCATTGCCAGCGCATTCGCAAGCAGGAATGTTTCGCCGGAACGCCGGAAAAGCCTGCTCGTGCAGGCGCGAGCAGCTGCGGAAAAGGCGCGTGCGCTCGATCCCACCAACGCTGAAAGCGAACTCGCGCTGTCACTCGTTCTGCCACAGCGCGACTGGCGCGCGCGTCAGGCGCTTGTGCAGCGCGCCATGGAAATTGATCCCAATTCCTCGGAAGTCAATCTCGTTCAGGGAACTCTGCTCGCCGAAGTTGGGCGGATGTCCGAAGCGCTCGCTTTTTTTCGTCGTGCGGTCGCGCTCGACCCCCTCTCGCCGATCAACGCCTCGGCCCTGATTCCCGCGCTCGCTGCCACCGGCAATCTGATTGAGGGGCGGGAGGCCGCGGAACGCATGCAGCGACTTTGGCCCGACTCGCCGTCCATCTGGTTCAACCGTTTCAATCGTGCGGTGGCTTCGGGACGGGCCGAGGTAGCACTGGCGATGCTCGACGCCGTGGACTCGGCGCCGACTACCATGGAGGCGCCCATGCGTGCGGCATGGCGACAATTCCTGGTGGCGCTGCGCGACGGAAACAAGGACACACTCCACGCTGCCATTGAAAACATCGCATTGCTGGCGCGCAACGGGCAGTTCGATATGTCGCGCGCCATATCTCAGTCATCTCAAGTAGGCGAAGTCGATATCGCTTACGCGCTGGCCGACGCATACTTCGGACCCGCAGTCGATCCCGTCTTCGCCGAGCCTATCAGCGGTGCGAGCCGCTACTCACTGTTCCTGCCACCGGGCGAAGCACTGCGCCGGGACGTGCGCTTCATGGGCCTGATGAAACGACGAGGGCTTGTAGCCTACTGGAAGGAAACCGGGAAGTGGCCGGACTTTTGCGCAGACCCGAGCCTTCCATATGATTGCCAAGCCGAAGGGATGAAGTGACCTTGACGTACACAGGCGACAGATCACCACGCGTAAGACGCGTAACGGGGTTCGGGCGCATTGGTGCATCGATCTTGTTGCTAGCGACACCTGTTTTGACGCGTGGCGCACAAGACGATCCCGGCGCGCACGTGGGCCCAGTCATAGAGGAGATCGTAGTCACTGCGCAGCGCCGCGAAGAGAGCGCGCAGGATGCGGCGATGGCGTTGACGGCGTTGTCAGGAGAAACCCTGCACGACGCAGGCGTTACCAGGCCGCAGGAACTCACCCACTTCGATCCTTCCATTCAGATCGCCGCAACCACTGCTCCGTATACGGTCTTCTATCTGCGAGGCGTCGGCAATTTTAATGGAACTTCGCTCGCGGATGCCGCGGTAGCGTTCAATTTTAGTGATGTGTACATCGGGCGCCCTTCAGGGACAGCGGCTTTCTTCTATGATCTGGACCGCGTTGAGATCCTGAAGGGACCGCAGGGCACCTTGTACGGCCGCAACGCCACGGGCGGAGCCATCAATGTCGTGCCGCGGCGCCCCGTCCTCAACGAGGCTGGCGGCGAATTGTTCGTGGACTACGGCAACTACGATTCCGTGCGCGTGGACGGTGCTGTGAACATTCCCCTCGGCGATCAGACCGCGCTACGTATTGCTGGAATACGCGTGCGCCACGATGCATATATGAACGACAGCACAGATGATCAGGATGATACGGGTGGGCGTGTTTCCTTCATGCTGAATTCCTCAGAATCCCTTTCGATCAATGTCGTGGCCGACTACTTTGACCAGGGGGGGCGCGGCCCGGGGTCAACGCCCATCGCGCTCGACCCCGATCATCGTTTTGGTGTTTCTTCGCCGCAAGGCGGCGCCTTCTATCAAACAAGACGCAACTCGATCGCCGGCCGCAACTTCAATCCCATACCGGGCACGCAAGATCTGAACAATCAGTTCTGGGGTGTGAGCTCAACGATCGATTGGGAAACGCAAATGGGCACGTTCACATTTGTACCGGCCTATCGCGAAGCCCATCTCGATACGATTGGCGCCGCCACAGGGGTCACTCTGTCTTTCGTCGAAGATGACAAGCAGGCGAGCCTTGAGGTGCGACTGACCTCGGACAGCGACCAGCGCCTCAGCTACATCGTGGGCGCCTTCTACTTCGACGAAACGAATGATGTCGGTCACTTCGTGCCCAACTCCCAATACAACATGTCGATCCAGAGTCCCACTTCGGGCGTGGAGAGCACGGCACTATTCGGGAGTTTGACGTTCGCGATCGCGAGCGATGTTCGCGCCACCCTCGGCGCGCGGTATACCGAAGACGACAAGTTCTTTCATGGCACGTTCGAGGGTTTCAATCGGCTGTGCCTGCCGCTGCCTACCACGCTGTGTCCCAACGCGGTGCGTTTCCCGGCGGATCAATTGACGGCGCCCATCAACCTTCCGTCGCCTCCGGTTTTCAATCCACTCGACGGAACGACTACGTTTGGGTTCCGTATCGGGTCCAGCGAACATGACTCGTTTTCCCGTACGACCTGGCGCGGCGCGCTCGAGTGGGATATCAGCGAGCAGAGTCTCCTTTGGGCCAGCGTCGAGACCGGGTTCAAGTCGGGAGGCTTCTTCTTCTCAAATGACGCGCAGAAATTCGAGCCGGAGGAACTCACGGCGTACACGATTGGCGCGAAGAACCTTTTCTTCGACAACCGCCTTCAGTTCAACATCGAGGTGTTCGACTGGCGCTACCAGGACCAGCAGATCTCCAGCATCGGTCTTGACTCGCAAGGGGCGCAGAATCTGCGCACGCAGAACGTCGGCAAGGCCACCATTCAGGGTGCCGAAATCGATACCCGGTGGCTCGCGGCCGCGAACACTTTGTTGAGCCTCCAGGCTCAGTACCTAGACGCCACCTACGATGATTTCCAGTTCGACAAGGCAGCCGCCACAGGGCCACCCCTATCTGGTTGCGACGTATCACCACCAACTCAACCCGGAGCGCCTTTCGCCGTGGATTGCTCCGGGCAGCGCGCGCCATACGCGCCCCAGTGGACGGTCAATCTGGCGGCAGAGCAAACGTTTGGGTTTGATTCCGGCGCCCTCGTCGCCGGGGTGCGCGCGCACTACCAGACGCAAATGCTGACAGGCCTCGATTTCA
>JAQBCT010000100.1:0-7537 GCA_032124855.1 Gammaproteobacteria bacterium
GGCTTCGGCAAGACCGAAGTCGCCATGCGGGCTGCGTTCCTGGCGGTACAGAATCGCAAACAGGTGGCCATCCTGGTACCCACGACGCTGCTCGCGCAGCAGCACTACGAGACCTTTCGCGACCGATTTGCCGACTGGCCCGTGCAGATTGCGGCAATTTCCCGATTGCGAACCGAGGCGGAACTGACCCAGGTCAGCCAACAGCTGCGCGCGGGCGCGCTCGACATTGTCATTGGCACCCACAAATTGCTCAACCGCGCGTTCCAGTTCAAGTCGCTGGGCCTGGTGATCACCGATGAAGAGCATCGCTTTGGCGTGCGCCAGAAGGAGCGGCTGCGCACGTTGCGCGCCGAGGTGGATGTGCTTGCTCTGACCGCAACGCCCATCCCACGCACGCTGAATCTCGCCATGGGCGGCATCCGCGATTTGTCGATCATCGCCACACCACCGGCGCGGCGATTGTCGATCAAAACGTTCGTGGTACAGCGGCGAAAACATCTCATCCGCGAGGCGATCACCCGTGAACTGGCACGTGGCGGTCAGGTGTTCTACCTGCACAACGAAGTCCGCACCATCGACCAGAGCGCGCGTGAGTTGGCCGAACTGATACCCGAAGCGCGCATCGGCGTGGGTCACGGTCAGATGCCCAAGCGTCGTCTCGAGCAGGTGATGAGCGACTTCTACCACCGCCGCATCAATGTGCTCGTTTGTACAACGATCATCGAAACGGGCATCGATATCCCCAACGCCAATACCATCGTCATGGAACGCGCCGACAAATTCGGCCTCGCCCAGCTACACCAGCTGCGCGGCCGCGTCGGGCGATCGCATCGTCAAGCCTACGCGTATCTGCTGATCCCACATCCCAAGGCGCTCACCGAAGACGCCCGCAAGCGTCTGGAGGCCATCGAAGCGGCAGGTGAGTTGGGCGTTGGCTTCACGTTGGCGACGCATGACCTCGAGATCCGCGGCGCCGGCGAACTGTTGGGCGATGAACAATCTGGCCAGATCGAATCGATCGGCTTTTCGTTGTACATGGATATGCTCGATCGCGCGGTGCGTGCCATCAAGGCTGGCAAGACGCCGGACCTCGCCGCGCAATTGACGCCACATCAGGACGTGAACATGCGTTCCGCCGCACTCATTCCGGACGACTATCTCCCCGATGTACATACCCGCCTGATCCTTTACAAACGCATCAGCAGTGCCGAGAGTTTCGCCGCACTTGATGAGTTGAAAGTCGAGATGATCGATCGCTTCGGGTTGTTGCCGCTGCCAACCAAGACACTGTTCCGGATGACGGAGCTGCGTTTACAGGCGGCAGAGCTCGGGATTTCGAAGATCGACTTCGGGCCGTCCGGCGGGCGCCTGGAGTTTGCCTCGGATACCAAGGTCGATCCTTTTGCGCTGGTACGGCTCGTGCAGCGCGAACCGAACAGCTATCGCCTGGAAGACGGCACGCGTCTGCGCGTCAGTGCAAAACTCGAGGATCTCGATGCCCGCTTCGACCGCGTGCTGAACATCATCGATCAGCTGCGCAATTCCGCTGATCACCGCCGCGCGGTCGCGTCCGCATGAAGACCCTGCTCGCATTTGCGGCCGCGGCAGCGTTCTGCTGGCCGACCGCGCTCGTGTACGGTGTGGATCTGCCCACGCCAAAGAACGCCTGGTACCGCATCGAACTGATCATCTTCGAGCGTACCGCGACCGATCCGGACCTCGCAGATCAGCCCCCTGAGGTGCTGCTCGTCGATGCACCTCGTGCATTTCCTTTCAGCCCGCTCGCATTCGGCGACGCCGACAGCGCCGCCTACTATCCGCTGGCTGAAGCCACTCTCGCGGAGCCCGCGTTTCCCGAGGTGGAACTCTTGCCCATTATCGAAGAGGTGTATGCGCCGTCGGGGCAGACGGTAGCAGAGGCAGTGGAGGAGACAGCGCCGCCCGAACTCGAACTCGCTGCCGTTCAAGCGCCGACACCGACGCCGGCTGAACACGCCGCCGCGCTGATCGATGCGTACGAGGCGTCACTGTTCGATGCCAGCCAGCAATGGCTGGGCTCAGCGGCGTTGCAGCTGCAGAGCGAAGCCCAACGCCTGCGGCGCAACAACGCTTATCGCGTGCTATTGCATGACGCGTGGATGCAGGCAGTGCCCCCGCGTGACGCCCCTCTGCCCGTTATGGTCCAGGTCGGCGACCGTTTGGCCGACACGTGGCTGATCGAGGGAACGCTCGCAGTCACTGTCAGCCGATACCTGCACGTCGACGCGCGGCTCTGGTACGGCGACGTCGAAGCGGGTGGTGGCGACGGCTACATCGAGATGGCCGAAACGCGGCGCCTGCGCAGCGGCGAGCTGAACTACTTCGACCATCCACGCTTCGGCATGCTGATGCGCATCGATCCGGTGGAGCCGCCCGCTTCGCTGATCACCGATCTGGAACAGATTCTCGCCCCGCCGAACCCGTCACCGACAGCAACGCGCTGACGAACCCTTCAGGCCGCGTCGGAGAGCATCGCAGTCAGCAGTTGCTCGAGCGACGCCACTCCGGCTGCGGCAACGTCGGCAATATCCGATTCACGTATGGTCCCGACGCCGCGACCCGCGGCGCGATTGACAATCAGACACAACGAGACGTAGCGCAGACCAAGCTCGCGTGCGAGACCCGCTTCCGGCATCCCGGTCATTCCGACTATGTCGCAGCCGTCGCGCGCCAAACGATCGATTTCAGCCGCGCTCTCAAGGCGTGGGCCCTGTGTTGCAGCATAGACACCGGAATTGAATACCGAACAGCGCAGCTCAAGCCCCAGCGCCGCGGCATAGAGTCGCTCACGCAGCGCCGCGTCGTAGGGCTCGCTGAAGTCCACATGGATGAGTTTGTCGCTGCCGTCCATGTAGGTGTGTTGCCGACCCCAGGTGTAGTCGATGATCTGGTGCGGCACCACCAGATCGCCTGGCGCCATGGCGTCCGTGATGCCACCCACGGCGTTTGCCGCAATCACGCTGGTGATGCCCAGCTGCTGCAACGCCCACAGATTGGCCCGGTAGTTGATGAGGTGCGGCGCGATGCGATGCGGCTGGCCGTGGCGGGCGAGGAAGACGACATCCTCGTTGCCGATGCGTCCCTGCTGCAGCGATGCCGACGTGGCGCCGTACGGGGTTTGCGTCGTCGGCAGCGCACGAAATGCGCCCGTCAGCCGATTGAGCCCGGTGCCTCCAATGATGGCGATCTGCTCGCGTTTCACGATTTGCGCTCAGCGCCCGCGAGCGCGTAGATGCCGGCCAGGTTGCGCCAATGGCCGCGGTAATCCATACCGTGACCGAATAGATAGCGATCTGGACACTGCACGGCGGCCTCGTCCAGCTGCAGCCCCTCCTCGCGTCGAACCGCCTTGTCGACCAGCACCGCGGTGATCACACGCGCGGCACCCATCTGTGTGAGACGGCTCGCCACAGTTGTCAGCGTCGTCCCTGCATCAAAAACATCATCCACCAGCAGGATCGTGCGGCCTGCCACTTCCGCGCCGGGTTCGACGCGCCAGGTCAGCGCACCGCCCGCAGTGGTGCCGTGGTAACGGGTTGCGTGTACGTAGCTGAATTCGAGCGGAAATTGCAGGCGCAACAGCAGCTCCGCCGTCAGCACGATGCCGCCGTTCATGACACACATGACGATTGGATGCGCACCGTCGAGGCGCAGGGCAAGTCGTACGGCCAATTGATCCACGGCGCGCTCCACCGAACGCGCATCGACCAGACAATCGGCCTGCTCGCGTGCCGCGACAATATCCGCGAGATCGCCGGCGTTTCCCTTAGACACAGTTAATCATCCTGCTCAGAAGTAGCGTGTCAGTTCGAGCTGAATGTAGTCGTCGCGCGCGAGCTGGTCGAGCTTGTGCTCCTGATCGGCCAACGCATCCAGCACCGCGGCAGGTGGCGATGTTGGTGGCGCGTTGGTGCCACCAAAGAGGCGACCCTCGACACCCAGCGACCAGCGATCACCCAGGCGCCGGCTGGCCTCGAGGTTGACGATGTACTCATCGGTGCGGACGTCCCACATCAAACCAAGCAGCGCCTGGCTGTCAGCTACATCGTTCAGCCGCCAGCGGCCGGCAATCGCGATGTCGTGATCGTAGATGGAGTCCGCTTCGTCATCGCGCTGGTCCCAGATGTATTCGAGCACGAGCCCGAGATCGCTCCTGCCGCCTAACACACCCACCAGGGTGCGTTCGAAGCCGCCCGTGGCTGCCGCATAGCGATTGCCCTGACCAGCGCGCGACAGCGCTTCCAGCTTGAAGGCCCAATCGCCAACGATGACCTGCGCGTCGAGGCCGGTTTGCTCGATCAGATCATAATACGGTCGCAGCACCAGTTGACCGTTGGGGCGCAGTACGGGAAACAGCTGCGGTGCCCGGCTGGTGCCCGAGAACTGATACAGGCCGAATTCCACCGGTCCGAGGTTGTGGGCCCAACGCACCGCGAGATCCACGTGCTGCTGCTTCTTGCCCGCGTCGTACAGGACATCGCCATCATCGACGGGCACGAGGTGTCGCAAACGACCATCCTCACCGGGAAACGTCCGTTCGCGGAAATACGGCATGACGAAAAAATCGACGATTCCCCAGGTGCGCACCAGCGACAGATTCAGCATCGGCTGGCCGAGTTTGACCTCGCCGTCGATATCTTCCACGAGATCGGTCTGATTGATGATGTCTACGAGATGATTGAACTCCGTCACCCCCCAGAAGATCTGTCGGGAACCGACGTAGAGATCCCAGTCGTCACCCACCGTGCTGATGTAGAACTCACGCAGGTCCGCATGCGTGCGATGGTCATCCTGCGCGTCGTGCCGCCCGAACGGCGTGATTGCCGCATTCCAGGCGCCGGATGCCCAGCTCGCGTAGTAGCGAGACTGCACGCTGATGGATGCATCGGAGCGACTCTGTCCATCCAGCCCCTGGTCCGGGAATCCGCGCCACTGCACGCCAATATCGACATCGAAATTCTGCTGTGCGGCGTCGCGTGACGATCGCCTTTCAGCCGAGGCTGGCGCTGCGCGGGAAGTGACACGCGCCGCGGCGCGATCCTCCGGAACATCTGGCGCCTCGCCCGCCACAGCATCCGGCAGCGTCGGGGGTGTTGCGAGTCGCCAGAAATCGAGGCCATGTGCACGAATGGCGCGAATCGCCTGTTGCAGGTCATCGCCCTGCAAGGGTGCCGTGACAACGCGATAGCCGAGCGCGCTGCCATGCGGCAACGGGGCAACGCCAATCGGGAAGCGCAGTTGCCGGGTCAGCTGTTGCGCCCAGCGCTCCGCATTATCGGGATTGGCGAAGCTGCCCAGCACCAGCTGATATGTATCGTCGGCAGCGGCAGGCAAGCACGCTGCGAACGCGACGACCAAGAACCAGCGGCGCACCATAGTCTGCCCGTCAGCGTGCCCGTTTCAAGCTATTCGTCGAGAAGTCCCGCTCGTCGATCAGCCCCACGCGGAAACGAAAGTTGGACCACAACAGCTCGGTGGTCTTACCGTTTTCGTGGTTCTCCATGAACATGCGCGCGGGCTTCCAGAACTCATCCTCGTGGAGCTCGAAATCCGACACTGTGAGTGTCTTCAGCAGGCTCTCCTTGCGGTCGTAGTAGTCAATCCTGCGCACCCGCGATTCTTCATCGACCCAGACGATCTGGCGCGTGTAGCCGGAATATTCATCCCGCGGAATGCGTTGCACCACGTCGCAGGCGACGTCGTCGAGCGTCTCGCGGCGCAAGTACTGATAGTCGAATTTCTCCACCTCGGGCGAGGCCAGATCTTCGAACGCAAACTCGCTGCCTAGAAAGGGGCCCGATTTGTTGCGTGACGCGATCTTCTTTACCCGACTGAGCGCCGGCAGGTACAACCACTGATCGTCCGGCTCCTGCAAGTGCCCAACGGAAAGCAGTGCCGTGCCCTTGATCGCCTTGGGCGTGTCAAAAACGATCAGCAGCTTGTCGCCGCCGTCGGGAATTTCGAGCTGTGCGATCGTCAGCAATCTGTCGCTGCGCGCGCCCAGGGAGTTGCGCAGGACCATCGTGAGATCGACCTGCAAGTCTTCGTAGCCGGAATTGCGGCGATCGAGTTCGACGAATACCGCCCTGCCTTGTTCCTGCGCAATGCCTGCGTACGTGGCAGAACCGGTCCACAGCATCGCCAGCAGCGTTAAGGCGCCGCCCGCCAGTGATTTCCCTGTCACGCCAAGCAATTCCTTTTGTATCGTCCCGGGCAGACTGGAATCTTAAACTGATTCCTTCATTTACTGATAGTTAACCCAGATTCCTCAGAGCGGCCTTGGGTCCTGCGAGGCGCTAGGCAAAGCGCGCGCATGCTGTATATAATCCCAGCACACTGTATATCCGAACAGGCTCACATGCAGGATCTCACCGCCCGCCAGTCGCAAGTGCTCGATCTCATCCGACGCCACATCCAGGACACCGGGTATCCACCGACGCGCGCCAATATTGCGGACGAGCTCGGCTTTCGCTCACCCAATGCGGCCGAGGAACACCTCAAGGCGCTCGCGCGCAAGGGCGCCATCGAGATGGTGCCCGGCACGTCGCGCGGCATCCGCCTGCCGGAAAAACACGGACTGCCTATCGTGGGCCGCGTCGCTGCAGGCAATCCGATCCTCGCCGCGGAGCATATCGAGGATGTGTGCGATCTGGCCGGCAGCTTTTTCCGCCCGCGCGCAGATTTTCTGCTGCGGGTGCAGGGTGACAGCATGATCAATGCCGGCATTCTCGACGGCGATTTGCTCGCCGTGCACAAAACCAGCGACGCACGCGACGGTTCCATCATCGTGGCGCGCATCGACGACGAGGTGACAGTCAAACGTCTGCGCCGCCCGCGGGGCCGGGGTCGCCTGCTGTTGCTGCCGGAAAATGATACGTATGAACCGATCGAAGTGGATCTGCAGCACCAAACCTTCTCAATCGAGGGGTTGAGCGTCGGCGTTATTCGCCGCTAGCGCGCCGGTCAGTGCAGCACGTCCGGTGGCGCGGACGCCGCATCGTTGGCCTCGATCAAATCGGTGATCTGTTGTGCCGCCGCTTCGATCATCACCTTGGCAAGCCGCATGGTGCCCTGCCCCAATAACGTGCGCACTTCCGGCGAAAACTGAATCGTGAGCAGGGGATTCGTAATCTCGTCTGCCTCGGGGTCGCGCAGCACAATGTCGCCGTTGGAGAGCTGTACCACTTCGAGCAGTGCAAATGCCGCATTGGATTCGTCGATCGACTTGCTCACAGGATCAGCCCGCCGATCGCTTCGACTTGGCGCGGGGCGCTGACGTTCGGGTCTTTTTCTTGGGTGCGCGTTTGCCCTTCGCCGACGCCGTTGCTGGGCGTTCTTCGACCCACTTGCCGTCGACGAACATCGCGCGCCAGCCGGTCGCAGTCCCATCGCGCTCGCTTGCAACAAACTGTTCGCGAGTTTTGCGGCTGAACTTCACGACCGCGGGATGCCCGTCGGGGTCTTTCACGGGCGCATCCAGCAGGTAATGATGTTTGGG
>JAQBCT010000101.1:0-5144 GCA_032124855.1 Gammaproteobacteria bacterium
ACGACCAACGCCACCGCTTCTCGCTTGAACTCCTTGCCATACTCTCTGCGTTTCTTCGTCATCTAACACCTCGTTTCGGATCATTGTATGACCCCTAACTCGGTGTCCGGAAACTCGGGCGAAGATCACACTGACGCTCAATGAGATGACGATGGTGGCGGTCGATGAATATGATCAGGCGAGCCTCGACGTCAGTTTGCCGGATGGCTTTGGCAGGTTGGTTGCCGCTTGTGAGCCGTTGGGAGCATGACCGGGATGGCGCCTGGATATCACACGGGGTACACGTCGTGCCAGCAACGGGACCATTGAGCCACATTGATATCTCGGTCGGCTATCCGCAGCGATCGATCGCCTTCTACCACGCATTCCTTTGTGCGCTCGGCTACCGTCGTTGGAACCTTGCGTTGCCGGAATGGTCAGGCGCCAATCCGACGCGCGCCACGTGGGGAGTGAAGTACAGCGATGGCTCACGGTTTGATATCGAGGTGCGACCCTCGATGGCCGCGAGCAGAAATCGTCGCTACGATCGATACGAACCGGGCCCGCATCATATGGCTTTCCACGCTGATTCCGATGCGCGCGTCGATCGTGTTCATGAAGCGGTTGTAGCAGTCGGTGGAGAGGTTCTGGACGCACCGCAACAATATGGCGGCCAGGCTGGCTACGGCGCGTACTACTATGCGGCGTTCTTCGCCGATCCCGATGGGGTCAAACTCGAAGTTTGCTATGTACCGTCTGCCAATTCGTAGCTGCGACGCCCTACTACCGACAGGTGTTTTGCCGTCTATAGCAAAAAGTGCCAGTCTTGGGTGCATCGTTGAAAGTCGGTCGATGGGTGGTCTGTGATGCTGCGTACGTTAAAGATTCTGATGGTCGTAACTGTCGCGCTGTGGGGGTACGTCGGCGCGTTTCAAAATGTCATTGACTGGGGTGGGACAATCGGCGCCGTTGGCGCTGCGACGTCGATGGCGACCTTTGATGGCGGCGCGGAGAGCTGGCAGGCGACGTCCAATCCCGTCGTGGTCTGGATGGGCGCGCTGTTCATATGGTTTTCGAAGTTGACCGCGGCGGCGCTGTGCACGGTCGGCGCGACGAGAATGTGGCGCGCACGCGCCAGCGACGCAGCGACATTTGCGTCGGCGAAGGACGCCGCGCTGGCCGGATGCGCAGTCGCCGTCATCATGCTGTTCGGCGGATTCATCGTCATTGGCGAGAGCTGGTTCGAGTTGTGGCGCTCCGATGCACTGCGAGGTCCGGTTCTGGATTCTGCATTTCGCTACGGGGGCATGATTACGCTAATTGCACTCTTCGTGAACGCGAAGGATCGTTAGTGTCACGCACCATCGGTCGCCTTCCATTCAACGATTTTGCTGGGACGTAGCTGTGACCAATCCAAGAGATGATGTTGCGGAGTTGTTCAGGGTTGCGGCCGAAAAACTCGAACGCGCAGCAGCGCATTGCCGCATCGCGGCCGGGCACTACACAGATCGAGATGTACCACGCGGCTGCGCACATGCCTTTGCGGCGCTTGGCGATATCGCGCTGGCGCGCGACGCGATTGACGAGAACGCGAAGTTGCATGCAAGCAAAGCCCGGATTGGCAATGATCCGGGCTCCGGCCCGTAGTGCTCCGCGGAATCGACATGACCCCAGATGATATTGCCAAGGGCTACGACGCGCTCGCAGACCATTGGAACAGCGACGCGTTTCCGCGAAGCAACGGCATTGCGCAGCACGAGCGGGCGATCGCTTTTCTGAGTCAAAAGCACCGTGCGCTCGATGTGGGTTGCGGCAGCAGCGGACGGCTCATTGATCTGCTGACGAGCCATGGCTTTGCTGTGGAGGGGCTCGACATCTCGAGTCGGATGATCGAGCTGGCAAAGCGGCGCCATCCCAACCTCAGCTTTCACCACGCCGATATCTGCCGTTGGGAGCTGCCGCGCGCGTACGATCTCATCTCGGCATGGGACAGCATCTGGCACATTCCGTTGGCGGATCAAGACCCCGTGCTGAGAAAACTCTGTCGGGGACTCACCCCGGGCGGAGTCCTCGTCTTCACGATGGGCGGGTTGGATGGCCCGTCAGAAAAGGTCGATTCGGCGATGGGGCCGCAGATGTACTACAGCGTCCTCGGAATCCCGAATACGCTGAAGCTGTTGTCCGAGGCTGGATGCGTGTGCCGGCACCTGGAATACGACCAGTATCCGGAAATGCATGTGTATGTCGTTGCGCAGAAGACCTGAGGGATCTGTTTACCGCGCAACGCTTGCGCGGTGTAGCGGCTGATGGAGTTTCGCGCGCCAAATGACGCCGATTGGCAAACGATCCTGAGTATTGCCAATCGTGCCGTTGCGCATGTTGATGGGGCAAGAACGCAGGAAGGATGGTTACGAAACAGGCGCACTTTCTCGCAGCGTGGTACTCAGGTTCAGCTTGTGCTGGCGGACAACGAAAACGTTGTGGGGTATGGCTGCCTTGAACGTGAGGCGACTTCACCGGCCGACGGCTACCGGGTCTTCGTGGTGGTCGATCCCGATCATCTCGGCACCACGGCTAGTGAGATTTACCGGCGCCTGGAGGAACTGCTGGTTGAACGCAGGGCAAAGCAATCCTGGTTCGTGGAGTATGCGCAGGACGCCAGATTCGTTGCCTTCACTCGCGCGCGAGGCTACATCGAATCGCGACGGTTCATGCTGGAGTCGGGTCAGGAGGCCATCGTGCTGACGAAGATCCATGAGCGCGTTAGATAAGCGCGATCTACGGGAGGGCACGAGATGATCATTCGAAAGGGCGATGCGCCAGTGCATCGTGGCGACGCGACATATGAACTCGGTGCGTTTGAGACATCGCACTGTTCTGACGCGGGCGGACTGACGCAGTTCGGCGCCTATGCGGAGACCTTGCAGCCCGGATCGCAGTCCTCGCACCGGCACTGGCACGAGCGGGAGGATGAATTCCTCTATCTCATCTCGGGCGAGGCGACGGTGATCGAAAACGACGGCGAGCAGGTACTTCAACCCGGGGACGCAGCCGCCTGGCCGGCTGGCACGGCGAATGCGCATTGCGTCGTGAATCGGTCGAACGCGCCGTGCACCTATCTCATTGTCGGCACGCGGCCAACACATGACGTCTGCCACTATCCCGATGCCGGCACGGCGTTGCACACCGAGGGCGAAACCTGGCGCATGGTTGCCGCTGACGGAACGGTGCTCAAGGAAGGCCGAATGAAGACACGTGACGCGTGAGTCGATGGAGCGAAGCGTTTCCTCGCGTCGCTGCGACGCGACGTGCGGGGAGCAGGAACTCTCGCTCCTTCCCGCGCGCGCCGCCCGCGATCTGCCAGGCGATCGGTATGCGCGGCCGTTTATCGATCACATCCTTACCGTTTGAATTGAACGAACTGCGGGGGGTTACCCAGTGCTGAAAGGAAGCTGTTTGTGTGGGGAGATATCGTTTGAGATTCACGGCGCCGTGCATAGCGCGCGCTACTGTCATTGCACGTCGTGCAGGAAGTTTTCCGGCACGGCGTACGCCGCGTGGGGGCTGATTCAAGCGCGCGAGCTCATCGTGAACGGCGATGAATCGAATGTCAGCCGATACGATTCGGGTGGTGGGCTTCGTGCATTTTGCCGTTCGTGCGGCTCGCCGCTGTGGTACGAGCCGGCCAATCTTCCGGCGTTCCGGGGCATCCCCTTGGGCGCAATCGATGCGGGCGATGTACAACCGCCGCAGATGCATGTCTGGGTACAATCGAAGCTGCCTTGGATTTCGATCGACGACGGGCTGGCCCAACATCCAACGCATCCTTGAGGGGGGCGATCCATGAACGCGCGTAACCCGATTTTCATTCACTATGTTTACGACATGGAGCGCGCGCGCCGCTTTTACGAGAACGTATTTGATGTAGCACCGTCGTTCGCGTCTCGCGGTTGGACAACGCTCGATTTCGGATCGTTCGAACTGGCACTGCATATCCTGGCGCGCGGCCACACAGAGGAAGCGCCACTGCCACACGCCGGACTCAATCTGGAGGTAGACAGCATTGAGGACCTGCACGAGCTCATCGAAGCCAATGGCGGCGAATTGGTCGAATTGCGAGAGGCCCAACCGAACGTACCAGACCGTGTCGCCACGTTCCGCGATCCCGACGGCAATGGTTTTGAACTGCGACAACACGTCGGGAATCCGCCTCACGCGAGCAGGTGAGGGTCGTGAATGATTGGAGCGATGCCTGATGGACGACGCGCCGAAACGATGGGACGGCCCGGGGCTGGAAGCCTGGCGAGCGTGGGCCCCCGATGAAGTAGCGTGGGTGCTCACGGACTTGGTGGTGCCCTGGTGCGTCGTGGGTGGTTGGGCGATCGATCTCTGGCTGGGCGAGCAGACTCGGCCACATGGCGACATCGAGATTGCCATTCCGCGGTCGTGCTTCGGCGCGATGCGGCATCATCTTGCGGCGTTCGAGCTTTTTGCGGTGGGCGACGGTGAGGTGCGCGCATTGCCGCAAGGTGCCCCGGCGGATACCGAGAAACATCAGACCTGGGTGCTCGACCCGGTGGAGCGTGCGTGGCGCATGGATGTCATGCTTGAACCGGGTGATGCAGACCACTGGATTTTCCGGCGCGATGAGCGGGTGCGTGCGCCGCGCACAGAGATGGTGGCGACGCGCGATGGTGTTCCCTATCTGGTTGCAGAAGGCGTGCTCCTGTTCAAGGCGAAGGCGCTGCGGGACAAGGATGAGGCCGACTTCAACGCGTGTCTGGCGAAACTGGATGCGCGGGCGCGCGCCTGGCTCGCGCAGGCGTTGCAACTTGCACATCCCGGTCATCGCTGGATTGCGCAGCTGGGTTAGCACAATTTGTTCTGGAGATCGGTTCAATGGCGTTGAAGGCGGAACTGTCGCGAGATTGCAATCCACAGGTAGCGGCTGTCATTGCCGCCTATCCGACGAAAGTGCGCACCCAGCTGCTGCGCATGCGGCACCTGCTGTTGGATACGGCTCGTAGTATCGATGGGGTGGGCGCGATCACCGAGACGCTCAAATGGGGCGAACCCGCCTATCTGACACAAGCCACGAAAAGCGGCAGTACGATTCGATTCGGTTGGAAGCCTGCGACGCCCGAGCGGCTGTTCGTCTATTTGAA
>JAQBCT010000102.1:0-21302 GCA_032124855.1 Gammaproteobacteria bacterium
AGCGCATCGACGCTCCCGAGGATCGCGAGACAGCACGCGAGGGACATCACGGAACAGAGCGTGCGCTTACTCATAGAAGCTGAACTGCTTCGGGTCCAACGCTTCACGGATTGCCTCACCGATGTACGTCACCATCAACAAGACAACGGCCATTGCTGCGACGACGCTCAGAACGATCCAGGGATAGTCCAGATTGTCGGTGCCCTGGGCGAGCAGTTCGCCCCAGCTGGGGGTGGGCGGCGGCAAACCGAATCCCAGGTAATCCAGCGCTGTCAGCGCAGTGATGCCGCCGGCAACGGAGAAGGGAATGAACGTCACGATGACCGACACCGTATTGGGCAGGATATGACGCGTGATGATCCGGCCGCTGGATGCACCCAGCGCGCGGGCCGCCAGCACATACTCGCGCCCCTTCTCTTTGTAGGTGGCGGTGCGCATATACCATGTCATCGACATCCAGCCGAACAGCACCATCACCAGCGTCAGTGTCCAGAAATTCGGCACCACGATGGATGCGATGATCATGATCACGTACAGGAACGGTACATTCGACCACACCTCGATCACGCGTTGAAAAAGCAGATCGAACGCGCCGCCCCAGTAGCCCATCGCACAGCCCACCAGAATGCCAATCAGGTAGTTGCACGCCAGCAGCAGCAGCGAAAAGGCCATGGCGATTCGAAACCCATAGACCAGCCGCGCCACGACATCGCGACCCGTGGTATCGCTGCCGAGGAAGTGTCTGGCCGTCAGCGACGGTGGATACGGTGGAAATGTCGCTTCGTTGAGATCGTTTTCAAACGCACTGTACGGCACCGGCGGGAGCAGCACCCACCCGTCAACGTCCTCACCGCGCAGACGCTGTTGCAGGTCCCTGTAGTTGGTTTCGTAGTCGTAGTCGAGGCCGAAGGTGGTACCCGGCAGGAATGCACCATACGTAGGAAAGTACAGATCGCCCTGATAGCTGACCAGCAACGCGCGATTGCTGATCAGCAATTCCGCGGCACAGGACAGCAGCAACAGAACGAGCAAGGCCACCGCCGAGTAGTAGCCACGCTTGATGGAGCGAAAGCGCCGCCATTGCCGGCGTGCCAGGGGACTGAGTTGCATCACGCAGCCGCTTCCGAGGCACCGAACTTGACGCGCGGGTCGACCAGCGCCACGCATACATCCGACAGGATGTTGCCAATCATGAACAGCAGCGACGAGATCACCAGAATGCCCATGACAACCGGATAGTCGCGCTCCACGAGCGATTCGAAGCCCAGCAGTCCGAAGCCGTCGATGTTGTAGATCTTCTCGATCAGGAACGAGCCGGTGATGATCAGCGCGATGTTGTTGCCGAACGATGTGGCGATCGGCACCAGGCTGTTGCGCAGCGCGTGGCGAAACACCGCGCCGCGAAAGTCGAGTCCCTTCGCGATGGCGGTGCGCACATAGTCGGCGGCAAGATTATCCATCAGGGAGTTTTTCATCATCAGCGTGGTGACGGCGAAACCGCCTGCCAGATACGACAACAGCGGCAGGGCAGCGTGATTGAGAACATCGCGGACCTTCTCGAATCCATTCAAATCGTCAAAGTCATCGCTGACGAATCCGCCGAGGGGAAAAACATCCCACGTAGCGGCGAACATCGTGAGCAGCGCGATACCGATCACGTATCCCGGCACTGCATAGCCGATGAAGACGATCGCCGAGGTGATATTGTCGAACACGGTCTTGTGCCGTATCGCTTTGACGATGCCCAGCGGGATGCAGACGCCGTACGTCAATATCAACGTCGCGATGCCGTAGAAGATCGAGATCGGGAACCGCTCTTTGATGATCTGCCACACCGGTTCTGCGTAACGCGTGGAATCGCCGAGGTCGAATACCAGCACCTTGCGCAGCCATTGCCAGTACGCCACCGGAATCGGTTTGTCGAACCCGTAGTAAACCTCGAGTTCATGAATCTGCTCGGCCGACAGTGCACTCCCGCCGATACCGGCATGACTGGTGACCACGCTCATTCCGGGCTGCGCGGCCATGGCCGCTTCGTTGAGCATGCGCTCGATGGGTCCTCCCGGGACAAGCCGCGTGAGGGCAAATACCAGCAGCGACACCCCGATGAACGTCGGAATGATCAACAACGCACGGCGCAGAAAGTAGCTGGTCACGTCACCTCAACACGCTGGGGCGTCTCGAAAAAGTCGCCCATGGTACCCGGTCCGTTGCACAGGTCACACGCGGCGCGCAAGCGTGGTAGATTGCGCGACAATTTTTTCGGGCCTAGTGGTATGAATGACACAGCCGCCTCGGCGCCGGCCTGGTTCGATCGTGCGCGCACCGCCCATTCGCAAGGCGATTTCATCGAAGTCGCCGGCGTCCGCATCGCGTATCGGACCTGGGGCACCATCGGTCAGCCCGGAATCGTATTGATTCATGGCAGCAATGCGCATCTGGAATGGTGGCGCTTTGTCGCTCCGTTTCTTGCGGATCAGTTCCGTGTGGTTGCGCTGGACTTATCCGGCAACGGTGACAGCGGCTGGCGCGAGCGCTACAGCGGCGAAGTATTCGCGGACGAGGTGTGGGCCGTGTGCCAGGCCGCGCAGCTCGGACCGCAACCACTCGTGGTAGGACACAGCTTCGGCGGCTTCGTGGCGTTGGAAACTGCGTATAAATATGGCGCCAATCTGTGCGGCGTCATTTTTGCGGACTTCACTGTTTCACCGCCCGAGCAGTACACGGAGTGGGGCCAGCGCGCCGAGCGCGAAGGCAAGCAGCGCCGTGCCACACGCGTCTACGGCGATCTGGAAACCGCATTGGGCCGCTTCCGGCTGCTACCCGAACAACCCTGTCAGCATCCCTATGTCATCGACTACGTTGCGCGTCAATCGCTGCGCGAGGTACCGGGCGGCTGGACCTGGAAATTCGACCCCGCGCTATTCGATCATCTCGAGATGGGGGCAGCACAACAGGAGAAGTTTCTTCGTCTGGCGTGTCGTGCGGCATTGATCCTGGGTCAGCACAGCGACGACTCAGGCGCGCAGAGCGCGTCGCATATGGCCACGATCACTGAGGAAATTCTGCCAGTCATCGAAATTCCCGAGACATACCATCACATGATGTTCGACGAACCGCTGGCCATGACCATGGCGATCAAAGCGACCGCGCTTGCCTGGCTGCGCGATGATCGCGCCGCGCCGTACGCAGCGGCGGTGGCGCGTCATCTCTGACGCCTCCGCCCTGAAGTTGCCGGCGTCGTGACACGCGGTATGCTGGGCCGTCACTGGGAGGCGCGCCATGCAGAAGACCTGGGTGCTGGTTGCGGACCGATCGAGGGCGCGCATCTTCTCAACACAAACGCCCAAAGGTGCACTGCGCGAGATCGAAGATCTGGTGCATCCGGAGGCGCGCGCGCATGAGCGCGATCTGACCAGCGACCGCCCTGGCCGCTCGAGCGACCGCCACGCACTGGGAAATACCAATAGCGCGCGCGACCAGCAGGCCACGGCGTTTGCGCGCGAAATCTCGCTTCGGCTCGAAGCAGCCCGTACGCATGGCAACCTCGAGCGGCTCGTTCTGATCTGCGCGCCCGACCTGCTGGGATTGTTGCGCAAGGCGCTGTCCGCTCCGCTCGAGAAACTCGTGATCATGACAATCGACAAGAATTTGACGCAGCAGGACGCCGCTGTCATTCGCAAACTGTTGCCGGAATTCTTGTGATGTTGCCCGAGCCCCTAACGAGACTGTTGAGGGCGCATCGCGATACCCATGCACCCCTGTATCCACCAAACGACAATTCCGATCACGGCCCAATGGCCTATCTCGCCATGCACGGACTTGGCATCGAATTCGACCCGATCCAACAATTCGCGGCGCGCTACCGGCGCACCCTGGTGCCGCTCGGCTCGACCGACCTCGTGGTCGATGCCAACAACTGGCAGCAATGCTTCGGGAATATGGCTGCGTATGGCGCGCTGCTGAATTTCTTCGATGCCTCGATCGACGCGCGGGGATGGCGAGCAACGCTGCAGCGGTTCTTGCCGTCGCTCATTTCCGGTTGGGTGAAGGATGCCTTTCATCCCATCATCCGACTCGGTTACGGGATCGAGTTCGAATGCCCATCCGAGGTGGCTGCCGGCCTGGCCTATATGACGTGCATCGGCGACGACCCGAGCCTGCTCGAACAGGCTGCCCTGGCCTCGAACGTTCCCAGCGCGCACGCCGCGCTGGCCGAATTGCGCATGGCGCGCCGCGCTAGCTTTTCGCGAGGGCCATTCAATGCGCGCTACGACCTGATCACCGACCAGGCGCGCCTGGCGGTAATGGACGGTGATCTCGCAAGCGTGCTGCAGGACGTCAGCCGGACGGGCCTCGAAGTATTCCACGCCACGCACGACTTCTTCGCGTTGCACCTGATCACGGCAAGTCATGCATTTCGCATCTGTTCCCCGTGGGGCGGCGACGGAATGGCCAGGCTGTTCAGCGCGGGAATCGGTGCGGCGTACCTCGCCATCGGCGCGCCGCCGTTTGCCGACGTCGCTGCTGTCCGCGGCGCGATCGATACCGAGCGAATCGCCCGGGCGACGGACGAGCACGACATCAAGCTGGCGTACTCGGCTCGCGCCCAGGCGCGCGCCTGGCACGACCCGACGTACGAGTGGTGCGCGCAACAGTATCTGGCGCCACGGCTGTCAGGCGCGCCTTGATCGTGTAGCGTTTGCGCACAGTCACGAGGCAACGGCGCATGACGGACGGGGACTTGCTATTCGACGGGCTCAAGGTGATCGACGCGGCGAGCTGGATCGCAGGGCCGGTGGCGGCAACCATTCTCGCGGACTACGGCGCGGATGTGATCAAGATCGAGATGCCGGGCGTCGGAGACGGCTATCGCGCACTGGCTGGCGCACCCGGGATGCCATCTGCTGAGGCGAACTACACGTGGCAGATGGATGCACGCAACAAGCGTTCTCTCACGCTCAACCTGAAAGATCCGCGGGGCAAGGCCATTCTCCTGCGGCTGATTGCCGATGCCGATGTCTACGTCACCAATCAACCGATGCCCATGCGGCGGGCGTTGGGTTTGAGCTACGCCGACTTCAAGCCGCTCAACCCACGACTGATCTACGCATCCCTTACTGCCTATGGCGAAACCGGTCCCGAACGCGATCGCGAGGGATTTGATCTCGTTGCTTACTGGGCACGGACCTCGTTGATGGATCTGGTGCGCAATGGCGATAACGAGCCGGCGCAATCCCTGCCTGGCATGGGCGATCACCCCACTGCGGTGGCGCTGTATGCAGCGATTGTCACGGCCTTGCTGCGTCGGGAGCGCACCGGCGCCGGCAGCGAAGTGCATACCTCATTGCTCGCAAACGGCCTATGGGCCGCATCCTGTATCGCGCAGGCCAAACTGGCCGACGCAGATTTTTCTGGTTGGCGAATGCCGGGACGTGTCGCATTCACACGCCCGGTGTATCGCACGGCGGAAGGTCGCTGGTTGCAATTCACCATGGTGCGCACGCCCCAGGAGATCAGCGCTTTGCTGCAGGTGCTTGGACTCGACAGCATGCTAGCCGACCCCCGCTTTGCAACGCCTGAGGCGCGCCTCGACAACAGCGAACCGCTGATCGGCGCATTACGCTCGGCCATCGCGGGTCAAACGAGCACGGCCTGGCTGGCCGCCTTCAACAGTGCCGGCGTGCCGGGCGCGCTGATCGGGACGCTCGAAGATCTGGCGGACGACGCGCAGATCACCAGCAATGCCATGGCGATTGCAGCTGACCCGGCTCAATTCGCAATCGAGCGTCTGATTAATCACCCGGTAAACGTCAGCGACCTGCCCCGCCGCGCTGTTCGGCGCGCCCCGGAGCTGGGTGAGCACGTCGATGAAATACTCAACGAACTCGCCTACAGCGCGTCCGACATCGCGGCGTTGCGCGGTGATGGCGTGGTGTGACCGACACGCTGTTTTGGCCGAAGCCACGCGCCGGTTACAGCTTGCGTACAAACTCGCGAAGTGCGGACCCGGGTCAGGTTGGTATCGTGCACACTCTTCATTACGAGCAGTATCGCCTGCGCCCTTGCGCTCGCGACCCGTCATGCAACCCGCAAGAAATTCCCGCGCCAACGATGCTGTCGAAGCACAACGCATTCGCGACGAAATCGAACAGCTTCGACACGAACTGCACGCGCGCCAGCAAACACAACCGCCTGCACCCAGCAGTGTCGTTCGCGCCTTCCACGCACTGCTCGAACGGCAGTATGAGCGGCTCGAGAACCTCGACGCGTCCGCGCCCAACAGGTCCATTAACGCTCCATAATCCTTGCAGATTTGCCGCGTAGGATGCGCCTCGACGATGGTTGCTCAGATTGCTATGGA
This sequence comes from Gammaproteobacteria bacterium, assembly GCA_032124855.1. Lineage (GTDB taxonomy): Bacteria > Pseudomonadota > Gammaproteobacteria > Pseudomonadales > Azotimanducaceae > DATJGR01. The sequence continues at coordinate 6,365 of JAQBCT010000102.1, forward strand.
ACGACTGACTCGAAGCGAAACTTGGTTGCTGTGCGCGTCTCTTTCGATGCTCATCGCGGTCATCGGATCGTTCGTTCTGGTATAGGGGCAACTGTTCGTTTACTACCCCAACTCTCGATAGACCATACACACACTCCTGGTCTCGGCCTCGGCACTCAATCCAAGTAGTCGCCGGGGCTTTTTCTTTTTTGGACCCGGCGCATCACCGCCGTATCATGGGCGCCTTTCTGCAATCGGCATCCGTAATGAAATACCTGCACACAATGGTTCGCATCACGAACCTGGACGATTCGCTCGCGTTCTATTGCGATCATCTGGGCCTCACGGAAGTGGGACGTCACGAGAACGCCCAAGGACGCTTCACCCTCATCTTCCTGGCGGCACCGGGCGACGACGAGGCACAGGTTGAACTGACATATAACTGGGACCCCGAGACGCTCAGCGGCGGGCGAAATTTCGGTCATCTGGCGTATGCGGTGGACGACATCTACGCGGCATGCAAACGCTTGCAGGATGCAGGCGTCACCATCAATCGTCCGCCGCGCGACGGCCGCATGGCATTCGTGCGCTCGCCCGATAATGTCTCGGTTGAACTGCTGCAACGTGGCGCACCGCTGGCGCCAGAATCACCTTGGAAAGAGATGGCAAATTCGGGTGAATGGTAGCGCCCGGCCAGCGCTTCGCTACAATGTGCGACCGACAATCAAGCTCACCCCAAGGCCGCAACTATGAAACTGATCAGCTCAGTTGGACCCAATCCGCAGGTCGTACGCACGTTCGCAGCCGAAAAAGGCATCGAACTTTCAATCGAGACCATCGACATCATGAAGGGCGAGAATCGGCAGGCACCCTACCTGCAGAAGAATCCCGCGGGCGGATCACCGTGCCTGGAACTCGACAACGGCGCCTACATCAGTGAAATCACGGCAATCTGCGAATACCTCGAGGACAAATATCCCGCCAAACCGCTGATCGGTGCGACGGCCGAAGAGCGAGCGGAAGCCCGCATGTGGACGCGCCGCGTGGATCTCAACGTCTGCGAACCGCTGGCGAACGGATTCCGCTTCAGCCAGGGACTCCCCCTTTTCAAGGATCGCATGGTCACCGTCCCGGAGGCTGCGGAAGGTCTCAAGCGTATTGCCCAGGATCGCATCACGTGGCTCGACGGCCTGATGGCCGGCAAGGAATTCGTCTGCGGCAAGCGATTGACGCTGGCCGATATTCTTCTGTACAGCTTCTTGAGCTTCGGCACCCAGGTTGGCCAACCGCTGAATGAAAACAACAAGAACATCAAGGCGTGGTACGACCGCATGGCCACCCGGCCCAGCGCCAAGGCCTGACCGACCGATTCGGGTCAGATCCTTTCGGGGTACCCGACCCATGGCGCGTCGCGCCGACGACAGTGTTTGGATTTGGCAACCGCGGCGCACGCATGGATGCCACCCATGAGTCAGATCTTCGACCGCCGTTTGGAAACGCGTCCAGCACAGCGTTGCACGTGCGCTGATCACTTACTGCCGTGACGCTGCGTTACGTCACAAGTCTCGCTTCTGCGGCCGACCTCGGCGTTGATCAGGTCGGCGGCAAAGCGGCGACGCTGAGCACGCTGAGCAAGCAGCACAACGTCCCGATGGGGTTCGTCATCACGACGCAGGCGTTCGTCGCGCATTTCGACCGCCTCGGATTGTCCACCAGTCGCGCCACTGCCCCCGACGATGCCACGCTGTCGCGTTTGCGTGCGGCGACACTGGACGCGGAACTGGCGCGCGCCATTCACGCGGCCTTCGCCGAACTCCCCCTCGTCGACGGACGCCGCCCGATTTGCGCCGTGCGCAGCAGCGCCCTCGGCGAAGATGGTGCGGCCATGAGTTTTGCCGGCCAGCACGCAACCTACTACTACGTCGATCAGACCGAATTGGAACAGCGCGTGATCGACTGCTGGCTCTCGCTGTGGAGCCGGCAGGCCCAGAGCTATCGGCAGCGCATTGGATTCACCGCGGCGCCGCGAATGGCGGTGATCGTGCAATTGATGGTGCCCGCTGAGGTATCCGGCGTGACCTTTACCAGGGACCCGACGGGCCGTGCGCACGACGCGCTGGTCATCGAATCCTGCTGGGGACTGGGCGCAGCCCTCGTGGACGGTCGCGTGACACCTGATTGCTATATCGTCCGACGCGACTCGCACGAACTGGTGGAACGCCGCATCGGCAGCAAACGATTCAAGGTGGCGGAGGATCTCATCGAGCCTGTGGGAACTCGCCTGGCGCCGGTGCCGCGACACCAACAGCGCATCGCCACACTCAGCCCGACACAGATCTCACAAGTCAGCGCCCTGGCGCAGGCTTGCGAAGCGGCGCTCGGCGCCCCCCCAGGATGTGGAGTGGGCATACGCACGCGGCACCCTGCACCTGCTGCAGTCGCGGCCGATCACGACCTTACCAGCCGCCATCGAGCACACCGAGGGACGCTGGATCGCATTCAAGCCGCTGCTCGAGAATTTCACGGATGCGATGACACCGCTGACAGTGGATATCCTGCGCCGCGTCATCCCACCGTTTGGGCGCTTCATCGACGGTCGCTACTACCTCGAGTTCGATCGCCTGAAGAAGGCGGTGCCGCTCGTTCTGAGCGAGTCCGAACTGGCCGAACTCGCCCTACTGAAGAGCGAGCGCAGCGACTATCGAATCGACTGGTTACGCGTCCCGGCCGCCCTCGCCGTCATCGGCCTTGCGTATCTTTCCAGCGGTCTGCTCTGGGTGCGCAGTCGCAATCTGGCGCCTGATGCATTAGGCCGCTTTCGGCAGCGCTGCGAGTCGGTGCTGCGCGACAGCAAGCTCGACCCTGTGGCGAGTCTGCGCGCGCTGCTGGTGGGGCCCATCCCATTTGCCAACGCGGGGCAGTTCCCGTTTCAGCTCAATATCGCCGCGGTGCGCTACTTTTTCCTCCTCGCAGCGCTGCGCTGGTATCTGCGCCGGTTTGCGGACCGCTTCGACGCCGCGCTGGTGGGCCCGCTATGCGCCGGAACCGAAGAAATGCTGTCAAAACGCATGCTCGATGCACTTCGGGCCACGGCGCACATCGCGCAGCTGGATCCGGCGATCCGCCGGCTCGTGCAATCGGATCGCCTGGAGGATCTTCCCAATCAGCTTGCCGTGCACCCCGCGGCCGAGCCATTTGTCACGGCGCTCGAATCGTTCATGGCCGACTTCGGGCATCGCGGCACGCGCGAGTTCGAACTCGCCGCACCCCGGTGGCGCGAAGACCCGACACCGCTGTTCGTCATGATCCGCAATCTGGTGCGCGAAGGGATCACGCAGGCCACGGCCTCCCCCGCAACCGAGCGACAGCGGGAAGCCGAACGGGCACTTGCGGCAGCGCTGCCGGGCCGCCTGCGTCGGGCCGTTGCACATCGATTGGTCAATCGGATTCGCTACTATGCGACGCTCCGCGAAAACACCCGTCACTACACGATGCTGGCGTTCGCAACCGTGCGCACCAAGATTCTCGCGCTCGAACAACAGCTCCTCGCGCAGGATTTGATCGCCTGCGCTGACGACGTCTTCTTTCTCACCTGGGATGAAGTTGAATCGCTCCGCGCCGGCCAACGTGAGGCGCACGCGACACAGGCGCTGATCCGACGGCGGCGACTACTGCACATTCAGCGCAATCGCAACAAGGCGCCGCTCACAATAAACGTTGGCTATCAAGCGGACCTGCCAGGCTCCGGGGTCCTCGCCGGTCAATGCGCTAGTCCAGGGTTCGCCGAAGGAACCGTGCGCCTGGTGCTCGATCCTGCCACTGACGGCGAAATCAGGAGCGGGGAAATCCTCGTGGCTCCGTTCACCGATCCGGCTTGGACGCCTCTGTTCCTGGGCGCCTCGGCAGTGGTCGTGGAAACCGGCAGCTATCTCTCCCACGCCGGTACGATTGCGCGCGAACTGGGCATCCCATGCCTGGTCGACGTGGCAGGCGCCATGGACGCGCTGCGCAATGGCCAGCGCCTCTGCGTGGATGCGACCAACGGCAAGGCATTTTTGCTCGCCGAAACCGATACGCGGCGGGAGTAATCGATGGTTGAGCTGCTGATCTTCATCGTCGCTGTTGCCCTCAGTGTGGAATTGGCCGGCGCGTGTGTCGCCGTATTCGACAGTCGCGGGCAGCTCGATCAGCGCGCAAAGGCGGTGGAACGCGTGGCCCTGCCGCTGCTGCTGTGGTGCGCCTTGTGGTGGCTGTCCGGCCCCGACGCGGCGCGGGTCATGCTGAGCGCACTGACGTTCGTGATCGCATGGCAGTTCATCGCGTACTACGCGGTGGCGCTGCTCAGCCGCTGGCCGCGGTTCTTTACATCTTCGATTGATACCGACGGGCATCGGGTCCCGGAGCCGGCGGAAAAAAAGATCCCCGGCGACAGCGGGGATTGGGGAGGGGAAGGGAAGTCGCCGGGGCGTTGAACTGAAGAGGCGAGGCCAACCAGATGCGGTTCAAGGCCTCAACCGTTTTCCCGTCAACACACATCCGGTTAGTGGCAATCGGGCACGATAAGTTCCCCAAGCGGAAAGACCTCGCAAACAATCCCAATCAGGCGGTCAACCACGCAATCAGTTCGGGATAGGCCTTGCGGTCTTGCACCAGAAAGAGATGGCCACCCTCATAGATTCGCAATTCGGCATCCGGTATCTGCCGGGCCATTGCCGTCATATTGGCCAGGGGCGCGATGCCATCGAAGCGTCCGCCACACAACAACACCGGCGGGCGCAGCTGGGAAAGCCGACTCCAGGTGTCGTGCCCTGCACGCGCCTGCAATTGCAACGCTGCGCCACGTGCGCGATCGTGATCGTCTGCACCGACCGCAGCTGCATCAAGGGCCCACTGCGACATGCGGACTACCTTGTCGCGATTGTCAGCCTGCCACTGCGCGTCTTGGCGCACATCGCTGATGGCCAATTGCTTCGGAAATCGCTGGTCGAATGGAAGGTGCACCAGTTCCTGCAACGGATAGCTGGCGCCCCCGTGTCCGCCGGCACTCGTGCAGGCGAGCGCGAGGCGCGCGACCTTGTCAGGGAAACGCAGCGCCAGTTCCTGCGCCACCATGCCACCGAACGACACGCCGACCACTCGCACATGATCCCAGCCCACCGCGTCCAGCAGGCCAGCGGCGTCGTTCGCATAATCTGCCATCGTGTAAGGCCCGGCCGGCTTGCCCGACTGGCCGAGTCCGCGCTGATCGTAGCCAAGCAGATCGAAGGCACCCGCCAACGGTGATTCGAAAACGCCTGGACTGGCGCGAAGGTCGCCACCGGTGCCACTGATATACAGCAGCGCCGGACCATGCCCCGCGCGTCGATAGTGAATGCGGATGTCTCCGATTTCGGCGTACGGCACCGCGGCGCTCAGCTCTTCAACGCGACGCGATCGTAGATTCCCGTGACCTGCTCAAATTTGAGAATCAATGTATGCGAAACGCGCTTGTCCGGATCGTGGAGATGGTATTTGAAGCGCGACTGCTTCACGCCCTGCAGATACGCGTCGTAGTCCTTGCTGAGTTCGCGCACGTCGCTGGTGATGTCGCGACTCCACGTCGCCCGGAACGGCCCTAGAATTGCGCCGCCCACCAGGCAGATCGTGATTTCATGATTCGTCAGTCCTGGCTCATCCTGTTTCATCGGTGTACCCGGCGACAGACACGCGTTCGACGATACCACGAAGGCCGCCGCAGCAAACGCGTGCGCTCACTGGCAGTTCACGCGGCCGCTCATATGCAGCCCACCCGCCGCATCCGATACCCACAGCGAAGCGCCGTCCCCATCGGGTGAGCCGCGAACGCTGATCGGCTCACCGTCATCGAACAGCGGCGCCAACGCACGAAACTCGAAGCGATGCACGGGTCGATCTGGCCACTGCTGGCGCACCAGCTCCAGCATCAATGTCGCGAGCAGCGGGCCGTGCACCACAAGCCCGGGGTAGCCCTCGGTCTGAGTCGCATAGTTGCGATCGTAGTGAATCCGATGACTGTTGAACGTCACCGCCGAGTAACGAAACAGCCGCGGCGGATCCATCGTCCAGGCGCGCACCCATTGCGCCGCAGGGGGCGCATCGGATGCTCGCAGTGCACCGCCCTGCGGCGGCTCGCGATACACGATGTCCTGTTCCTCCGCGATCGCGAGCGTGGTGCCAGCGAATATCTCGTGGCGCACAGTCACGAAGCACAGTGCGCCGGCGCGGCCCGTCTTCTCAGACACAGCAGTCACCGTCGATACCTTGCGCGCGCTCGCCCCGAGCCTCAAGGGCACGAAGAACTGCAATCGACTGCCGGCCCACATCCGTCGGGGCAGCGGCACCGGCGGCAGAAAAGCGCCGCGTGACGGATGGCCATCCGCGCCCAGCTCATTCGACGCGCGGGACTCGAGGAAGTAGCACCAATGCCAGCACGGCGGCAACGCATCACCCGTCGCCGGCGGCGCATCCGTCGCATCGATGCTCGCGTGCAGCGCCTGCGCCCGCCATGGGTCGAGCCAACACTCTGTCTGCTCGGTGCGGCCGATCCAATCCGTTAGCTGAACCATCAGATCGCTCCAAATTCCTGGCGAATACGCTCACTGTGCTCACCCAGCGCCGGGACCGAGCCCCATTCGTCACGATGCGAATCGCTCGCCGGTGGCGCCGGCAGCCGGATCGCACCGAACTCGGTTGAAACCTCGATGCGCTGAAGCTGCGGGTGTGCAGCGAGTCCAGCCACATCGTTGACGGCGCCGTATGCGATCCGCGCGTCGCGCAGCAGCGTGGTCAGGGCGGCAAACGGTACCATCGCAAAGCGCTGCACGATCAATGCCTCCAGCGCGCTGCGATTGCGTACACGTGCCAGGTTTGTTGCAAAGCGCGCATCCAATCCCAGCGTTTCGTCGTCGAGGATCGCAGCGGCAAAATCGCGCCATTCGCGATCGTTCTGAATCGAGATGATCAGTGTCTGTCCGTCTGCGCTGGTGAAAGCACCGTAGGGCGCAATGCTGGGGTGTGCCAAGCCGATGTTCGCAGGGGCGGCGCCGAGATGGTCCTGGAACAGCAGCGGCACGGTCATCCATTCGGCAATCACGTCGAACAACGAAAGGCTGATGCTCTCACCGTGACCGGTCTGCGCCCGTCGCCAAAGCGCTTCATGGATGGCCAGCGCGGCGCTGACGCCGGTCGCGATATCGCATACCGAGATGCCGACGCGCCCCGGATTCCCTGCCGGACCGGATACCGACAACAGCCCCGACTCGGCCTGCACCAGCAGATCGTATGCCTTCATCTGGGCGTACGGACCTTCCTCGCCGTAGCCAGAAATACTGCAGGTGATCAACTGCGGATTACGCGCACGCAATGTCTGTGCACCGAAGCCGGCGCGCTCGGCTGCGCCCGCCGCGAGGTTCTGGATGAATACGTCCGCCCGCGCCAGCAGCTGGTGCAGCAGCGTGGCATCGTCAGGTGACTTGATATCGAGGACGAGGGATTCCTTACCGCGGTTCAGCCACGTGAAATACGATGAGCCGCCCTTGGCTGCCTGATCGTAATCACGCGCAAAGTCCCCTTCACTGCGTTCAATTTTGATGACGCGTGCACCGGCATCGGCCAGGCGGCACGAAGCCATGGGCGCGGCCACCGCCTGTTCCAGCGACACCACCAGTAGTCCGGCCAGCGGCCCGCCGCGCGCGTGGCTTGCCATCTCAGAATGATCGTGGCAGGCCGAGCACATGCTCGGCGACGTAGCTCAGGATCAGGTTGGTCGAGATGGGTGCAATCTGGTACAGCCGCGTTTCGCGAAATTTCCGTTCGATATGATATTCACGCGCGAAGGCGAAGCCGCCATGGGTCTGCATCGCCACATCGCCGGCGCGCCAGGACGCTTCCGATGCGAGCATCTTGGCCATGTTCGCCTCGGCGCCGCAGTCGGCACCCGCATCGAACAGGCGCGCCGCTTTCTCAACCATCAAGCCTGCTGCTTCGATCTCTGCATGGCATCGCGCGATGGGGAACTGCACACCCTGGTTCTGGCCGATGGGTCGATCGAAGACGATGCGATCCTTCGCATACGCCACGGCCTTGTCGATGAAGTAGCGACCGTCCCCCACGCATTCCGATGCAATCAGAATCCGCTCTGCGTTCATGCCATCGAGGATGACTTTGAATCCACCCCCTTCCTCACCGATCAGATTCGCGGCGGGAACTTCCAGATCTGTAAAGAACAGTTCGCAGGCGTGATGGTTGATCATTGCATTGATGGGGCGCACGTCGAGGCCGTGCCCCACTGCCTCGCGCAGATCGACAATGAACGCCGACATGCCCTGAGATTTTCGTTGCACCTGATCGCGCGCAGTGGTGCGCGCCAACAGCAGCATCAGGTCCGAGTGTTCCACGCGACTGATCCAGACTTTCTGGCCGTTGACGATGTACTTCTCGCCCCGGCGCACCGCCGTCGTTTTCAGATTGGTGGTATCGGTGCCCGTGGTCGGTTCGGTGACGCCAAAACTCTGCAGGCGCAATGCGCCCGTGGCGATCTGTGGCAGATACAACTTCTTCTGGGTCTGCGAACCGTGACGGAGAATGGAACCCATCACATACATCTGCGCGTGACACGCCCCAGCATGGGCGCCGGAGCGGCTGATTTCTTCCATGATCACCGCGGCTTCGAGCACACCCAGACCCGCTCCACCGTATTCCTCAGGGATCAACGCAGTGAGGAAGCCCGCGGTGGTGAGTTCGCGAACGAATTCCGTGGGATAGCCCTGCACGGCATCCAACTTCAGCCAGTACGTCTCACCGTAGCGCGCGCACAGCGCCTTCACCGCCGCGCGGATCTCCGCGATCTGACCCGTGTTCGTTGAATCCGCCACACCACCTCCCGGGGAACTGCAATTGAAAACGCTGCGAGCCGAATCCCGTGATTGTATTCTCTCGTCACCCACATTCGCCTCTGCGCAGCGTAAGGAAACACTACATGACCGTCTCACTCGGCGCCCACGTAGGCCAGCAGAACATGTCCATGACCGAGATGCGTGCGCTCTGGCGCAAACTCGATCAATCGGGATTCGACTGGATTTCGGCGTGGGATCATTTCTACGAAGCGCCACCGGCCGGCGGCACAGTGGCGCATTTCGAAGCGCTGGCCACGTTGGGCGCGCTGGCCGCAGATACGCAGCACGCGCGCCTGGGATGCCTGGTGTTCTATGTCGGCTACCGCAATCCCGCCCTGCTCGCCAAGGCCGCCACCACGTTGGACCATATCTCAGGAGGGCGTTTCGAACTCGGCATTGGCGCGGGTTGGCATCAATGGGAAGCAGCCGCATACGGCTACGATTTTCCGTCGGTGGGCGTACGTCTGGAGATGCTCGATGAAGCCGCCACGATCATCCGCGGCATGCTGACCCAGCCGCGCACCACATTCGCGGGCAAGCACTTTCGTGTTGCTGACGCCTCGTGTCGGCCGGAGCCAGTACAGGCGCGCCTGCCGCTGTGGATTGGCGGTGTGGGCGAGAAACGTACGCTGCGACTCGTCGCACGGCACGCTGATGGTTGGAATGCCGCCTACGTTTCGCCCGAGGAATTCGGCCGTCTCTCGGGGGTGCTGGATGGCTGGTGCGAGCGTGAGAGACGCGACCCGACCACCGTTCGCCGCGCAGTGAATTTGACGTTCTCACTGGCCACGAGCGAGGCCGGTGCAAAAATCGAGGCAGCCAATCTGGAGCGCGACTGGGGTGTCATGGCAAAACGCATTGCCCCCGGCGCACTGATGGGCACGCCTGCCCAAGCGGCGGAGCGGATCCTGCAATACACCGCAGCAGGCGCTACCGAAGTGAATATTGCGTTGCGCGCACCGTTCAATGCAGAAGCGCTGGATGCTTACATTGAGCAAGTGATGCCGCAGGTGCGTAGCGAGACCGGCTAGCGACTGCGCAACGCCCGCGCAAATTCGAGGGTTCGCTTCGCCTCACCCGCATGCAGGTTCTCGATCAATTTGCCGTTCAGCACCACCACCCCTTTGCCATCGCGTTGGGCTTCCTCCCATGCAGCGATGATCTGCGATGCAAGCGCGATCTCCTCATCACCGATGCCAAATATCCGGTTGGCGATTTCCACCTGGCTTGGATGGATCAGCGTCTTGCCGTCGAATCCGAGATCGCGCCCCTGGCGCGCCGCTGACTCGAAACTCTCGAGATTGCGAAAGTCCAGATGTACACCATCCAGAACCACCCGGTTGAACGCCCGCGCCACCAGCACACAATGCGCCAGTGCCTGCAACAGTGGCTGTCGATCTGGCGTATGCCGCGCCCGTAGTTCAGTCACCAGATCACTGGTGCCCATCACCATCACCTCGATACGCGGGCAGCGCTCGAGAATTTGCGCGGCTGCCAGCACACCGCGCGGTGTCTCTGTCATCACCCACACCGGCCACTGCGCGCCAAGCCGGGCAACCGCTGCATCCACCTGCGCGGGCGATTCGATTTTCGGCAACAGCACCGCGTCGATACGCACATCGGCCAGCATGGCCAGATCATCCGCGCCCCACGGGGTTTCCAAGGCGTTGACGCGCACAATGCGCTCCCGATGGCCGTATCTACCTACAAGCAGGGCCTGGCGTAACTGATCACGCGCCGCAACCTTCTGATCCGGCGCCACCGCATCCTCGAGGTCGAAGATCAGCGCATCGCAGTCGATATCGCGGGCCTTCTCCAGCGCCCTTGCATTCGCCGCCGGCATGTAGAGCACCGAGCGGCGCGGCCGGAACGATGTTGCAGTGCTCATCGCGTCGCACCGGGCGCGGGTCGTTGTCCACCGCTGCGCGGTGTTGCGGTGCCACCCGCGCGGCGCATGCGATCCAATGCCTGCGCACGCTGCTGCGGTGTCAGCTGTTTGAAGCGTTCGCGCAAACGATTCTGTTGCTCCGGCGTCAACGAACGAAACCGTTCCATGCGCTGACGCAATTTCTGTTGCTGATCCGGCGGCAGGCTTCGGAACTTCTCGAATCGCTGCGTCAGTTCGGAACGCTCTTGCGGGGTCAGCGACTGCCATCGCTTGAAGCGCTCCTGCAGCTGCGCTCGTGCGGTCGGATCCATGGCCGACCAGCGCTGCGCCCCCGCAGCCAGACGCATCTGCTGCTCGGCGGTCAACGTCGACCATTGGGACTCATACGGCGCCAGCACATCGCGCTGGCTCTGGCTCAGTTCATCCCAAGGCGCCGCGGCAGCCACCGCGCTGAAAGCCAGCGCTGCCGTCACGAGCATTGCAAACCTGAGTTTTCGCATCGTCATCACCTTACGACCTGCGTTGTCGCGGCCTCTTCATCAACCGCCACATCGATGCTGCGCACCGCGCCCATATCATCGGGGCCCACCCACTGTCCGTCGTCTTCGACCATTCCACCAAGATATTCGAGCAACGCCAGGTCGGGCGCCGGCTGGGTTTGCGGATCAGCCGCCATGGCAACGCCGCTGAGCAGCAGGCTGATGCCGCTCCACCATGAGCAGGCCCTAGATCGCATCACCGGCATCCGATTCAACCATCCAAGCTGCGAACTCGAGATTCTCCAGCAGGTCGAGATCGTCAACTGCCGCCAGCTGCAGATCATCATCGAACGGCACCGCAGGTATGTTCGGCGGGCCTCGCAACAACACTGCGGCCAGCACCGTGGCTGCCATCGCACCCATCGGCAACCAGCGCGACGGCAACGGCACGATTCGGGCACGCGCATCTGCTATTGCAACGGCTTGCCGGCGCGCCGCGCCCAGACGATCGACAACATCATCAGGCACGCCGGCGGCATCGAGCGCGCTGCGAACGCGCTCCGTGAACGCTATGTCGTCCCGATGATCATCCGTTTTCATGGCCAGTCATCCCCGAGGCTTTCGCGCAAACTGTGTACCGCCCGAAAATAGTGTGTCTTGACGCTGCCGGCCGAGCATTGCATGGCGCGGGCCGTTTCAGCTACATCCAATCCTTCCCACGCGCGCAGCAGAAAGGCTTCCCTCTGGCGCGCCGGCAACGCCTGCAACGCGCGCTCCAGTTGCTGTGTTGCGCCATCGAGCTGCGCGCGATACTCCGGCTCCACACCCTGCCCGTCGGCGATCGTTTCTTCGAGCGCCGCGCCACCGTCAGATGCGGCACCGCGGAACAGTGAAAAGATCCCGGCGCGCACCGAACGACGGCGGTGAAAGTCTGTGATCCTGTTGCGCAGAATGCGGAAGAACAGCGGTGGCCACTCGGCGGCCGGGCGCTGCGCGTATCTGCGTGCCAGCATCAGCATGGCGTCCTGCACGATATCCAGCGCCTCATCCGTATCGTGAACTGAAAAGCGGGCCATTCGAAACGCCCGCCGCTCGACCCCCGCCAGAAACTGGTTCAACGCCGCCGCGTCGTTCATGCGCCGATGCCGTTCGCGCGAGACGTGCCGGGAGGATTTCCTCCCGGCAGCATCCCGGAATCATGGCTGCGTGAACTCAAAACTGGCCCGCGGTGTCGTCAACGCTTCGTCAGCGGCATTGTAGCGCCCGTGCGCGCCGATCCGCGTCAGCCGGTTGCCGGCCGAGAGCTGGCGCAGTAACTCGCTGGTGAGGCTGGCAAAGTCGCGCAATACATGTACCTCGCGCGCTCCGCGCACTGCCACCAGATAGATGCCGCGCGCATCCGCCGGCGCCAGCAGCGCAATTCGCGGGGCGTGATCGAATGCCGCATCGGTCATGTCGAACTGCTTCAACACATGCCGGGCAGCCGAGAGGTCGACGTCGATTCGATCGGCCGATACACCCAGAAAAGGCTCCGTTGTGCCGCCATGCGCCAGCCAGCTCACCAACAGCAATGCGCCAGCGGGTTCCGAGTCGACATCGATCACTGTGCGCGCCAGAAAGTCGGGCGGCGCTGCACCAAATGCATTGACCAGTCCACGCACCCGAACGATATCGTCAGCCTCGAGGCTGCGAAGACCCAGCAGCGCCGTGTCGATCTCGTATCGTTCCGCATTGGCATCGGTTGCAGTGGCCGCCCCCGTGCCAGAGAAATCGAATACCGCAGGGCGCACGCCCGCCAGCGCAATGAGGTCCACCACCAGCGGATCAGCCTGCACGACCACCCCGCCGAGATGGGTCAATTCCATACGCACGCGGCCACGCGTTGCATCCAGCGTGTGATCGTCTGTCAGCTCACCGAACGCAACCACGCGTTGCCCGATGGAAATCGAATCCTCATCCAGCACGCCCGGGTTGATGGCGAGCGCCGTCACGTGGGTATCCGGACCCACCAGCAACGTAAATTCACGGGCGAATGCGTGCGTGTCGTTGGCCAGGTCGAGGTGTGCGCCACGCACTGTCAACGAATCGGCGGCACGCGCGGTGACCACACCCGTGAGCACGTTCGCGCCCGCCCACGGCACGCTGCTGCCCGCCAGCACATGGGCTGCTGTCAGACGTCGGCCCACCACCGGGCCTTGCGCCACCACCGGTGTATCGAGCGCCGCAGACGCGAGCTGCGTCAGTCCTTCGTCACCGAGGTAGGCAACACCGTCGATCTCCCACTGTGTGGCGTCGTTGGTCGCGAACGTCGCGCGGCCGAACTCACCGGCGCGGACATGGAACGGTCGCACCTTCAACGTGACAGTGCCGGCTGTCGTATTCACCGCGCCGAGCAGCCCGCGCACGCGATGGCTGCGGTCGCGCTCGAATTCCGGGATCACGGACAGGAACGGTTGCACCACGACACTCGCTGGCACGCTGATGAGGTCGATCTCATTCGACGCGGCCAGATCGAAATCCAGTGTCACCGCTGCCGGAATGCCGGACGCGATGCGCACGACATCTGCGCCAGGCAGACGGATGCTTACCGTGAGATGGGTCAGCGGCGCGCCAGCGTCATCGACCGCGATCACCGGCACCGCGTTACCTGCATCGTCCTGTACAACGATTTCGGCGTTGCTGAAATCGAGTCCCAGACTCACCCGGGTGTAGGTGCCAGACGGTACGGTTGCAACGGTGAAAAACTCGGTCAGCTCCGTGAGCTCGGAAAAGTCGATGCGCGTACTCAGTGGCACAGTCTCGACGACGTCCCCGTTTTCGCGCAGCAGACGCAACGACGTGACGTCGACGTCGTAGGTGAGAAAATCGCCGCTGGCATCGCGAATACCAATGGTCAGCTCGCCGGTGGTCGCCGCGGCCACGGCCCCCGCGGGATCACTGCCCCCGCCGGATCCACCGCCACAGCCCCCCAGCACCCATGCGAATACGCAAAGAATCAACCGTCTGAAATTCATCATCCACTCCATGAACTGTATTTGCTCACGGACTACAACGCGCGCCTGCGCGTTGGGTTGACTCAATCGCCGATTTTCTTTGCGTCAGCCGATGCGGGCCGACTGGCCGCCATCCACCGCCAGGCATACACCGGTAATGAAACGCGCCTCATCGCTGGCCAGAAACAGCGCCGCGTTGGCCACATCCCAACCGGTCCCCATCATGTGCCCAAGCGGCACCTGCGCATTGCGCGCGGCGATGAGGGTCTCGCGATCCTGCCCGGCAGCGACATAGCCTTCGATGGCCATCGGCGTATTCATCAGCCCGGGCATGATGACATTTGCGCGGATGTTGTATTGTGCGTTGCCAATGGCCAACGACTGCGTGAAGGCGTTGACCGCCGCCTTGGAGGTCTTGTAGGCGACGATTCCCACGGAACACACAGCGGCCACCGAAGAGATATTGAGAATGACCCCGGCGCGTTGCCGACGCATGACCGGCAGTGCATGTTTGGACGTGAACATCACGCTCTTCAGATTCGTGGTGTGAATGCGATCCCACACCGCCTCCGTCATATTCGACGGGCCGCGGTCGCCCGCACCAATCCCCACGTTGTTGTGCAGGATATCGATGCGGCCAAAAGCGCTCTCACATGCAGCCATCACCGCAGCGCAGGCGGCTTCGCT
>JAQBCT010000103.1:0-6369 GCA_032124855.1 Gammaproteobacteria bacterium
AATCACCGCCTTCACACCCAACAGGCGCGTGCCCTTCGCTGCCCAGTCACGACTGGAGCCCGTGCCATATTCTTTGCCAGCGAATACCACGAGTGGCGTACCCTCACCTGCATAGCGCATCGCGGCGTCGTAGATGGACAACTCGTCACCACTGGAGATGTGCCGCGTATATCCACCCTCCGTGCCTGGCACCATTTCATTCTTGATGCGGATGTTGGCGAACGTACCGCGCATCATCACTTCATGATTGCCGCGCCGCGAACCGTACGAATTGAAGTCGGCCACATCCACGCCGTGCTGCACGAGATAGTGCCCGGCCGGACTGTCAGCCTGAATCTCACCGGCGGGCGAGATATGGTCGGTGGTCACCGAGTCGCCCAGCAGTGCCAGCACGCGGGCGCCGCGCACCTCCACCGACTGATCGAGCGTCTGCCCCACTTTGAAGAACGGCGGCTGCTTGATGTAAGTGGAATTCTCCCAGCCGTATGTTCCCGCCTCATCGACCTTGATCGCCCGCCAGGCCTCGGGTCCGGTAAACACATCCGCGTACTGGCGCTCAAACATATCCGCTGAGACCTGGGCCACCATATCCGCCACTTCCTTATTGCTGGGCCAGATGTCCTTCAGGAATACATCCTTGCCGGCCTTGTCCTTGCCAAGTGCATCCTTGCTGAGGTCGATGCGCGTGGTGCCCGCCAGCGCATAAGCAACGACCAGCGGCGGCGATGCCAGCCAATTCGCGCGCACCAGCTGATGCACCCGCCCCTCGAAATTTCTGTTACCTGACAACACGGACGAAACAACCAGATCATTGCTCTCGATCGCAGCCGCAATGGGTTCCGCCAGCGGACCGGAATTGCCGATGCAAGTCGTGCAGCCATACCCAACCAGATTGAAACCCAGACCATCCAGTGACGTCTGCAGCCCGGTCTTGTCGAGATACTCCGTCACCACCTTCGATCCCGGCGCCAGCGAGGTTTTCACCCACGGCTTCACCGTCAAGCCGCGCGCCAGCGCCTTCTTCGCCACGAGTCCGGCGGCCAGCATCACCGCCGGATTGGAGGTATTCGTGCACGAGGTGATCGCTGCGATCACGACATCGCCATGGCCCAGATCGAATTTCGTTCCGCTCACGGGCGCGCGTGCGGATTTGTCCGCACTGCCCAGCAGATCCATCGAGTCGTCGAACGCCTTGCGCAAGTCCGTCATTGCCACACGGTCCTGCGGTCGCTTGGGCCCGGCCAGACTGGGGACCACCGAGGCCAGATCCAGTTCCAGCGTATCGGTGTACACCGCTTCAATCGTGTCGGCACTGCGCCACATGCCCTGGGCTTTTGCATAGGCCTCTACCAGCGCCACCGTATCGGGGGGGCGACCCGACAGTTTCAGATAGTTGATGGTCTCAACATCGATGGGGAAGAAACCGCACGTCGCGCCGTATTCGGGCGCCATGTTGGCAATCGTGGCCCGGTCGGCCAGCGGCAGATGGTCCAGGCCCTCGCCGTAGAATTCCACAAATTTGTCCACCACCCCCTTCTTGCGCAGCATTTCCACCACACGCAGCACGAGGTCCGTTGCCGTGATGCCTTCCTTGAGTTTGCCGAACACGCGAAAACCGATGACCTGCGGAATGAGCATTGAAATGGGCTGACCCAGCATCGCAGCTTCGGCCTCGATGCCGCCCACACCCCAGCCCAGGACGCCGAGGCCGTTGATCATCGTGGTGTGGCTGTCGGTGCCGACCAGCGTGTCGGGATAGGCCACTGCGCGCCCGCCTTCGTCTTTCGTCCATACAACCTTGGCCAGGTATTCCAGGTTTACCTGATGGCAGATCCCTGTGCCGGGCGGCACGACGCGAAAATTATTGAATGCCTTCTGCCCCCAGCGCAGGAAACGGTAGCGCTCGCGGTTGCGCTCCATCTCGATATCCACGTTCTGTTCAAACGCGGCTGCGGTGCCGGATCGATCGACCATCACGGAGTGGTCAATCACCAGATCGACGGGCGAGAGCGGATTGATGATGCTGGGGTCGAGTCCGGCCGCCACTACGGCGCTGCGCATTGCCGCAAGATCGGCGACACCCGGCACACCCGTGAAATCCTGCATCAGCACGCGCGCGGGTCGGTACGCAATCTCTTCAGCCGGCGGCGGTACGTTCGCCCAGTCGCCAAGCGCCTTTATGTCTTCCTTGCGCACCGTGTTTCCGTCTTCGAAGCGCAGTAGATTCTCCAGCAGAATCTTCAATGACATAGGCAGGCGGCTCACTGCGCCCACGCCGGCGCGTTCCGCGTCCGGCAGGCTGAAATAGTCGTACTGCTTGGCGCCAACGACCAGTGTTTTGCGCGTCTTGAAGCTGTTGTCACTCATCGAGGCGGTTCTCCTTGCACGGAAGCGAACGCGGACGCCGCAACCACATTTCGGTAATCGAGGCTCGGCATTCTAGAGGGGTGCAGAAGAAAAAAAAGGGAAAGTCCGAAAACTATCAGTTGCGGCAAAGGAATGGATCGATGAACAACAACCCAACCGGACCGCGCAGCGATCCGGTTGGGTGAACACGCTTCTTAGCGAATGTTGACCTCGATGGCGCGCGGCTGCACTTCGGCACGCTTGGCCACCTTCAGATACAACACGCCATCTTTCGCGTTGGCTTCGATTTTGCCTTCGTCAGCCGTTTCCGGCAGGCGGAAGCTGCGCGTGAATCGCCCATAACGTCGCTCCACGCGATGCACCTTGCCCTTTGTTTCCTTCTCGTACTTACGCTCGCCCGTGACAGCCAGCACGCCGTCTTTCACAGTTACTTTGACATCAGCCGGCGGCACGGCCGGCAGTTCGAGGTCAATCTGAAATTCCCCATCCGTTTCGCGAATGTCGACCGCCGGACTCCAATCGCTGGATGCGAGACTTTCGCCCCAGCCATTACCACGCACGTCCGCGAATCGATTGAAGAACTCATCCATATCCTGACTCGGGTTCCAACGTACAATGCTCATGCGTTTAACCTCCACGTTCAAATTTCAATTCGGGATCGACGTGACCCCTTACACCGCAATCAATGGGGTCGCCTACTACGATTCAAAGGCATTGAAATCTCGTCCAGGCGTCCCCACCTGCAGCGATTTACCACGGAGTTTCCACAATGAGCACACGCATGACCGAGGCCGAAAAGCAGCAATTTCTGGCGGACGTACACGTCGGCGTACTGGGCATTGCCCAACCCGGGCACGGACCGCTGACAGTGCCGGTGTGGTACGACTATACGCCGGGCGGAGAGTTGTGGTTTCTTACAGGCCCGCAATCGCGCAAAGGCAAGCTGTTGAAACAAGGCATCCGAATTTCGCTGTGTGCTCAGACCGAAGCGCCACCCTACAAATATGTTAGCGTCGAAGGGCCGATCGTCTTCATCGGCCCTTCCGATAAGGAGAAGCTCGGGCGTCCGATGGCGCGACGCTATCTGGGCCAGCAAGGCGGCGATGCGTACACCGACGCCGGCGGCGATGACGGCAGCGTGATCGTGCGGGTGCGTCCTGAACGATGGCTGGCAGTGGATTACGCGAAAGCCTACGGCTGACCGGCCGGCAGCTCACCCACAAAGTGCAGCACCAGCGCCGCAATCTGCGGCGCCAGTGATTCCGGAATGTTGTGACCCATGCCGGGTACGATCTGCAGTTGCGCGCCGGAAATCACGGCCGCGGTTTCCACACCCGCGGCCACGGGTACCAGCGGGTCATCAGCGCCATGAATCACCAGCGTGGGGACCGCAATCGCGAGCAGCCGATCCACCCGACTGCCATCCGCAATCGCAGCGCGCAGCTGCCGCGCGACGCCATCCGGGTGATGACTGCGCACATAGGCCGCCTTCGATTGTGCCAGCCGCTCGCCCAGCGTCTCTGGATAGGCCGGGCTGCCAAATACCGCACGACTTTCGGCGCTCAATGCAATTAGAGCCTCCGCGTTATCCGCAGACTCAATCAGTCGCGCACGAATCTCGGGGCCTGGTTGCGGCAATGCGGGATTCGACGTGCTGGACATCACTGAAATCAGCGACAGCGTGCGTTGCGGGTAATGCATCGCCACGTGCTGCGCAATCATCCCACCCAGCGAAATGCCGAGAATATGGGCACGCTCGATGTGCAGATAATCCAGCAATGCAACCGTGTCACCGGCCATGTCGGCCAGCTGATACGGCGGTTCACTGACGCGATCTGTCATCTGTGACGAGAGCCCCGCGTCGCGGTTGTCGAATACCACCACCTCGAGCCCTTCGCGCACGAACGCGTCGATCAGCGCCTTCGGCCACTCGGTAAGCTGCGTGCCGAGGCCGCGAATCAGCACGATCGCCGGGTGACCACGGCGGCCGTAGGTTTCATAGCAGAGCGATAGCTCGCGAAGATCAGCCATCGCCACGCTCAACGCTCCTTGACGATGCGGTAGGCGTGGTCGGAAAACGCGTCGATTCCCGCCTGGCGAATGTGCGGCGGAACGTCCCCGTCGGTGACGGTTTCCAGATGCTCGATCGCGCAGCGGTCACCGTACAACGCTTCAACCTCGGCCCCCGCCACGGAGAACGGCGGTCCACCGACGCGCCGCGCGTCATATTCCAGAGCGAGCAACAGAATCGATGCGCCGCGCGGCAGAATGTCCATGAGGTGTGCGACATAGCGTTTTCGCATCGGCGGCGGCAGCGCCACCAGTGCCCCGCGATCGAATACGCCCGCGGGATGGTCCAGGTGGTCCGCAGTCAGCGCAAAGAAGTCGCCGCAGTAGATCTCTATGCCGGCGCCTTCGTGCAGCACCAGCTCGCCGCACTGACGAGACGTAGAGGGGGCGCCTTCGTTCTCGAAAAATGCGGCGACCGCGAGCGGCGCCAATTCGACCCCCACCACCCTGTGTCCCGCCTGAGCCAGCCAGATCAGGTCACGCGATTTGCCGCACAGTGGCACGAACACCTGGGCACCGGCCGGTATCCCAAGCGCGGGCCAGTGCTGGATCAATCGGGCATTGAATTCGGATTGGTGAAATCCGATCTGATTCGCTCGCCAGCGCTCGAGCCAGAACGATGCTTCCATCTGTCGGTGTCCTCTACCAGTCGTGTGGGGCAAATGGTGCCAGGCACCATTTGCCCCACACGTAACTCAATAGCCGGCCGCGCCGCCTTCGTTGCGCGGATCGCTCATGCCCAACATTTCATCGCCCACGCGCATCACTGAATTCGCATCGCCAATGCCGCGTCCCCACGGCAGGATCACGAACGTATTGCCCTGGCCGGTGAGGATCTTCAGCGTATCGGGCGAAATGCCGAAGCGTTCGTATACCACCCGATCCGGCTGCCACTGATGGTGGAACCGCGCCATCCCAACCGCATCGGAGACGTCCATGCCGTGATCGAGCATGTTGACGATCACCTGCAATACCGTGGTGATGATCGTGCTGCCACCGGGCGAACCCGTGGCGAGCAACGGCTTGCCGTTCGCGCCCACCACGATGGTAGGGGTCATTGACGACAGCATCCGTTTACCGGGTTCGATCGCATTGGCCTCACGGCCGATCAGGCCGTAGGCATTCGGCGTATTCTCGCGCGACGAAAAATCGTCCATCTCGTTGTTGAGCAGAAAGCCCGCGCCCTGCACCACGATCTTGTTGCCGAACGACAGATTCAACGTGGTCGTGTACGCCACGGTATTGCCGGCCGCATCCATGACCGACAGGTGCGTCGTCTCGAGACTCTCGTGTGCGACATCTCCAGGGCCAATGGCCTGCGATACGCTGGCCTTACCCGGATCGAAATCCGCGAACCGCGTCTTTGCGTAGGCCTTCGCTGTCAGCGCCTTGACGGGCACGGGGTAGAAGTCGGGATCGCCCAGATACTCGGCGCGATCGGCGTAGGCGCGTCGTTCGGCTTCAACCATCAGATGAATGGTGTCAGCCGAACCGTAGCCCAGTGTCTTCAGGTCGAACGGCTCGAGCATGTTCAACATCTGCACCAACAGCACCCCGCCCGATGACGGCGGCGCCATTGAATAGATGCTATAGCCCCGGTAAGTGCCTTCGATGGGAGCGCGCCACACTGAGCGATAATTGCGCAGATCCTCGGCGCTGATCAGCCCGCCGCCCCGCTGCATTTCCGCCACGATCAGCTGCGCCGTCTTGCCGGCATAAAAGCCATCGCGACCGTCGGAGGCGATCCGCTGCAGCGTCTTGGCCAGATCGGGCTGCCTAAAGCGCTCGCCTGCCTGATACGTGCTGCCATCGGGCTTCAGAAATACCCCCGCGCTGCCCGGATAGCGACGAAATGTGTCGGCGGATTCGGCAAAGTCGCGCGCGAGGTCGTAGTTGAGATCGAAGCCGTTCCTGGCAAGCCGGATCGCGGGC
>JAQBCT010000104.1:0-5279 GCA_032124855.1 Gammaproteobacteria bacterium
TGTGGGAGCGGCTTCAGCCGCGATCAAGTGTTTGATTTCATTCAAACGAATCGCGGCTGAAGCCGCTCCCACAATCTTTAATCTTTACACCGGATGCAATCGCACCGGCAGATCCGAATAGCCGCGCACGAAGTTCGACACAACACGCACCGGTTCGCCGACCACTTCCACCGTGTGGAAGCGCTTGAGAATTTCTTCCCAGACGATGCGCAGTTGCATTTCAGCGAGCCGGTTGCCCATACAGCGATGGATGCCGAAGCCGAACGACAGATGCTGGCGTGCCTTCGGCCTGTCGATCAGGAATGCGTTCGGATTCTTGATCACTTCGTCATCGCGGTTGCCGGATACGTACCACATCACCACCTTGTCGCCCTTCTTGATGGTCTTGCCGTGCAGTTCCGTGTCTTCAAGCGCGCGGCGACGCATATGCGCCAGCGGCGTCTGCCAGCGGATGATCTCGGAGACCATATTCGGCACGAGCGACGGGTCGTCCCGCAGTTTCTGGTACTGATCGGGGTTCTGATTCAGCGCCAGCACGCCGCCGGAGATGGAGTTACGGGTGGTGTCGTTCCCGCCCACGATCAGCAGCACGAGATTGCCCAGGTATTCCATCGGCTCCATGTTCCGCGTCGACTCACCGTGCGCCAGCATCGAGATCAGATCGTTGCCGCCCGGTGTGTTGACGCGCTGATTCCACAGGCCGGTGAAATACTCCAGGCACTTCAGCAGCTCGGCGCGACGCTGGTCTTCCGTTTCGTATAAGCCGTCCTCGAGACCGGTTGTCACGAGGTCCGACCAGTACGTGAGCTTGCTACGATCCTCCCACGGGAAATCGAACAACGTCGCCAGCATCTGCGTCGTCAACTCGATGGACACCTTCTGCACCCAGTTGAACGGCTCGTCACGCGGCAGCGATTCCAGAATCGTGATGACGCGCTCGCGGATCGTGCTTTCCATCACCGCGAGATTTGCCGGCGCCACGACCGGGCTCACCGTCATGCGCTGCAGGTCGTGCTTCGGCTGATCCATCGCGATGAACATCGGGATGGTGAAATCTGCATCTTCGTCCTCGATGGTGATGCCACCTTCGGAGGAGAAGATATTGTTGTGCATATCCACATGCATGATGTCCTGGTACTTGGTGACCGACCAGAACGGTCCATACACGCTCTCCGGCGTGTAGTGCACGGGCGACTCTTTGCGCAGGCGTTCGAAATAGCCCCACATCTTGTCCTGGGCGAACAGTTGACCATTCCAGAATTCCATCTGATCCAGAGGCATCGAGTAGGCGTCGGGCAGTTCCGGCAGCTTGATCGCTTCGCTCATGGTGTCGCTCTCCCTTCAGTGGCCGATCAAATCTGAAATTGCGGCAGGTTCACCACCAGTCCATCCAATTCATCGCGCACCGGAATCTGGCATGACAGGCGCGAATTCGGCGCACGTTCCGGATTCAGGTCGAGCATCGACTCTTCCTGATGACCCGGTGGACCCACCACTTCCATCCACTGATCGGTCACGATGACGTGGCACGTGGCGCACGAGCACTGACCACCGCAATCGGCATCGATGCCGGGGACGAGGTGGTCGATGGCGGAACTCATCACGGTCGCGCCGTTGACAGCGTCCACGACATGTTTCTTACCGTTGTGTTCGACGTAGGTGATCTTCGGCACGCTTGCGCTCCTGTGGTGCATAGGGATGGCTGGGCTGCGGATGATACCCCAACCGCCAATTCAACCCCATGAATGGACCACGGAATTTGCGCAACGATTTGTTAAGCCACCGGCGCGCCGGTCGAGGCAAAGGCGGGCCTCGCGCGGCCGACCGCTGAACCCCATTCAGGCCGGGTTCAGACTCGGGGCGCGACACTGCCATCCCAGCCCATCTCGCGGTGACGGCCATGAACGTCCCTGGATTGCGCCTCAACTCGATCGCCCCCTGGCAGTGCGCGTGTCTGCTGATGCTGTTCAGCGCACCGGGACAGGCAGAGCAATTCGTCGATCCGCCGGATCAGGCAGCACGCCTGAGCTATGTCCAGGGCAGTGTGTCGGTGACGCCCGCGGGCACGCAGGTGTGGGGCGAAGCGCTGCTGAATCGGCCGCTGACCAGCGGCGATGCGCTGTGGGTTGATTCCGGCGGACGCGCCGAGATCGACATCGGCACAGTCACTGTTCGGCTGAACGAAAACACCGCGTTCAGTCTCGCCAGCTTCGGCAACGACGCGCTGCAAATGCGCCTGGACGAGGGTGCGATCGTCCTGCGCGTCGACGCGCTCGACCCGGCCCGCCCGCTCACAGTGATCACGCCCGGCGCAACCGTCGCGCCGCAGGAGATCGGCCAGTACACCATCGAAACGACCCCAACCGGCGCGCAGACCCTCGTCAAAGTGCGCAGCGGGGCCGCCGATGTCACCGGCGCCGCACAACTCAGCTACGGCGTCAGCGCCAATGAGCAGGGCAGCTTCAGCACAGGCCCGGAAGCGGCAGTGGAAATTGTTGCCATCCAACCAACGAGCGCATTTGAAGACTGGGCATTCGGTCGTGACGTGCCCATCGCACCGGCCGTCACCACGCAATACGTCGCGCGCGAAGTGGTCGGCTATCGCGATCTCGATGTCTACGGCAGCTGGCGCGACGAACCCGATTACGGGCCGGTGTGGCGGCCCACCTATGTGAGCGCCGGCTGGGCACCATACCGCTCGGGGCGCTGGCTGTGGGTCGCGCCATGGGGCTGGAGCTGGGTGGACACCGCACCGTGGGGCTACGCACCGTTTCACTACGGGCGCTGGGCGTATGTGCAGCAGAGCTGGTGCTGGGTGCCGGGTCCGCGCTATGCACGACCCGTGTACGCACCGGCGCTGGTGGGCTGGGTGGGCAGTCCTGGCTACAACGGCTACGGCCCGGGAAGCGTTGGCTGGTTCCCCTTGGCGCCCCGCGAAGTCTACCGGCCGGGGTATCGCGCATCGTGGCGGCATTTCAACAACGTCAACGTGTCGAATACCGTCATCAACAACACCTATATCAATAACGTGTACTACGGTCGCGGCAAGCCAACTGACTATCGCCACCGGCATATGCCGCATGCCACCACCGTGGTCGATCGCGATGCCTTCGTCTCCGCGCGCCGCGTGGAGTCCCATCGTCGGGCCGTGAAGGAAGGCGATCTGCAAGCGTGGCGCGGTGACGGGCGTGCGCCAACACTGCGGCCCAATCACGACAGCCTGGTCGGCGTGCGCGGTGACCCACCGCGACGCGCGCCGCATGACAATCGTTGGGGCTCAGCGCAAGCGCAACGCGACAACCACGCGACGCGTAGTGACGCATCGCAGGGCCAGGTGCGGCCGCCGACGCGCGGTGGCCGCTCAGAAGCCCCGCCCGCCCCGGTGGCGTCGCAGCCGGAGGTCACTCGAGCATGGGCGGGGCAGAATCGCCGCGAAACAGCACCGGAGCAGCCGACGCGGCGGCGCCCTGCGTCCGACGCGGTGGATCACCGGCGCAACGCGCTCGCCGACGCCCCCGCTGCCGGCGCGCCTTCACAACCAGCACCTGACGCCGTGCGGCGGGGCAACCGGCCACCGCAATCTGGGATCAACGCACGACAACCCACGCAGCACAGGACACAGCCACCGGAACAGACCCAGCCGCCGACGGTTGCAACACGCCCGGGGATTGGACATCCGCGCCCCATTGCGCCGCGCGACGTAGCGCCGCAGCCCGCGCCCCGCGCCTACGCGCCGCAGCCGACGCAGCAGCAGCCGCACGTCGCCAGCCGCGGCAACCCGAATCGTGAGCAGGTGCGATCAGAACGCTCAACCGAACGGCACGCAGCACGCGGGAGCAGCGAGCGGGCGCGCGAGGACGCAGCGCCGCCGCGTCAGGCAGCGCAACCCGCAGTGGCCGAGAGCGCCCCGGCGCCGGCTCGCGGCGGTTTCGGTTCACGATCCCGCGGGCACGATCGCCGCGAGTTGCCGCATTGATTTAGACGAAACACATGAAGCCGTCGCTGAAGGCGGCGTGGCCATCCGCGGTGAATACGGTGAAGAACACCGCATCGGGCGTAGTGGCCGTGACCGTGAGACGCAACGTGTTCGGCATCAGCACCATCGCCGAGAAACGTCCGCCCAGGCGACGTACACGGCTCGGATCGCCATCGAGATAGGTATCCACCAGACGACTGATCGCCAATGCCAGCGTCGCCGTGCCGTGCAGAATGAGATCTGGCAGCCCCGCGGCCAGTGCGACGGCACGATCTGTGTGAATCGGATTGAAGATGCGCGCGCACTCCGTGTAGATATGCGCCGCGCCGGCGACGACCGGGATGGAGAAGTGCCGCTCGCCGCCGCCAACGATTCGATCCGGCCGCGGCGGCGCGGGCGCCGCCTCCACTTCGGCGGCCGTGCCCACCACATCGACCCCGCGGCTGATGCCCAGCTGATAGGTGCGCGCCACCAGCTCACCGGACCGATCCACTGTATCCAGGCGCGTCATTTGCGCGGCACCAGGCTTGATCGCGCGCAGACCGATAACCGTAGCCTGCGTCGTCAGACGATCGCCCGGGACGATCGGGCGCAACAGATGCAGATCATGCGAGGCATGTACGCCGCGCGCCGATTCTTCGAGCGTCAGCGCTTCGTAACCCGGTAGTTTCCGGCTGGTCAGAATGACCGGCCACTCCAGGCAGACGGGAAACAACGGATGCGCGACAATGCTGTGGCCCTGGGTGTCCAGATAACGCGGATTGAGATCGCCCAGGCCCGCTGCGTAGGCCATCAACCAGCGCGCATCCACATCGTGTGTCACAGATTCGGTGGTGGCGCCGACCATCTGAGTAGACATCGGCATGTTGCGGATCCTGAGTGAAACTTTCTGTGCGCTCATTCTGCCACACAGCCTCGCGCAGACATTTCTCACCACCGCGCGTGCCGTGCATGCGATCATCGCCCGCTGCCAACTCGCGGGAGACGATGGATGAAGTACGCAAATCTCGGCGGCACTGGGATCAGCGTTTCGCGCCTGTGCCTGGGCATGATGACCTACGGCTCGAAACAATGGCGCGACTGGGTGCTGGAATACGCCGAGGCACGGCCGTTCGTGGAGCGCGCGCTCGAGGCCGGGATCAACTTCTTCGACACCGCAGATGTGTATTCCAACGGCGCCTCCGAAGAAGTGCTGGGCCGCGCGCTGAACGAACTGGGCGTTGACCGCGACGACGTCGTCATCGCAACGAAATGCAACGGCGGCACCCACAACCGCGCGCGCAATCGCTTCGGACTGTCGCGT
>JAQBCT010000105.1:0-3366 GCA_032124855.1 Gammaproteobacteria bacterium
CCCTGATGTGGCCGAGTTGATCGGTGGCGTGGAACGGGTGGGCACGGTGAGCCTGCTGGAACTGTCGAATGCGCCGCTGCTGGCGACCGATAATCGCGACCAGGTGGACAACGTCCGGCGCATGCTTGTGGCGATGATCGATGATGTCCGGGTGGCGATTGTGAAACTGGCTGAGCGCATCATCGCCCTGCGTCTCTTAAAAAACGCGCCGTATCAACGACAGCGCCAGGTCGCCAATGAAGTGTTGGTGGTATTTGGGCCGCTCGCCAATCGTCTGGGCATCTGGCGGTTGAAATGGCAACTCGAAGATCTGGCATTTCGCTACGAGAATCCGTCGGAGTACCGCCACATCGCTTCGCGGCTGGACGGCAAGCGCATCGAACGCGAAGCCAATGTGAGTGAGGTCGGCGCGGTGCTCGAAGCAGCGCTCGGCGCCGAGGGAATTAAAGCGGAGATTCACGGGCGCGCCAAACACATCTACAGCATCTGGCGAAAGATGCGCGCCAAGCACATCGATTTCGACCAGGTCTACGACATTCGCGCGTTGCGTGTCGTGGTAGCCGATACGCGCGCCTGCTATGCCGCGCTGGGCGTAGTGCACACCCATTGGCGGCACATCCCGCACGAATTCGACGACTACATCGCCAACCCGAAGGACAACGGGTATCGCTCCATACACACCGCTGTGGTCGGCCCCGATGGTCGAACAGTAGAGATCCAGATCCGCACGCGGGAAATGCACAATGATGCCGAGCTCGGCGTTTGTGCCCATTGGGCATACAAGCACGAACCGGCGCGGGGCGACGCGTCCTACGCAGAAAAGCTGAGCTGGTTACGCCAGGTACTGGAATGGCATGAAGAGGTGGGTGGATTTGCACATGTTGGGCGGGAGATTCGTTCGAATATCGAGGACGCACGGATCTTCGTTGCCACACCCGGTGGCCACGTCGTCGATCTGCCGGATGGCGCCACGCCACTCGATTTCGCGTTTCGGGTACACACCGATGTGGGTCTGCATTGCGCGGCGGCGCGGGTGGATGGAGCGATGGTTCCACTCAACACTGCGCTGATCACAGGCCAGCGCGTGGAGATCGATACCGATCCGGGCGTGACGCCGAACCGTGAATGGCTCAATCACGATCGCGGTTACGTACGCACGCCCCGTGCGCGAGCGAAACTTCAGGCTTGGTTTCGCGCGCTACCGGCGCAGCAGAATGTCGACGCAGGGCGCGCAGTGCTGCAGCAGGCGTTCGCGCGTCTGGCGATTGTCGAGGATTTCGACGCGCTGGCCGCGCGCCTCGGCCTAGCCAACGGCGATCGACTCGCGTTTGCCGTGGCGGTGGGGGAGCGCCAGTTGATCGACGTAATTGCCGCAATGGCGCCGATGCGCGCGGGGGAGCTCACCAACCCGGTGGAGCTGGAGGTGTCGTGCACGGATCGGTCCGGTATGTTGCACGATCTGACAGCAGTGCTCGCTGAGCGCCGGCTATCACTCGCCTCCATTGAGGCGAAGATCGACGCGGTTTCGAATACTGCTACCATCCGACTCGGCGTTGAGGTTGATGGTTTGGCTGAACTCGCGAGGCTTGCCGACCAGCTACAACACGTGAGCGGCGTCATCTCACTGCGACGATTGACGAGGGCGCCGGACAGCGCCGTTCCGCGCGGCTGAAATACACCTGAGTGAGGAGTTCTCCATGCGCTTGATCCTGTTGGGGCCGCCGGGTGCGGGAAAAGGTACGCAGGCTCAGTACATCTGCGATGCCTACGGCATTCCACAGATATCGACCGGCGATATGTTGCGCGCTGCGGTGACGGCGGGAACGCCGCTGGGGCAACGCGTGAAAAAAGTCATGGACTCGGGCGCACTCGTTTCCGACGACATCATCATCGCGCTGGTGAAGGAACGCATCACGCAAGACGACTGCAGGAACGGATTTTTGTTCGATGGATTCCCTCGCACCATCGTTCAGGCACAGGCGTTGATCGACGCTGGCGTCCATCTCGATGGTGTCTTGGAGATTGCGGTCGCCGATGAAGAAATCGTCAAACGTCTCAGTGGAAGACGAATTCATGAAAAATCGGGACGTGTGTATCACATTCTTTTCAACGCGCCGAAAGTGCCAAATCGCGACGATGAGACCGGCGAGCTGCTGGCGCAGCGTAAGGACGATGAAGAAGCCACAGTCAGACAACGACTCGGCGTGTATCACGACCAGACATATCCGTTAGTTGATTTCTACAGCAAAATTGCTGGTAGAACGGCTACGAAGTATGCGCAGGTACACGGTGTTGGCACAGTCGAGGAAATCAAATGCGAGGTACTTCAGACGCTCGCGCGTTTCGAATCGTGATCTATTTTCGCGTGATGCATGTCTTGTCGTGGCGATTTTGGTCGTCTTGACATCTTGCAAAAGTACGCAAGTAGGGCTGGAAATTCGCGCGGATTCACCTATTATCTCCACCGCACGTCTAGGTAAGAGCAATTTTTTCTGACGTGTTTGTGTTTAACAATGCCGAGGAGATAAAGATGGCCAAAGCGAAAGCTAAGAAGAAACCCGCAGCGAAGAAGAAGAAAGTCGCTGCAAAGAAGAAGCCCGCTAAGAAAGTAGCGAAGAAGAAAGCAGCCGCGCGTAAGAAGCCGGCTAAGAAGGCTGCAGCAAAGCGCAAAGCAGCTCCCAAGAAAAAAGCTGCGAAGAAGAAGCCTGCCAAGAAGAAGGCAGCAAAGCGTAAAGTAGCCAAGAAGAAGTAATCGGCTAGAACACTCGTTCGAACCGATTGAAAGACCAGGGGCGAAACGATGGGATTCAGGCGACGATGAGTCGCCGCATTTGAACCCTCGCTTCGCCCCGATTCATTTCTGCTCTCCTCAACTTCATCCCAGCAGATCCGACAACGGCAGTATCGTTACGCTGCTGCCTGCGTGAAGGTCGCCGCTGGCGCTGGGAATTTCGATCAGGCAGTTGGCGCCGCGGAAGCTGCCCAGCCGATTTGAACTCTGGTCCGACGTTGCGATCACCTCCAGGGCGCCGATCGCTGCGCGGAATACACCGCGCTGATACTCCACGCGGCCGGCGTCGTGGGCGATCGCAGCACCGAGGGTCGCAGCGACTCGAAGCGGCGGAGAAACGCG
The DNA here is from genome assembly GCA_032124855.1 of Gammaproteobacteria bacterium. Taxonomy (GTDB): domain Bacteria; phylum Pseudomonadota; class Gammaproteobacteria; order Pseudomonadales; family Azotimanducaceae; genus DATJGR01. Next base: position 3,134 of record JAQBCT010000105.1, read on the forward strand.
TGCACCGAGCAGGCTCGCCACGACCGGCTTCACCAGCATCAGGAACGTTACGATTGTCGATACCGGGTTGCCCGGCAAGGCGGTCGCGTGCTGACACCACCCGGCTGTGGGATCGCAGCCAGATCGCCGGGACTTCCGAGCTTGGCGCGGATGCGGCCGTAGACGCGCTCCATATCGCCTTGCAAATGCTGAATCGTCATGGCCTTCGCCGCGTCTCCGGTGAACGAAATGTC
>JAQBCT010000106.1:0-3285 GCA_032124855.1 Gammaproteobacteria bacterium
GCTTGGTCCCGCAATCGCATGGCGTCTCCAACGCCCAGGTGCCGGCGTTCGGCGTGAATTACTTGCAATGCGGCGCCAGGCTGCGGAAACGCGACGCCCAATGTGGCCTCGGCCAGGCCGTATACAGGGTACATCGCGTGCGCTGCGAGACCGTACGGCGCGAGTGTCGCCGCGAATTCGGCACACAGAGCGGGCAAAATGGGTTCCGCACCGTTGAAGATCAGGCGCACGCTCGACAGATCGAGTCCCCTGGGTGCGCTTCTGCGCATTGCACGCAGGCAGTGGCGGTAGCCGAAGTTCGGTGACGCGAGGATGGTTGCCCGAATCGCGCTGGCCTTCTCCAGCCAAGTCAACGGGCGCCGCGAAAACAAGTCCGTGGGGATGATGTACTGGTTCGCGCCGACGGCCAGCGGCAGGAAATGCAAGCCGATTAGTCCCATGTCGTGTGACAGCGGCATCCAGCTCAAAATCGAATCGCCTGCGATCACGCCCGAGCGCGCGCACATGTCACGGATATTGCCCATCACGTTGGCGTGGGTGAGTACGACGCCCTTGGGTTCACCCGTCGAGCCCGACGAGTACTGGATCAAAGCGACGTCATCCGGGCGGGCACGGTGCTCGCTGCCAACACAGGCATCCGCGGTGATGTCGTCGACCAGGACCGTCCGTGCGCCGTCGACGAGCCCCCGCCGGCCCAGCGCAACCGCATAAGCGGCCAGTCGTTCCAGTGTTCGCCGCTCGGTGAACAGGACCGGCCGGTCGAGCGTGCTGAGCACACCCAGCACCCGGAACCGCTGTTCAGCGTTGCCGCACAACGGCAGCGGTACGGCGACAATTCCACCCAGCAGGCATGCCCACAGCGCCTCCAGCCAGGCTTCGTTGTTTGCCGTGCAGATAACGAGTTGGTCGCCGTACTCGAGGCCGTGTTGCTGAAGAAAATGCAGTACGTGCAGCGCACGTTCGCGTAGTTTCCGATACGGCAGCCGGCGCTCGTAGCCACTGGGCTCGAGGAGGGTCACGGCTGCGGACGCGCTGCACTGCGCCTCGATCGCCTGCGGCAAAGTCTCGTGCCGCATGCTGCTAACCACGCAAGATGGGACGAACGTGAATCGGAGTCTGAGAGCGCAGGGTAAAGCCGGCTGCAAAGTCGCCGGGCGCTCCCTCTACGTGCGACAGGGTTAGAAGTTGAACGACATGTGCCAAGTGAACCAGCATTTCGCAAATGCTCAAGTCATCGCCGATGCAATGGCGCGGACCTCGCGAGTAGGGGAGCCAGGCAACCTCGGGAGAGTCGGCAATAAACCGAACGGGATCGAAGGCGTGCGGATCTTGCCAGTAGTCTGGATGCCGGTGAATTAGATACACGACGATCAGCACATGGCTGCCCTGGGGAACGTGCCAGCTGCCAATATGTGAGGCGACTTCTGCGACGCGCGTGATAACCCACACCGGTGGATACAATCGTAGGGATTCCTTCAGGACGTTTCTCGTGTAGCGCAGCGCTGGAATATGCGTCATACCTGGTACAGCGCTGCCGATCACGGTGTCAACTTCTTGGCGCACCGCGTCCTGCATCGACGGGTGACGCGACAGCAGGTACCACGCCGCGGTGAGTGCCGCGGAGACCGTTTCGTGTCCGGCCGCAAGGATAGCCATCACTTCGTCGACAATTTGCCGTTGCGGCATCGTAGTGCCGTTGCCGCGCGGTCGCGTATCGACATACTTGTCCAGCAGGTCGGCGTCGCGCGTTGTTCGGCTGCGCCGGGTGTCGATAAGCTCGTTGATGCACGCACGCACGTGCTTGACTTTCTTCAAAAATAGTAGGTTGCCGCGCGTGTCATCCTGCAACGGTGTCGTGGCGAGCTGATCGAAGAATTGCTCTCCAATGGCCGAGGCCACGGCGTCCGCATCGATGCTGAACAGCGCCCGCAGATTCGAGTCGCGACCGGCCTCGAGCATCGCGCGCGTGAGTTCGATCGTCCCGCCAGCGCGCGCCTGCTCGACCCAGCGCCCCGCCAACTGCGCGTTGGCCGGCGCTGAATGACCTAGCAAGCCGATCAATGCGTTGCCGTGGAAATGCCGCTGCAGCAGCTTGCGCTGTTCCTTCCATTGTTCGCCGTGGCTCGTCAGCAGTCCATTGCCGAGCACCAAGGGCATACGCCCGTCTAGCATGACCCGTCGGTAGTCCAAGTGGCGCGTCTGCAAGACCTCAGTCGCGAGCTCGGGGTGGGCGACGACGTAGGTATCGGCGGCCTCTCCACGCGTTGCAAGCCGAAAGATGTCGCCGTGTTGCACATGCAGTTGCGCCAAGGTCTGCAGCGTTCCGGCTGGCAGCCTCAGATCAATGTCTTCTCCGGCATGAGGCGGGAGCCGGTCGGTCGCGACGCGCACTGGCGAATTCATAACCGGTGATTGTGCCAGAGGCCAGATTCGTCTGACAATTTGGCGAGCGAGGGCGGGCCAATAAACAATTATTTAAGCACTCGGCCCCCCCTGTTAATCCGCAGGTCCCAGGTTCGTGCCCTGGTCGGGGACCCAAACAAATGCTCAGGCCGTAGCGACCTGCTTGCGGCCCACCAGGAAGCGCACGCCCTCCGGGCCGACTTTCTCGGCGTGCGGGACATTGGCATCGAGCGAACCCGTATCCCCTGCCCGGCAGGTGCGCGTTTCTGCGACGGTCGTCACCGAAAGCTCACCTTGAAGCACGAGTAGCCTCACGGCGTAATCGTGGGTGTGCTGCTCGTGAACGGTATTCGGCTCCCACTCGCGAACGGCAAAGTCGCCATACCCTTCCTGCTGCACTTGCGCGCGAAACGACGGCTCGTCCATCTTTCCCCCAAGTGTGCTGCGGTTCGAGCAGCCACTATACTCCCAGGTTCACAGGGGAAAAAGCATGCACTTACGGCTCGCCGCAATACTGCTTCTATTCTGCAGCGCAGGATCGTTTCCCCACTTCGCCGCGGCGCAGTCACCCCACACGCATCAGCACTCCTTCGGAGACGCCGAGAAGTGGGCACAGGTATTCGACGATCCCGAGCGCGACGAATGGCAGAAGCCGCACGACGTGATCCAGGCGCTTGCGCTCAAAGCCGACGCCCGCGTCGCCGACCTGGGGGCAGGTACCGGGTACTTTTCGGCGCGCCTCGCCAACATGCTGTCGCAGGGGAAAATCTACGCGATCGACATCGAGCCCGACATGGTCCGCTATCTCGAGGCGCGCGCGAAACGCGAAAGCCTGCGCAACCTGACGGCGGTCGCGGGAACGCCGCACGATCCGCGCATCCC
>JAQBCT010000107.1:0-3383 GCA_032124855.1 Gammaproteobacteria bacterium
GTACAGCTACCGCGCCTGGCTGGCCGGGTGGTGGTGGCCCACGCGCCGCATCCACTACACCCTGTTGACGCTGTCAGGTATTGCACTCGTCGCGTGGACGTTCTACTGGCATCTGACGGCGATCATCCTCGACTGGTGAGGGGCTTCGTATGACGACTGAGCTCGCGATACTGCGGCGCGCCATTGCGCAGGGTCGATTCGCGGACGAAGCAGTCCTCATGGAGCAATTGCGCGGCGCGGTGACGCTGTCTGCGGCCGAACGCCGAGGTGTGGAGGATGCCGCCGCGCAGCTGGTGGAGGCCGTGCGCGGGCGAACCGGCGACCACAGCGTGCTCGACATATTCCTGCAGGAATTCGGCCTCGGCAATGAGGAGGGCGTTGCCCTGATGTGTCTGGCCGAAGCGCTGCTGCGCATACCGGATGCGGACACGGTGGATGCGCTTATTGCCGACAAGATTCTGCCTGGCAAGTGGGTGGAGCATCTCGGCCAATCCGAATCGGCGTTCGTCAACGCATCCACTTGGGGTTTGCTGTTGACGGGACGCGTGCTGGCGCTGGAGCGGATCATCACGCGCTCGCCCGCCGATGCGCTGCGGCGCCTGATCGGCCGCTTCGGCGAGCCTGTGATCCGTAACGCCATGCGTGGTGCCATGCGCATTCTTGGCGCCGAATTTGTGCTCGGGCGCGACATCGATGAGGCGCTGGCGCGCGGCAGGAAAGAGCACGGCAACGACGCGGTTTTTTCCTTCGACATGCTTGGCGAAGGTGCGCGAACGGCGCAGCAGGCGCAACAGTACAGCGCCGGCTATGCCACGGCGCTGGAAAAGGTGGGCGTAAGTGCCGCCACAAAAGGCGTGCAACGCGGTTCCGGTGTATCGGTGAAACTCTCCGCCCTGCATCCGCGCTATGAATACGCCCAGCGTGCGCGTGTGATGGACGAGCTGTATCCGAGATTGCTGCAGCTGGCGTCGCTGGCAGCGCGGCTCGACATCGGTCTGTCTATCGACGCCGAGGAAACCGAACGACTGGAAGTGTCACTGGATCTTTTCGAATTGCTCTGCCGCGCCCCCGAGTTGAACGGTTGGCAGGGCTTAGGTCTGGTTGTTCAGGCGTACGGTAAGCGCGCGCCGGCGGTGCTCGACTGGCTGGTAGCACTGGCGCGCGAGACAAACCGTTGCATCCCGGTGCGCCTGGTCAAGGGTGCGTATTGGGATGCGGAGATCAAGCGCGCGCAGGAAAATGGCCTGGCCGACTTCGCCGTGTTTACGCAGAAGGCCAACACCGATGTCGCCTATCTCGTTTGTGCCCAGCGCCTGCTCGCGGCCGGTAGTGCGGTGTATCCCCAGTTCGCCACGCACAACGCCCACACGTTGAGCGCAGTCATGGCTATCGGTGCCACCGTCGCGCAGTGCGAATTTCAACGCCTGCATGGCATGGGAGAGCTGCTGTACAAAGTGGCCGGCGAGTTTTATCCCGGGCTGCCGCAGGTGCGCATCTACGCGCCGGTTGGCGGCCATTCCGAACTGCTGGCCTATCTCGTGCGGCGGCTGCTCGAGAATGGGGCGAATTCGAGTTTCGTGAATCGCTTCCTGGATGCGCAAACGCCGGCTCGCGATGTGGTGCGCGATCCGGTTGTTGTATCCGCCGAGCAGCCGCCCCGGCACCCCGCCATTCGCCTGCCGCCGGCACTGTTCGGCGACACGCGCCAAAATTCTGCAGGTACTGATCTCACCGATGCCGGTGCCGTGGCGACGCTGCTGGAATCGCTGACAGGTCCGCTGGGGGGCAGATTCGAAGCGCGACCGTCGGTGGGCGTGGCCGGTGATTCACAGCCGCGCGAGATTCACAATCCAGCGGACAGTGTCGACATCGTCGGCACTGTCGAAGTGGCAACGCCCCGTCACGTCGAGACGGCATTTGCGCTGGCGGTGGCTGCGCAACCCGCTTGGGATGCGCGAGGCGGTGTGGAACGGGCGCGCATCCTCGGGGCGCTCGCAGAGCAATTGGAGGCAGCGCGCCCCACGCTTGTTGCGTTGCTGGTGCGGGAGGCCGGCAAGACGATTGTCGATGCGCTGGCCGAGATCCGCGAAGCCGTAGATTTCTGCAGGTACTACGCCGCACTTGCGCGGACCCAGTTTGGCCAGCCGCTGCAGCTGACCGGCCCCACGGGTGAGACCAACGAACTCAGCCTGCACGGCCGAGGCGTATTTGTGTGCATCAGTCCGTGGAACTTCCCGCTTGCGATCTTCGTGGGGCAGCTCGCGGCCGCATTGGCGGCCGGCAACTGCGTACTCGCCAAGCCCGCGCCGCAAACACCGCTGATAGCGATGCGCGCGGTGCAACTCGCTCACGCCGCTGGTGTGCCGGCAGCGGCGTTGAGCGTGTTGCCCGGTGCCGCGGGTGTGGGTGCGGCGGTGGTTGGCCACCGCGACGTCGCGGGTGTGGCGTTTACCGGCAGTACGGCTACCGCGGTCGCCATCAACCGCGCGCTGGCCGCGCGCGATGGTGCCATTGCGGTGCTGATTGCCGAAACCGGCGGCCAGAACGCCATGTTCGTTGATTCTACCGCGCTGCTCGAACAGCTCACGGATGATGTCATCCGCTCCGCATTTGGTTCCGCCGGACAACGGTGTTCGGCGCTGCGCCTGCTGCTGCTTCAGGAAGAGGTTGCAGATGCCGCGCTGCAGATGATTCGCGGCGCCATGACGCAGTTGTGCATCGGCGATCCCGCGCAGCTGCGCACGGACCTCGGCCCGCTCATCGACGCGCGGGCGGTGTCTGCTTTGCGCGCGCATATCGATGCAATGCGTGCGCGCGGCTGTCGCGTGACGGCGCAACCGCTTCCGGAGAGCTGCGCGAATGGTTCATTTCTGGCACCGCATCTGATCGAGCTCGACTCTCTCGATGCGTTGACGCAGGAACATTTCGGACCTGTCCTGCATGTACTGCGTTATGAGGCGGATGCCCTGGATGAGATGCTCGATGCAGTGCGTGCGCTGGGCTACGGCCTGACCCTGGGCGTCCATAGCCGTATCGATGCGCGCGCGCGTCACATCTTCAAACGCTCCAGCGCCGGCAATACTTACGTCAATCGCAACATGATCGGCGCCGTGGTGGGTGTGCAGCCGTTCGGCGGCCAGGGCCTGTCGGGCACTGGCCCGAAGGCCGGCGGACCGCACTATCTGCTGCGTTTTGCGCTGGAGCGCACTCTGACCGTCAATACCATGGCGCGCGGCGGCAACATCGAGCTGCTGCGCGGCGCCTGACCCCAGCCTGCTGAGCACCTTGCTAGCGGTGGGCAACCGCGGCCTGTCCGGTTAAGGTAGCGGGCGCAAAAATCGCCCCCTCCCGCAACCGCTGAGCAACCCGCAATCGAGCAACGC
>JAQBCT010000108.1:0-7202 GCA_032124855.1 Gammaproteobacteria bacterium
GCAGACCAGGCCGCCGCCGAGCGCGCGCTGGGCATCGCGCATCTCAGTCCCGCGCAGCAGCACCTGTGGGCGCTCGTGAATAAAGGTGCCGACTTCGTCGCCTGCATGACGCATGAGCCCGAAGCAGTGCAGGCGGGCGCGCTGATCGAGGTGCTGCTCGACGAAGCGCTGGGTGCGGGCTGGAACCATCTGAGCTTCATCTCCAACATTTCCTTTCCCAACTGCCATCCGCAGGGGCTGCATCAGGATCAGTCGCTGCTCGCGCCGTATCACTTCGCCGGTGCGCCGGTGCTGGTGAATACGGTGTACATCCTGCAGGACGTTAATGAGGTCAACGGTGGGACCTTGATCATTCCCGGATCGCACAAAGCCCAGGATGCGCGCGACGGGACGTTCGGTGCGTTGCCGCCTGCCATCAATCTGGAGGCCGCGGCCGGCACGATCATGTTGATGGATGGCCGCGTCCTGCACGGCGGTGCGGTGAATCGCTCCGACAAGCTGCGCTACATCCTCACCAACTCGGTGGTGCGCCCGTGGGTGCGCCAGCAGGAAAATTTTCTGCTCACCATCCGCCCCGAAGTGCTGGCAGCCGCCAACGAGAAATTTCTGTGGCGCGCCGGCTTTCAGGCGACCGCGACGCGCAACATGGTGGAAGGCTATGGCTACTTCGGTAACGGCAAGCAGGGCGATCCCAACGGCGCGTTGGTGCATGTTCGCAACGCAATGGACCACGGCGGCTATCACCACATCGGCGAGCTGTCGATGCGCCATCTCGACGACGTGGATCTGACGCGCTTCACCCAGACGCAGATACAGACACATGAAACCGTCCGCTCGGACGGTTATCGTAGGCGTCTGAAAGCCATCGGCAAGACTTGATACTGGCCGGGCAATAGTCCCATAAAACAGAGGGTTACAAATGACTCATGACATGATCATCACAGGCGGAACGGTCATCGACGGTACCGGCGCGGCCGGGGTGAGGGCCGATGTGGCCATCGACGACGGACGCATCACACGCGTCGGCGATCTGACGGGCACCACCGCCGCGAAGACCCTCGATGCCACCGGCAAACTCGTGACGCCGGGCTTTGTCGATCTGCATACGCATCTCGATGCGCAAGTGGGTTGGGATCCGCAGTTGCGTTCCAGCTCGTTTCACGGTGTCACCACTGCGCTGATCGGTAACTGCGGCGTCACCTTCGCACCGGTTGCCGTGAAGAATCGCCGCTACCTCGCCGAGCTGATGGAAGCCGTCGAAGACATTTCCGCTGACGCCATCATGGACGGGCTGCCGTGGACGTGGACCAGCTACGGCGGCTACCTTGACGCCATTCAGTCGCTGCGTCCTGCGCTGAACATGGTTGGGCTGGTAGGACATTCCTCGGTGCGGTTCGAAGCCATGGGCGACCATGGTCTGGATGAAGGCGTGCAGGCCAACGCCGATGAGCTGGCGCATATCGTGAAGCTGGTGCGCGATTCCGTGGCCGAAGGCGCGGTGGGTTTTTCCACGTCGCGATTCCTCGGCCACAAAGTGCCCGATGGCCGTCTCACCCCTGGCACGTTTGCGGATCTGCGCGAAACCGAGGCCATCCAGCGCGCCGTAGTGGAAGGCGGCGGCGTCGGCGGACTGTTTCAGGCCGCGCCGGATTTTCAGAAGCGCTTCGAGACTGAACTTGCGATGTTCGAACGCGGCGCGGAGCTTGGCTGTCAGGTGCTGTTCTCGGGCGGAGCAGGGTCCAAGGGTGATGGCGGTGTGTCGCGCTTCAGCGAATTCCTCGATCGCCATAATGCTGCGGGCCGACGCATCACCGGGATCTGTCACACGCGCCCGAGTGGATCGCTATTCGGCCTGGCGAAGGCTTCGCCGTTCCGTACGCGCGCGTGGAAGGCACTGATGGAACTGCCCACCATTGCCGACCGGTACGCTGCGATGCGCTACCCGGCGACGCGCGCCGAACTGATCAGTCAGGCGAAAGCCTCGGGCTTTCGCGTGCCACCGGAGCTGTTGCATCCGCTGGGCACCGGCGTGACACCCGACTACGACCTCGATCGCAAGGCGAACCTCGCCCAACTGGCGCAGCTGTCTGGCCAGGATCCGGTAGACGTGTACGTCGAGCGGCTGCTCGCTTCCGAGGGACGCGAGTTGTTCAATCTGTGGGCGTTCGGCGGCACCCTGGAAAATCAGTGGCAATACATGCGCATGCCGCATTGCGTGCCCATGCTCGCAGACACCGGCGCGCACGTCGGACTTCTGATCGATGCCGACTCGCCAACATTTCTGTTGAGTGAGCTGACGCGCAAGCGCGGCATATTCACATTGCCGGAAGCAGTACATCGCATCACCAGCCAGTCCGCCAAAGTGCTGGGACTGAAGCAGCGCGGCGAAATCCGCGAGGGCTGGCATGCGGATCTGAATGTCATCGACTACGACAACCTGGAAACACGCCAACCCGAACTGGTGCACGACTTTCCGCACAACGGTGCGCGCTTCATCGTTGAGAGCCAGGGCTACGACGCGACCATCGTGGCGGGGCGCGTGGTGGTGGCGAACGGCCATCACACCGGGCAGCGCCCGGGTACTGTGATTCGAGAGTTCCAGCGCGGTTGACCGTCGGAGTCGTGCGGCGATGACCAAACAGATTCTGCTGAATGCATTCAGCATGAATTGCGTAGGGCATCAAGCGAGCGGCCTGTGGCGGCATCCGCGCGACCGCTCCCGCGAATACACCTCGATTGCGCACTGGCAGGATCTGGCGGCTACGCTGGAGCGCGGCCTGTTCGATGGTGTGTTTCTGGCCGATGTCAGCGGCGTGTATGACGTGTACGGGGCGTCACCCGACGCTGCGCTGCGCACGGCCATGCAGGTGCCGGCCAACGATCCGTATTTGATCATTCCTGTCATGGCCGCTGTCACACAGCACCTCGGTTTCGGTGTCACCGGTTCGATCCCTTACGAACCGCCGTACGCATTCGCGCGACGCATGTCGACGCTGGACCATCTCACCCAAGGGCGCATCGCGTGGAACGTGGTCACCGGCTATCTCGACAGCGCCGCCAAGGCGGTGGGTATGACACAGCAGACGACCCACGACGAGCGCTATGAGATTGCAGATGAGTATGTGGAGCTGGTCTACAAGCTTTGGGAAGGCAGCTGGGAAGATGACGCGGTGCGCTTCGATCGAGGCCGCGGCATATTCGCCGACCCGGCGAAGGTCCATGCGATCTCGCATGAGTGGAAGTTCTTCAAGCTCGATGCGATCCACCTGTGTGAACCGTCGCCGCAGCGCACGCCGGTGATCTTTCAGGCCGGCGCGTCTGCGAAGGGACAGGCATTCGCAGCCCGCCACGCCGAGTGTGTATTCATTGGCGCCGCCAATACCACGGCAACGGCGTCGCTGGTCAAGCGGCTGCGTGAACAGGCCGTCGCCGGGGGTCGCCGCGCGGAGGATTTGAAAATATTTGCATTGCTTGCGGTCATCGTTGATGACACGGATGCCGCCGCGCGCGCGCGCTTCGAAGACTATCGCGACTACGCGCTGCACGATGGATCGCTTGCCTTGCTGTCGGGTTGGACGGGCGTCGATCTGGCGCAGTTTGCGTTGGATGAGCGCGCAGAAAATGTCTCCAGTGAAGCGATCCAGAGCGCGATGTCCGCCGTGGGCAGCAAGACAGTGCGGCAGTGGGGTGAATCGCTGGCCGTAGCGGGGGGTGCGCACGTGATCACAGGCTCGCCCGTCACAGTCGCGGATCAGCTGCAGCACTGGATGGATGAAACGGATCTCGATGGCTTCAATCTCGCCTACACCGTCGTGCCGGAATGCTTCGACGATTTCGTATCGAAGGTGGTACCGGAGCTGCAGAACCGCGGCATCTACAAGACGGCCTACACGCGGGCAACGCTGCGGCATAAGTTGTTCGGGCGCGGCGACCGCTTGCGTGCCCCGCATCCCGCAGCGTCTGTCAGGATAAGATCGTGAAACGTATCAAAAGGAGTTCCAGCGATGGCCGCTGAAAAACCGTGGGCAAAAATTCTCGTCGCCGTTCGTGATCCCGGCGAGCGCAAGCAGATCGCCATCCGAAAAGCCGCGCGCATCGCCTCGGCGAGCGGTGCCGCGATCACGCTTTTCCATGCGTTCTCCCGACCGCAGCGTTCGGCAAGTGAGATGGCGCTCGACCCGGAGGTGATCCTGCGCAAAGTTGCGAAGTTGCGGCGCGACGAATTGCTGAAGCTCGCGCGGAGCCTGCGCACCGCGGGTCTGAAGGTCGCATGTGAGGTGGTGTGGGATTTCCCGCCGGCACACGCGATCGTGCGCCAGGTGCTCAAGAGCAAACCGGATCTGGTGGTTGCCGAGTCGCATCGTCATTCGCGCGTGGCGCGCTGGTTTCTGGCCAACTCCGACTGGGATCTGATTCGAGAATGTCCGTGCCCAGTGTGGTTCGTGAAGCAGGAACGCTTCGCCAGGAAGCCATTGATCCTCACGGCCATTGATCCGACACATGCGCATGCCAAGCCGTCCGGTCTGGATGAGGCGCTGCTGCGCTCGGCGACGGCCGTGACGCGTTTGGTGGGCGGACGCATCGCCATGATCCATGTGGATCCGCGCGGTCCCCGGCAATTGCTGAATTTGAGACCGACCGGCAAGTATCCCGAGCAGGATGTCGTGCCGCCCAAGACCATGGCGGCCATCGAGCGACTCGGCAAGCGCCATGGCGTGGCCGCCGATGCCTGCGTCGTAGCCAGCGGCACACCAGCCGATGTTCTCACCGCGACCACCGCAGAAATGAAGGCAGATCTGCTGGTGATGGGCGCGATATCACGCAGCGGGCTCAGCCACTTCCATATCGGCAACACAGCCGAAGCGGTGATTGACGCCGTGAACTGCGATGTGCTGATCGTCAAGCCACGCCAGTTCAAAACAGCGGTGCCGCGCAAGCCGGCGCACCTGCCAGCGTAGCGCGTATACGCCGCGCGCGTATTCAAGACCTGACGCCACGGCATTGCGGGGCTAACATCTGATTTCTGTCGCAGTACGAACTCCGCCGACCATGGAACATCCCGTCACCGATCGTGTCATGCACGCCTTGGCCGTCACCAAGCGCGGCTGCGATGAACTGCTGCCGGAGGCCGATTGGGTGGCGAAGCTCGCGCGCGCGGAGGCCACCGGCGTGCCACTGCGCGTGAAACTCGGACTCGATCCCACGGCGCCCGATCTGCACATCGGCCACACAGTCGTGCTCAACAAACTGCGGCAACTGCAGGATCTGGGACACGTCGTCATCTTTCTGGTGGGCGACTTCACATCGATGATCGGCGATCCGTCGGGCCGCAACACCACGCGCCCGCCGCTGACGCGTGAAGAAATCGAGTTGAACGCGACGACCTATTTCGACCAGGCGAAGCTGGTGCTGGACGAATCGAAAACCGAGATCCGCTACAACTCCGAGTGGTGTGATGCGCTGGGCGCGCGCGGCTTGATCGAACTCGCGTCGCGCTACACGGTGGCCCGCATGATGGAGCGCAACGACTTCAGCGAACGATTCAAAGCCAACACGCCCATCAGCGTGCACGAATTCCTGTATCCACTGGTGCAGGGTTACGACTCCGTAGCGCTGAAATGCGATCTCGAGCTGGGCGGCACCGACCAGAAATTCAATCTGCTCATGGGGCGGACGCTGCAGGGTGAGTATGGCCAGGAGCCGCAGTGCATCCTGACCATGCCGTTATTGGAAGGTCTCGATGGTGTGGAGAAGATGTCCAAGAGCAGGGGCAACAGCATCGGCATCACGGAAGCACCGAACGAGATGTTCGCGAAACTGCTGTCCATCAGCGATCCGATGATGTGGCGATATTTCGATCTGCTGAGTTTTCGGGATGCAGAGGAAATTGCAGCGTTGCAACGCGCTGTGGCAGACGGTCGCAACCCGAAGCAAGTCAAGGTGCTGCTGGCCAAGGAGATCACCGCGCGGTTTCACGGTGCCGCGGCCGCTGATGCCGCGGAGCGGGATTTCGAGCTGCGCGCGCGCGGCGGCATTCCGGATGAGATCGACGCCGTGGCGCTGCACGGAGCACCACTTTCCATCGGCGTGGTGTTGAAGCAGGCAAATCTCACGACGTCTACCGGTCAGGGGCTGCGTTTGATCGACGGCCACGGTGTGAAGGTAGACGGTGTCGTAGTCGCGGACCGCCAGGCGACGCTCGCCGCCGGAACGTATGTCGTTCAGGTCGGCAAGCGTAAATTCGTGCGCGTGACCCTGGATTGAGTGTGGTCGCTGGCTGCGCGGCGCTCAGCCGCGGGCGGCCGGCGCGATGCGCTCACCAAATTCACTGAGGCGATCGAGTCCACCGGGGCCGGCGAAGAAGAATGCCGGGACCATGATCCGACCCACGCCCAGCGCCGCCATTTGCTCCACCCCTGCAACCGGCTCCGCCATCTGAATGCCGAACATCGCATTGATCTCGATGCTGGCGGGGTCGCGATCGGCGCGCTCGGCCGCGGTGCGCAGGCGCGTGATCAGTTTGCCCAGCCGGTCGGCGTCGCCTTCGCCAGGGAAGTAACCGTCGGCGATACGCACCGCACGGTTGATCGCTGCGTCGCTGTCGCCCCCCACCAGAACCGGAATCGACTTCTGCACCGGGCGCGGGCTGCACGTCGCGGGCGGGAAGTCGACGAATTCGCCATGGAACTCTGCGTGCGGGCCGGCCCACAGCGCGCGCATGGCGGCGATGTATTCATCGTTGCGCGCGCCACGCCGCTCCCATGGCACACCCAGCGAATCGAATTCCTCGCGCATCCAGCCAACGCCGAGCCCCAGTTCCACGCGACCGCCGGATAAACGATCCAGGGTTGCGAGCTCCTTGGCCAGAATCAGCGGATTGCGCTGCGGCACGATCAGAATGCAGGTGCCCAGGCGCAAGGTCGGCGCGGCGGCAGCGGCGAACGCCAGCCAGATCAGCGGATCGGGAATGGGCGTATCGGGGACGCTGCTCTGTCGCCGCGCTGCTGCTCCGCTACATCTACAGATGGCGTGACGATCCGGCCTTTGGGGAGTTCCTGCGCCGCCACTTCCCGCAACGCCGAGCCCCATTCGTCGCCGTCCTGGAGAAGATCGGCGTCCAGGTCGACGACGCGACGGTTCAGGAGTTCGTCGAGGTGCAGAACGGGATCCTCAGCGCGGTGTTTCCGTGGGCGGAGCCGTTG
>JAQBCT010000109.1:0-4337 GCA_032124855.1 Gammaproteobacteria bacterium
GCATGCCCGCAGGTTTTGAAAACGTCACACCCGAGTATGTAGGAGGGGCGTCAGACGTGTCGCAAAACTCTAATCGAAAGTTGTGGGAGCGACTCTAGTCGCGATCTACCGTCATAAGATCAAATGGCTGATCGCGGGTGAAGCCCCTCCAACAGGCGACACCCCGGGCGTGTTCAGTCGTTGTCGTGCGGAATCGTCAGCAGTTGACCACAGGCTTTGCAGTGCACGGCATCCTGATCGTGTCTGCGCAGTCCGCACCCCGGACATTCATGGGTCACCTTCGGCGGCCGCAATACCACCTGGCCGAGCCGGACGAACAGTGAAACGCCGGACAGCATGATGACGATGGACAGGATGCGCCCCCACGTTCCCACCAGCGTGATATCGCCGTAGCCGGTGGTGGTGAGCGAGGAGATGGTGAAGTACAGCGAGTTGAGATACGAGTGCAGTGTTGGCGTGCTGGCCGCCAGCGTGCCGTGCACGAAACCCGTCATCACGAAGATGAATACGACCAGGTTGGTGCTGGCAACAACGATATCCTGTACCTGTGTGTCGGCCCAGCGACCGTTGCGAACAGTCAGCCAGAATACGTCGGAGCGCACCAGCGACAGGCCGCGCAACACCCGCAGAAAGCCAAGATTGGCAAAGCCCAGCGGTGCCAGCAGCGACGCCAGCACGAGAAAATCCACCCACACGATGGGCCGCGCGATCCAGCGCCGCAGGCTCGAATATGCCCACGCGCGCGCGGCAAGATCGGCGGCCAGCGCCGCGCCGATGGAGTAGTCGATGAGCACGAAGTTCGCGCTGCGTTCCAGAAACGGCGACACCAGGAAGAACGAGATGATGGCTGCGTCGAAGGCGAGCATGAATGAACGGAAACGCACGGCGCGCTTGGTGTGGCCGTGATACAGCTCATGCAGCACCTTGCGCAGTGCGGTGCCCCGCGGCCTGCTCCTCGCAGATTCAGACCCAGGGCTCACGCGCGCCAGCCCGATACCCGATACGCTGCCAGGCCGCGAAAGCCGGGGATCGTGCGGTAGCTGGGATTCGCATCGGCCGCGCGCAATGTAGCGAAGCGTTGCAGCAGCGCAGTGATCGCCTCTTGGGCTTCCACGCGCGCCAGCGGTGCGCCCAGGCAAAAGTGTCGGCCGCCGCCAAACGATTCGTGCGATGGATCGAGCCGTTCGATATCGAATCGGTGCGGGTCGGTGTGTAGCGCGGGATCATGGTTCGCTGCGGCGAGCGAAACAGAAATCGACTGGCCCGCCGCAATCGGGCAGCCACCGATGGTCATGTCCTCTGTGGCATTGCGTCCCGACTGCGTGACCGGCGAGTCGTAGCGCAACATCTCTTCCACGGCGTTGCCGATGAGGTGTGGCTTCGCGCGCAGCTTCGCCAGTTCGTCAGGGTGGTCGAGCAGCGCCTTGACACCGTTGCCGATGAGATCTGTTGTGGTGACATTGCCCGCGATCAGCAACAGATTGCACTGGCTGATGATCTCGACATCCGTCATCGAATCACCCGCCTCCTCCGCCAGCACCATGGCGCTGATGAGGTCGCTGCCGGGCGACGCGCGACGCTGCGCGATGTATCCGGCGAACATCGCATCGAGGTTGGCACGGGCGGCGTCGCCAGCGGCCGAGTCTGCTTCGGTTCGAAACGGGTTGAAGAACGTGGCCACCGACGTATCCGACCAGTGTTTGAATTGCGCGTGCTGCGCGGAGTCGATGCCCAGCATTTCCGCGATCACGACGACCGGCAGCGGCGCCGCGAACTGCTCGATCACATCGAAGGTTTCGGTCTTGATATCCGCAAGCAGTGCGTCGGCGATGGCGCGTATCCGTGGCCGCATGGCTTCCACCGCGCGCGGTGTAAACGCCTTGTTGATCAATCCGCGCAGGCGTTTGTGATTTGGGTCATCCATGAAGAGCATGGACGGTTCACTGCCGTCGGGCGCCAATACCATGCGCGCAAAACTGTCGGCATTCGCCTTGCGTGGATCCGACGACAGGGTCTTGTCGCGCAGCACGGCGCGCACGTCTTCCTGTCGCGTCAGGAACCAGCGCTTGAGCGTATCGTCACGCAGCACGGGCGCTTCGTTGCGCAACCGATCCAGCGCCGCGTGGGGGTCGCGCTGGAACTTCTCGTCGAACGGCGTCAGGGCGATGCCGTTGGGAAGGGGATCGGACATGGACTGATTCCTTGGCGCAGTAAACGCGTGTACGCAGTAGATGTCATCGCCGCTTGGCGTGCAATTCCCAGGCGGGTTCGCCGCCCTGCATAATTGCGCCATCGCGATGTGGTGGAGGTGATGATGCCCTGGCTCGAACCGGTGACACTCTCGGGTTCCACAGCACGTCTCGAGCCGCTTGCGGATCGTCACTGTGAAGATCTGTGCGCCGCGGTCGCCGATGGGGAACTGTGGAATCTGTGGTACACGCATGTGCCGCCACCGCAGGATATGCAGGCGGAGATCGCGCGCCGGCTGGGTCAGGCGGCGGAAGGCACGATGCTGCCATTCGCCGTGATCGAAACATCAACGGACACGGCGGTCGGCATGACCACCTTCATGCACGTCGATGCCGCCAATCACCGGGTTGAAATCGGTGGAACGTGGTATCGCAAACGCGTCCAGCGCGGGTCGATCAACTCGGAGTGCAAGCTGCTGTTGCTGACCCATGCCTTCAACCAGCTCGACTGCATTGCGGTGGAATTCCGCACCCATTTCTTCAACCAAGGCAGCCGTCGCGCCATCGAGCGGCTCGGCGCAAAACTCGACGGTGTATTGCGCAGCCATCAGCGCGTGGCGGGCGGCAGTCTGCGCGATACCTGCGTTTACAGCATCATCGCCAGCGAGTGGCCAGCGGTTGAAGCACATTTGCGCTGGCAGCTGACGCGGCCCCGAGACTAGAATCAAACCGTCATCGCTCGCGTCAAAGACGAAGGATAGGGTCCCATGAAAAAATTCTTCATCGGCCTGCTCGGTGTGTTGATCGTTGCCGGGGCGGGGATTTATCTGTTTCGCGCGCCACTGAAAGAGATGGCGATGGATCGCATCACCGCCGAAATGTTCGTAGCGGCGGATACCGACGCCTACGACCCGGGCGCGGCCATCGGCACGCAGCTGCCGGCGTTGCGCGCTTCCATTGGCGGCCGCGAGGTCACCAGTGTCGATGAGTTCATGGGTCCGCGCGGTGCCATCGTGATGGTGAACCGATCCGTCGACTGGTGACCGTTCTGCATTAAGCAACTCGTGCAGTTGCAAGGTCAGTTGGAAGAGTTCACCGAATCGGGTATCGGCGTGGTTGCGCTCACATACGACACACCGGCGCTGCAACAACTGTTCATCGACAAATTTTCCATCGGCTATCCGCTGCTGTCGGATATCGATGCCACCTCCATCTCGAATCTCGGCATCCTCCATGCCGACTATGAACCGGGGGACGCCAACTACGGCATCCCGTATCCGGGCGTATTCGTGGTGAACCCGGCCGGTGAAATCGTCGGCAAAGTCTTCCTCGAAGGTTATTCGACGCGGGTGGACGCGGCGGGTGTGTTGGCGTATGCGCAGCAGGTATTGAGCGATGCGCCTGAAGCAGTTTCCGATCTGGAGAACGACAATGGCTGACAAATTGAATTCGGGCGCGGCGCTGCCAGCGCTGACGCTCAACATCGCCGGCGGCGGCACCCTGTCGCTGCCCACCGATCTGAAGACGCCGTACGGCATCCTGCTGTTCTACCGCGGCCATTGGTGACCCTTCTGTCGCCGGCTGCTGGCTGGCTATGAAGAACGCCGTGCTGCGTTCGAAGCGATGGGGGCGAGTATCGTGGCGGGAACGGTCGATACCGAAGAGCAGACGCTGGAAGTGGCCAAGGATCTTGGCTTTCCCGTGGCCTACGGCATGACGCGTGCCGATGGCGATGCCATCGGCGCCTGGTGGGAGGAGCGTCGTAATCACATTCAACCCAGCGAGTTCATCGTCACGCAGAAAGGCCGCGTGTTGACATCTGCCTATTCGAGTTCGCCGGTCGGGCGTATGGATCCGGCGGAGACCTTGACCCTGATGCAGTTCCTCACGCGCCCCAGAAGCTGAGGAACAAGCGGATCAGTGCGCGTTCGCCTGATGCAGGTGAACGTCGCGCTGCGGGAACGGGATCGAAATGCCGGCGTCGTCGAATGCCAGCTTGACGTTCTCGATCAGCGAGAAGTTCACGCCCCAGTAGTTGTCTACGTCCACCCACACCCGCACGGTGAGATCCACCGAGCTTTCACCCAGATTGCTCACGGCGATGAAAGGTGCGGGATCGGCGTGAATTCTCTCGTCGCGCCCCGCCAG
>JAQBCT010000110.1:0-3918 GCA_032124855.1 Gammaproteobacteria bacterium
GTTTGCTGATCAATCCGGCAGGCCCAACACCCGCTTGGCGATGACATTCAGCTGCACTTCGCTGGTGCCGCCCTCGATGGAATTGGCCTTCGAGCGGAGCCATTGGCGCGTGGTGGACAGTTCGCGATCCGTGAAGGCTGCACCATCCCAGCCGACGGCTTGTGTGCCCATGGTCTGCAGCAGCACTTCGTATTTGCGCTTGTTCTGTTCGGTGCCGAAGTATTTGAACACCGAACTCAGATCGCCGTTGGCGCGGCCGGACGTGGCTTCTTCCATGGCGCGTCCCAACGTCAGCTGGAAGGCGCGATCGTCCATCCGGTGACGGGTGATATTGCTGCGGATGGTGGGCTCCGCAATGCGACCCGCAATCTCGCCGGCGTATTCCTTGGCAATATCTTCCATCCTGCGGCCGGATGCGCCCAGCGCCGAATTGCCGCCGATGCCGGCGACCATCTGCCGTTCGTGCTGCAGCAGGCGTTTCGCGATGGTCCAACCGTGATTGAGCTGGCCCACGAGGTTCGTCTTCGGCACCTTGACGTTGTCGAAAAACGTCTGGCAGAAGGGTGAGGAGCCGCTGATCAATGTGATGGGCGTGGTGGTCACGCCCGGTGCGGACATATCGAACAACAGGAAACTGATGCCTTCGTGCTTCGGCGCATCGAAATCGGTGCGAACCAGGCAGAAGATCCAGTCGGCCTGATCCGCGTACGAAGTCCAGATTTTCGAACCGTTTACGAGGTAGTGATCGCCCTTGTCCTGCGCGCGTGTGCGCAGGCCCGCCAGATCAGAACCGGCGCCGGGTTCGGAATAACCCTGGCACCAGCGGATCTCACCGCGTGCGATCTTCGGTAGATGTTCCAGCTTCTGCGCTTCGTTGCCGTATTCCAGCAGCACGGGTCCCAGCATCCAGATGCCGAAGCTCGACAGTGCGCCGCGCGCGCTGATGCGTCCCAGTTCCTGCTGCAGTACGCGATTTTCGTCGCTGGACAGTCCGCCGCCGCCGTACTCTTTCGGCCAGGTCGGGCAGGTCCAGCCCCGTTCCGCCATCCGCTGCAGCCAGACTTTGGATTCCGGATTGACGAAGGGTTCGCGGCGACCACCCCACACCGTCTCTTCTTCGGAACCGGGCGTGCGCATGGCGGGCGGGCAGTTGTCTTCGAGCCAGCGGCGGGTATCTGCGCGAAAGGCCTCTAGATCGCTCATTGAAATGTTCCGGTGAATTGTGCAGCTGCCGATTCTAACGGCCTCGTCACGCCGGGCACAGCGGATCGCCTCTGCTATATTGCGGCCTTCTTCCGCTAATGTTGGAGAACATGGCAGCCGCCCCGAACGTCGATCCGCGCATCTTTCGCAACACGCTGTCGCAATTCGCGACGGGCGTGGTGGTGGCGACCGGCTGTCTCGACGGACAACCCGCCGGATTCGCGGCGCAATCCTTTGCCTCCCTGTCGCTTGACCCGCCGCTGGTTGCGGTGTGCCCTGGCAAATCCAGCACCAGCTGGCCGAAGCTGCGCCAATCGGGCAGCTTCTGCATCAACGTGCTGACGGCGCAGCAGCGATTGGTGTGCGAGCAGTTCGCCAAGCCCGGCGCCTTTGCATCCGTGCCGTGGCGCGCCGGCATCACGGGTTCACCGATTCTCGACGGCGTGATGGCCTACATCGATTGCGAACTGGTGGCTGAACACGACGCCGGTGATCACGTCATTGCCGTGGGTCGCGTGCGCGAGCTGTCGATCTGCGACGACCAGGCGGCGCCGCTGCTGTTCTTTCGCGGCGGCTACGGGGTATTCGCAGGCCTCTGAATCCGTTTTCCGCGACGACGTCTACTCCGGGCGAATCGCGGTTCTGGTAGGGTGTGCGCCCTTCATCGTCAAGCAACGGAAATTCCATGTCGGGTCTGCAACGCTACGTACGCTCGGCGCTCATCGGCGGTGTCGTGGTGGCACTGCCGCTGTTCGTCTTCATCACGCTCCTGTTGTGGCTGGCGCGCGCAATCGGCGGACAGATCGCGCCGGTGGCGGAACTCGCCCAGCGGGAGCTCGGCATGCCGCTGTGGTGGGCGCAGGGACTGACCATCGCAGCGATTCTGGTGGCCTGTTCGGTGCTGGGTGCCTTCGTCAGCACCCGGTTCGGCAATCGCGCCTTCAACTGGATCGAAGCCAATACGGTGCAGCGTGTTCCGGGCTACCGACCCGTGAAAGAGATCGTCAGCTACCTGGGCAAGCGCGATCAGAATCCGTTTTCCCGTCCGGTGCTCGTCAGCGTGGGAGATGGTTTGCAGTTCACGGGATTCCTGGCCGATGAAGGGCCGGCCGGGTCGACTGTATTCATTCCCACTGGACCCAATCCAACGACCGGGCTCGTGGTGCACGTGGCACCTGAACGACTGCAACGGCTGCCGGTGCCCGGCAGCGATGCGTTGAAGACCATCCTGGCCTGCGGGGCAGGTTCGCAGCGACTGCTGCAGCTGGTTGCGCGTTCCGACGCCTAGCTCAGACCCTCTACGGGCAACGCCACGCCGTGCACCGCACGGCCGGCATCGGATGCGAGAAAGACGATAGCGGCCGCCAGATCGGCGGGCGCCACCCAGCGTACAAAATCCGCATCCGGCATGTCGGCGCGGTTGCGTGGCGTATCGATGATGCTCGGCAGCACGCAATTCACATTGATGCCGTGTGCTTTCAGTTCTTCAGCCAGGCTCTCGGTCAGGCGAATGACCACACTCTTCGCGGCGCAGTACGCGCCCATTTGCGGTGCGCCTTTCAATCCCGCGCGCGCACCGATGTTGACGATGCGACCCCCACCCTGGGCGAGCATTGTCGGAACAGTCGCTCGCACCATATTCAGCATCGTCTGCACGTTGATATCGAACATGAATCGCCAGGTGTCATCGCTCATCTCGTGAACGGATTCGCCCATCGTGAAACCGCCGGCGACATTCGCCAGCACGTCGATGCGTTTGATGCGGCCCTTGATGTCGGCCACGAGCGCACTGCAGGCAGCGGTATCAGTCAGATCGCAGGTGAACGATGCATGTTCATTTTCGATGGGAACCACGTCCACCAGCGCAAGTGTCGCGCCGCGTTCGGCAAATGCGGCGGCGACGGCCGACCCCAGCACACCAGCCGCGCCGGTGACGACAACCCCTTTTCCCGCGAAATCCTTCATGAGGCTGCGTCCTTCAGCGCCTCCAGCGCGTCCCAGTGCAATTGGCCGAAGCTGCCGTCGGGGTTGATGGGCTGGATGCACACGTGGCTGGCGCCGGCATCGAAATGGGCTTTGATCCGCGCCTTGATGGTCTCGGCACTGCCCCACGCAAACGTCGTGTCGATGAATTTGTCAGAGCCGCCATTGCCCAGATCACCCTCGGTGAGTCCCATGCGCAGCCAGTTGTTGCGGTAGTTCGGCAAACCCAGATACATCTGTGCGGCGGCCCGCGCCACCGTGCGGGCTTTGGTGGCATCCCTCTCGAGCACGACTTTCTGCTCCACGCACAGCCAGGGCGTGGGGCCGAGAATCCCGCGCGCCATTGCAGTGTGGTCAGGCGATGAAAAGTAGGGATGTGCGCCGGTGCAGGCATCGCGTGCCAGCTCCAGCATCTTCGGTCCCAGCGCCGCGATCACGCGTGGCGGCGCATCGGCTGGAGGCACTGCGCTGTAGGGCGAGGCGTCCATCTTGCCCAGATAGTCGCGCATGGTCGCCACGGGCTTGCCGTATTTCAGACCGCGCACGCCTTCCACCATCGGCTTGTGCGACACACCCAGGCCCAACAGAAAGCGGTCGCCGGATTGTTCGGCCAGGGTCTTCTGTGCCGCCATGGTGACGCCGGGCTCGCGGTGATAGATCGACGCGATGCCCGTGGCAATGACCAGCTTCTGCGTCTTGGCCAGCAGCCACGCTGCGTGCGCGAACGGATGG